>JAQGOC010000024.1 GCA_028293805.1 Gammaproteobacteria bacterium
TCAGGCTCTCGCACGCCTTCACCGTCCGTTGCGCCTCTCTCAGGCGTCGGTTCGTCTTGGCAGCCAGGGGCCGCGATACCACCTCCCTGCTCCGGCGGCCGCCCAAACTGAGCAGCATTCTTTGCACCTCGCGCTGGGCTTTGTCCGGAGCAGCGTATTCTTCGGGTGGTACGTGAAAGGTATTGTTGGCGATCCGGCCCCGGTGGGCCACGATCGCAAGAGCCTGGAGGGCATCGCGAACGAACTCCGATGGCAGTGCCGAGCGATTGTACATACAGAGCAGGGTTCCGCCGCTCTCTGCCAGCACCTGCGTCAAGCTGTTTTCGTACTCCATCCAACGCGCGAGCACTGCGGGGCCACCGAGAACCCCATCCGCTTGTACGACCCCGCGTAGGCCCGAGAATCCCTCAGCGGCAGCCTGTTCGCCAGCCTTGCGCCAGAAATCGAGAGTGCGCTGTGTGAGAGGGCCTCGGTGGGTAAAATACGCGCGCTCAATGGTCGTGAGATCAACAACACGGGATCCCACCGCACGATGGATCCGTGGGCTGGCGGCACGCATCATTTCGCGAAGCGATTTTTCAGAGCCGCCCGACACGAGGCACAGACACTTTTCGCCCCGCGCAATCCCGACTTCCAGGAAGGCTTTGAGAATTTCCGGACAGTCCTGTCGGGCTTCGTACAGGGAACACACATGCACTCCGCCAAGCGCGTCCAGTGCGGAACGCAGCGGCGTTGAGGCGGTCTCTGCGACATCGGTCGCCCTCCGACCCTCCAGCGAGCCGCGCTTTCGTACGCGCATGCGCGTACCGCCGCCCGATTTGGCCGGACCATGAGTGGTCTGTTGCGGCATGCAGACGTCCTATGGCAGCACCGGGGGCTGCACAACAGCGAACACGTCGCAGCCAGCTCGCGCCACACGGCGACTTCCGCAAGCTTATACCGTTGCCCAATGGAGCGCAGCGACTCCGCCGCCTGAATTGTATGCGCCGCGCACCGGCCGGGGCCTCAACTCCGAAATTGATACAAGTCAACGCCGACGGATGTTTGAGGACCTCGAGGTGTCACTCGACGATGAGGTACTCACGATTCGCGCGGGAAGCAAATTTAAAAACACTGCCGAGCCCGACGGGAAGCGGGACCATCACCTCATGGAGTGCGACCACGGACGAGCGGTGCGTTTCTTTCGTCTGGCTTTCTCAGACCGGCCATCGAAAGCGCACCCTTCTCGATCCGACGGGAACATCGGTACCGGCGCTGTGGTCACCGCACCGGCCGGATCCTGTCACTTGCGCTCGAACAGGCCGGTCAAGCGCCCGCGGGCCAGGATCTTGCCATGCATCTCCCGGAGCAGCGCTTTTCTATTGAAGCTGACACCCGCGCTGAGCGCTTTATCCAGTGCGAACAGCTGGAACACGTATCGATGCGGCCCGTGCGACACAGGAGGCATGGGTCCTCGATAAACAGCTCTGCCCAACAGCCAGTGCCCGAATCGGACCGCCGCGGGCGGCGAACCATTCAGCTCTCCTGGTGCCAATCCGCCGGCTCGCGCGGAAATGCTTACGGCCAGCAGGTGTAAAGAGGGCGCCGGCAGCGGTGCATCGGGATCTTCCATTATAAGCACCAGCTCGACCGCATCAGGTGGCACGTTCGCCCAGGTCAAGGGCGGCGACTGAGCGTCGCCGCCAATCGCGCGTGCTGCATACTTAGCCGGCATGACGCCCCCATCTTGAAAGGCGGGGCTGGAGAGAAGCAGCGTCTCCGGCGCGGACCGGACGACCGGATCATTCCACAGCAGTTTCTTTTCTCCGGCTCGAATGCCCCTGAGCACCCGGCCGAGCACGGCGGCGATCACGCTACCACCACATGAGGCGTGGGTACCGATTCGGCCAGACGCTTCAGGATCTTAGTGGCGGCAAGCATCGTGCGCTGCTCAGTACGAACACTTTGCATACGAGACGAGCGGGGGCTGCGTCGTGTTCCGGGGAGACAGCAAACTCTATGCGTGGAGCGCGCTCGGTGGACGACAGTCGCCATTGATTCCGACACCGGCCGGCGGCCCTGCCAGGCAAGACGGCTTATTTCACCAAATGCGGGATCGATGAGCGTTGGGGCGCGTACCCGGGAATCGGGACTACCCTCAAACGCGAGGGATAGTGGTGGAGCCAGTCGGGATCGAACCGACGACCTCTTCCATGCCATGCCGGCGCTTTCTAGCACGTAACCCTGTTGATTCGTCAGGGAAAGTACCACTCGAAACCGTCCAGTATTCCCCTAGGAAACGCGTACCTAAGTACCTGAGCCGACTCAAATCGGCCTCCCCGTTCTGGACGCCTTTTCCGGGCCAGCGGGCGGCGTCTTGAGCCGCCTCGACGAGATCACCGTCGACAACTTTGCCGGCGGCGGAGGCGCGAGCGAAGGCATCGAGCAGGCCCTCGGGCGCCCAGTCGACTAAGCGATCAATCATGATCCCGAAGCGGTCGAGATGCACCGGGTAAACCATCCCGGCACCGAGCACTTCTGCGGGAGCGTTTGGGACGTAGATCCGACCGAACTCGTCCGCGGCCGGTGGGTCGGCCTCGGTTGGTTCTCTCCCAACTGTTCGTTCCACTCTAAGGCTCGCGGCGGCAAGCCTTTCCGGGACCGCAACCAGGCGAGGCGCCGCCGCGGCTTGGCCTGGCTGCTCACCCGCTGGGCGAAGGCCGTCCGCCCACGCGTGATCATGCTGGAGAACGTTGAAGAGTTCGCCGACTGGGGACCGCTCCTGCCGGACGGCAAGATTTGCCCAGCCCGCCGCGGGACGTTCCGGAGCCGGCATCGCGAATTCGAGAACCTCGGCTATTCAATCGATATGCGCGAGTTGCGCGCATGCCGGTACGGCGCCCCGACCACGCGCAAACGCCTCTTCGTCATCATGCGTTGCGACGGTCAGGAGATCGTCTTTCCGGAAGCGAGCACGGACCCGAGCGGGGCCTACAGCCGTACCGGACTGCGGCCGATTGTATCGACTGGTCGATCC
>JAQGOC010000268.1 GCA_028293805.1 Gammaproteobacteria bacterium
CAGGGCACCTTGCAGCCCACGCACGTGTCCTTGGCCAAATGGAACAACTGCCGCATGGCCCTCGAGGTCGCCCGCGACTGCCGCGACCTCTTGGGCGCGGCCGGCATCAGCGCCGAGATCGTCCCGATCCGCCACATGCTCAACCTCGAAACCGTCATCAACTACCAGGGCACCCAAACCATCCACCAGCTCACCATCGGACGCGCACTGACGGGCCTCAACGCTTTCTAGGATGACAGGTCGTGGACCAGCGCCTTCCCTTCCTCATTGCGTAGGCCCGGATCGCCGCCGGTTCTAGGCTCGGGCCCTTTCCAACGCCACCTTCACCACCGCCAAACTGCTGATCTGCGCCAGCTCACGCGCCAGTGCCTTCCCTTCCTCGTCCGCCAACGCGGCCGACATCAACCGCGCAAACACCGCAGCCCCATCCGGCCTGAGCGCCAACTCATCAATCTTTTCGACGAGCGTGCTGAAGTTCCGCCACCCCCGCTCGTGGGTATCGCCATAGCCTTTCACGAGCCGCTGCGCCCGCGCCAACTCCACAGCCAGCGCATAGTGAGTGCCCGCCAGCCGCTCGATCCGCACCAGCCACTGCTCGATGCGCTCATTCTCTTCCTGATACCGCAAAGTGCCCCGCCGCCACCGCTTCATGCCGCCCAGGATGTACAGCATGAGAAACCCGGTGACCGTGCCGGTCCGCACATGCCTGCCACCAGTCCACCGCGTAAGCCAGCGGCACACGCCAGGCGACCGCAAAACCCACCGCCCCAACCGGGCTGGCAGCGTCCCAGCCATCTCGACAACCCGCGGCTTCATGAATTCCGAGATGCCAAACAACTGCCCCGCATCCGCGCGAATCTCCTCACGTACCCGCGCGAACCGCGCCGGCCGTGTCTTGAGGTCCGCAACCCGAATGGTGTCTTCGAACGTCATCCACAATGCGAGACTGCGCGCCGTAGCCTCGGTGAGCGCCCAAGGGCCGACGCGATCAGTGTCAGTGCTACTTCGGCCGGCGCCACCGTTGCTCTGCTTAGCATCGAGCACAGCGACTTTCTCCACTCGTTCCAGATAAAGCGCCGCATACGCAGGATCCTGGTAGTCGATCGCGCGCCGGACGCCTTCGAGCGCCGTCCTCTGCACCGGTACCGCGAATCGCCGCACACGATCCAACAGCGGTTGCAGCTTGGGGGAGCGCGCCTGCGCGGGCACTTCGCTCAGCTCGCCAATTCCAGCCGCTTCGGCCTGTGTAGCGCGTCCGGCATCACCGCCGGCGACGGAGCGTTGGTACGCATCCTCGAAGGCCGCAAGATTCGTCTTGACCGCAATGCCACCCTTCTTGATGGCCGCCTCAAAGGCTGCTTTCCGGAACGGCAGCACTCCGCTGCCGCCCAGCGCACCCAGCATCACCGAGCTGATGACACTCTGGTGCTGTTCTGCCACGGCCTCCATGTCGAACAGGATGAGGCGCTTCGACTGACTTCCCACCAGCTCGATGAGCTGCTTCTCGTCGGCCGAGCCATCCCCCATCGCGCTCTTCTCGCTGATCGAATACGAGCGATGCGAGGAAGCGATCAGCGTAGTCCTGTCGTTCGTGACGAGACCACGCTGAATGGCACGCCCGGCTTCGGCCAGCTCCGAGGCCAACACGCAGTCGACATCGCCCGAGACCGGCATGAGAGCCATGATCGGGTCGCGCCCGGCCTCGACAGCGGCGGCTTGCGGAAAGAATTCGAGGTAATAAATCGTAGCGCCGGTACGTTGCGCGACGCCGGGCACCGACGTCGATTGTGCGATGTAGCCTTCCGACTCGGCGATGCCGATCAGCCAGTTCGCCAGAACCCCGCCGCCCTGGCCGCCCAGGGCGGCAATGGTGAGTTTGATCGGGCGCTCAGAGGGCATACTGCAACCGCTTACGCTCGCTTCGCTGTTGGAGGCTGCCGATGATCGCGCCGCGCACCTTGTTGAGGAACCGATCCCAGGCGGACGGGTTGTACACCAGCTCAGCTCGATAGAACGACGGACAAAGGACGGCCGCGTGCGCTACTTCACCGCACACGCCGCACCCGACGCAGCTGTTGTCGACATACGCGACCGGATCGGTACGCAGCGGATCGGGGTTCTTCTTGACGGTCAATGACGGACAGCCCGAGAGACGAATGCACGAGTGATCACCCGTGCAGGTCTCAGCATCGACGCCGAACCGCTCGCGCACCACGCGCTTGCCGTCCTTGATCGCCTTCTTCATCAGCGGCTTCACGCGCCGCTGGCGATTCAGCTGGCACTCGCCTTCGGCGATGATCACCTTCGGGCCGCGGAAACCGGTACTCAGCGCCTCACGCAGAACTTTCAAAGTCCCTTGCATGTCGAAGGTGTGCGTGCGCTTCACCCATTTGACGCCGACGCCCTTCACCGCATTCTCGATCGTGTTATTCCCCGCGCGGTGCTCGTTAGGAGCACGCGAAGAAGGAATGTCCTGACCACCCGTTGCAGCGGAGTAGCCGTTGTCGACTATGACCGTCAGGTCATCATGTCGATTGAACACTGCATTGCCGATGCCGCTGGTGAGGCCGTTGTGCCAGAACCCGCCGTCACCCATGACGGAGACTGCACGCCGGCCGCCTTCGGTGCCGAGCGCCGAAGCCCCGGCAGCGCCCAGCCCGTAACCCATGATGCTGTTGCCCATGTTGAAAGGCGGCAGCGTCGCGAATGAATGGCAGCCGATATCGGCGCTGATGTGCAACGGCCCGATCTCCCGCTGCAACAGCTTCATGGCCGAAAAGAAGGGACGCTCGGGACAACCCGTGCACAAGCCCGACGGCCGCGCCGGAATCAAAGCGGCGAGCCGCGCGGCAGGCACGAGCGGAGTTTCGACGATCTCGCGAGCCGGCGCGGCGGGCTGCGCCGCACGCAGCTGCGGGGCCCAGCGTCCGATGAACTCACCGAGTCCCTTACGCAGGACATCGACCGAATACTCGCCGGTCATCGGCAACACATCCTTGCCGAAAAGACGTGCCGCGACATCGTGCTTACGCAGAATCTGGTTCGCCGCCTGTTCGATGAATTCGGGCTGGCCCTCCTCCACGATCAGCACTGCGCGCTTGCCGCTGCAGAACTTCACCCATTCCTGCGGAACCAGCGGGTACGTGACGTTCAGGCAGTACAACGGAATCCTGGTATTGCCGAACGTATCCGCGCAGTCCAGGAGCTCGAGAGCCCGCAGAGCGTTGTTGTACAACCCGCCCTGCAGAACGATGCCGATGTCGTCGGCCTCCCCGGGGATGAAATCGTTCAACTGCTGCTCGACAACGAAACGCAGCGCCGCCGGGAAGCGCTGCTCGATCTTCTCTTTTTCCTGCGCATACGTGGACGGCGGCAGGATGATGCGGCTGTAGTCGCGTGACGGGGCGGCGAGAGCATCGGCCGCGGAGAACGCCGGCCGCTTGTTGGCCTTGGTCGTGAAGCGGCCATAGACATGGCAGGCGCGGATGCGAAGCATCAGCATGACGGGGGTGTTGGTGGCTTCGGAAAGCTCGAAACCCTTCTCTACGGCCCGTACGATGTCGGGCAGATGAGGGCGCGGGTCCAGCAGCCAGATCTGCGACTTCATCGCGAACGCGTGCGTGCGCTCCTGCATGATGCTCGCACCTTCGCCATAGTCCTCGCCGAGGATGATCAGGGCGCCGCCGAGCACCCCCGAGGAAGCGAGATTGGCCAGGGCATCGGAAGCCACATTGGTGCCGACCGTGGACTTCCACGTAACGGCACCTCGTATCGGGTAGTTGATGGATGCGGCGAGCATCGCTGCAGCGGTGGCCTCCGAAGCGCTGGCTTCGAAGTGCACGCCCAACTCGTTGAGAATCTCCTCCGCATCCGCCAGGACATCCATCAGATGAGAGATCGGCGCGCCCTGATAGCCGCCGACATACGCCACGCCCGATTGCAGGAGAGCCTTGGTGACCGCGAGAATGCCTTCCCCGCGGAACTCCGCGCCTGCGCCGAGGCGCAGCGATTGGACTTCTTTCGCAAACGAGCGCTCTGCCACGACAGTCTCTCCTGATTAAACCGGAACCAGGGCCAGCACGCGCAGCGGGCTGCCGGAACCGTTGACAATCTTCAGCGGCGGCGCAATCACCACCGCCCCGGTCGGAGGCAGCTGATCGAGATTGGTGAGGCTGGCCAGACCGAACTTGTTCGAACCGTGCATGATGGTGTGGCAGGGGAACATGGGGTCGAAGCTATGCGCCTGTCCCGCGTCGGTACCGACCGTTTCAACGCCCACGCCGAGGATGTCCCGCTCCTTCGCGAGGAACGGCACGCACTTGGGATCGAAGCCCGGCGTATGGGCACCGTCCGGTCCCGCGTTCAGGAATTTCTTACCCGTCCCGTGCTTGGACCAGTCGGTCCGGATGAGCACCCAGGCATGCGGAGGAATGCGGCCGTGCTGCCTCTCCCACTCCTCCACCACCGCCTGCGTCAGCAGGAAATCGGGGTTTGCCTGCGCCTGCTGCGCTACGTCGATGACGCATGCCGGACCGATGAACCGATCCACGGGGATATTGTGCGTGGCGTTGTTCGGATAGTCCTTGCCGGTCACCCAATGCACGGGCGCATCGAAATGCGTGCCCGTGTGCTCGCCGCAGGCAATGTTGTTCCAGTACCACCCCGGCCCCCGCTCGTCGTAGCGCGAGATCTCCTGAAGGGAGAACGGGGCGGATGGCGCAAAGGGCGGCGGCAGCTGAATGGTCACCGTTGACGCCTCCAGGGGACCCGTCAAATCCACGACGCGGATGCCGCCGGTGACAATGCCGCTCACCAGCTGGGCGAGTGCTTCGGAAGGGACTTTAGAGACAGGTTGTGTGGCCATAATTCCGTGCTCTGTGTGCGATTTTTTTTGACACTTCAATTATTCGGCAATATAACATACGCGGCTTGGGTTGCGATACGTTTTAAGAGGGGAACGAAGCCGCCATGAAGCGAATCGTCTGTATGGGCGGCGGCCCGGCGGGGCTGTACTCGTCCATCCTGCTGCGCAAGGCCCTGCCGGCCGCGCGGGTGGAGGTTTACGAGCGTAACCGGCCGGATGATACGTTCGGCTGGGGCGTGGTGTTCTCCGACCAGACGATGGGGAACTTCCGCAGCGCCGATCCCGAATCGCACCGCGCGATTCTCGCGAATTTTCATCACTGGGACGATATTGCCATCCATTTCGGCGGCCGCAAGTTCGTCAGCGGCGGTCATGGCTTCTGCGGCATCAGCCGCAGGAAGCTGCTGCAGATTCTACAGGAGCGTGCCCGCGAGCTGGGCGTGCACCAGACCTTCCAGCACGAGATCGAGGACGACCAGGCCTTCGCCGATGCGGACCTCGTCATTGCCTCGGACGGCGGGAACAGCCGCACACGCAACCGGCACCCGGACATATTCCAGCCGGATGTCGACAAGCGCAAATGCCGCTTCATCTGGCTCGGCACGACCCAGGCCTTCGCGGCCTTCACCTTTGCCTTCGAGCGCACCGAGCACGGCTGGTTCCAGATCCACGCCTACCAGTTCAGCCGGGACCTCTCGACGGTCATCGTCGAGACGCGCGAGGAGACCTGGAAGGCTCACGGACTCGACCAGTTCGATGCCGCGCAATCGATCGCGTTCTGCGAGCAGCTCTTCGGCCGCTACCTCGATGGGCACAGGTTGCAGAGCAACGCCGCGCATCTGCGCGGCTCGGCCTGGCTCAACTTCAACCGCGTGGTCTGCAAGCGGTGGCATCATGACAGGCTCGTTCTTATAGGAGATGCTGCGCACACAGCGCACTTCTCCATCGGCTCGGGAACCAAGCTCGCCATGGAAGATGCCATTTCACTCACCCACCATGTCACGAGTGCCGCCCACAGCCACCTGGATGGCGCGCTCGGCGCATACCGTGAGGAACGCAACCTGGAGGTGCTCAAGCTGCAAAGCGCCGCCCGCAACCGCATGTAGTGGTTCGAGAACGTCGCCCGTTATGCGCGCCTGCCGCCGGAGCAGTTCGCCTACAGCCTGCTCACCGGCAGCCAGCGCATCGGTCACGAGAATCTGAAACTGCGCGATCCGAAGTTCGTGGCCGGCTACGAGCGGTGGCTGGCCACCCGTAATGGCACCGACAACGCGCGCCCACCGATGTTCCTGCCGTTCAAGCTTCGCGAGCTCGAGCTGGCCAACCGCGTCGTCGTCTCGCCAATGGCGCAGTACTGCGCGAGAGACGGAATGCCCGACGACTGGCACCTGGTCCACTACGGTCATCGTGCCATGGGTGGCGCCGGCCTTCTCTACACCGAAATGACCTGCGTCTCTCCGGAAGGGCGCATCACACCCGGGTGCACAGGGTTGTGGAACGAAGCGCAGCGTGACGCCTGGCGTCGCATCGTCGACTTCGTACACGAGCGCACACCCGCAAAGTTCTGCCTGCAGCTCGGGCATTCCGGACGCAAGGGCTCGACGCAGCTCGGTTGGGAAAAGATCGATCATCCGCTGCCGGCGGACAACTGGCCCATCGTGTCCGCTTCCCCAATTCCGTATCTGGAGGGTGTCAGCGAGACACCACAAGAGCTGAGCCGCGCGGACATGGACAAGGTGTGCGCAGAGTTCGTGCACGCCACGCACCTGGGCCTGCGGGCCGGTTTCGACATGCTCGAGCTGCATATGGCGCACGGCTATCTGCTGGCCTCGTTCCTGTCCCCTCTCACCAACCAACGCCCGGATGAGTACGGCGGCGACATCCACGGCCGGCTGCGCTTTCCTCTCGAAGTGTTGAAAGCGGTCCGCGCGGCGTGGCCTGGGGGAAAACCCCTATCGGTGCGCATCTCCGCCACCGACTGGGCCGATGGCGGGTTGTCCGACGAAGACCTGCTGCTGAGCGTGCGGGCATTCAAGGAGGAAGGAGTCGATCTCATCGACGTGTCGACCGGACAGACGGTCGCCTGGCAAAGGCCGGTGTACGGCCGCATGTACCAGGCGCCATTCGCAGACAAGGTCCGCAACGAGATTGGCATTGCCACGCTGGCGGTCGGCAATATCTACGACCCCGACCACGTGAATTCGATCATCGCCGCCGGTCGCGCGGACCTGTGCGCGATTGCACGCCCGCATCTGGCAAATCCCGCCTGGACCCTGGAGGCAGCCGCGGAGCAGGGGTATCCCGATCAGTGGTGGCCGAAGCAGTATCTTGCGGGCAAGCACCAGCTCGAGCGTAACCTGCAGCGTGCGGCTCAGATCGCAGCGGCTCCCCTCAACATGGACGAGGCCTCATGACTGACGAAGCGATTTTTGCGAATCGGCACGCGGTCGTAACCGGTGCGAGCCGTGGCATTGGCAGCACCATTGCCGCGGCATTGGCCGCGCGGGGCGCGCGAGTGTCTCTGCTTGGACGAGACGCAGGGAATCTGAGTGCGGTCTCGACAGCGTTGGGCGGAACGAGCCGCGCGGTTCCAATCACGGCGGACGTTACCGATGCGGACTCCGTGAGTGCCGCATTCACGACGGCGCGCCAGCACTTCGGGCCCGTGCACATCCTGATCAACAACGCGGGCCAGGCGGCTAGCGCGAAGTTCACAGACACGGATGAGACTGTGTGGAACAGGATTCTCGCGGTGAATCTGACGGGCACCTATCTGTGCACCCGGCAAGCTGTGCCTGACATGCTGCAAGGGGGATTCGGCCGCATCGTCAACATTGCCAGTATTGCCGGCTTGCGTGGCGCAGCCTATATCTCCGCCTACGTCGCTTCGAAACACGCGGTGATCGGCCTGACGCGTTCGCTGGCGCTGGAGTTTGCTACCAAAAACATCACCGTGAACGCGGTATGTCCCGGCTACACGGATACCGACATCGTTCGCGACGCTATCGCCAACATCGCGAGCAAGACGGGCCGCAGTGAGGCCGAAGCGCTGGCAACCCTCGTGGCGACGAATCCTCAGCGCAGGCTGATCACCCCCGAGGAAGTCGCGCATACCGTGTTGTGGGTGTGCGGGCCCGGCGCAGAGAGCATAACAGGTCAAAGTATCGTGGTTGCGGGCGGGGAGGTCACATAATGGCAAAGGAAATGTCGAAGGAAAGGGGCTCGCTCAAGGTCCTCGACACGCCGCCCGTCGATGCGGAGACGCGCGTCCACGACGACCATCATGTGTCGCTGCGTCTGTGGCTGCGCATTCTCTCTTGTACCAACCAGATCGAAAACCGCATCCGTCAGAACCTGCAGGCGAAGTTCGACACGACCCTGCCGCGCTTCGACCTCATGGCGCAGCTGGAACGTGCGCCCGACGGCCTGAAGATGAGCGAGTTGTCCCAACGCATGATGGTGACCGGCGGCAACGTCACAGGCATCACCGATGGCCTCGAGAAGGAAGGCCTGGTCGTACGCGAGGTGGATGCCGCCGACCGGCGCGTGTTCCGCGTCAAGCTCACCGCGGACGGACAGCGGCAATTCCAACGCATGGCCGCCGAACACGAGCAATGGGTCATCGACCTGTTCGCGCCCTTGAGCCAAAAGCAGAAGAAGCAGCTCGTCGATCTGCTGGGCGAGCTCAAGACGCACGTCCGCGGCCAGCCGCCGGGTTGACGTACTCATGAGCGCACTTTCTTCTTTCGAGCGTACGCGCTTAAAACCCGGGCAATGCCCGGGAGCTACGAGCGGACGCATGGCCCAATTGCGTGGTTTAGCATGACCCAAGCCTCCCCTTGCGATCCGGCGCGGTTCCAGCCGCGGCACTTCCAATGGAGCCAGGAAGGACGTGTCGGAGTTGTTACGCTGAATCGGCCGGAGCGCAAGAATCCGCTCACCTTCGAGTCGTACGCCGAGTTGCGTGACTTCTTCCGTACGCTCGTCGCCGTGAAGGAGATCCGCGCAATCGTCATCACCGGCGCCGGGGGAAATTTCTGCTCGGGCGGCGATGTCCACGAGATCATCGGCCCACTGACACGCATGGACGCCGCGGGCTTGCGCAACTTCACGCGCATGACGGGCGATCTGGTCAAGGCCATGCGTGCCTGCCCCCAACCCATCGTCGCGGCGGTGGATGGCGTTTGCGCCGGCGCAGGCGCCATCCTTGCAATGGCTTCGGACTTTCGCTTGGGCACGCCCAACGCACGCACGGCTTTCCTGTTTACGCGCGTCGGGCTCGCCGGCTGCGATATGGGCGCTTGCGCGATCCTGCCGAGAATCATCGGCCAGGGACGCGCGTCCGAGCTTCTGTTCACCGGTCGATCCCTGTCCGCGGACGAAGGGCTGGCCTGGGGATTCTTCAATCGCCTGATCGCTTCCGAGAGCGTGTTGGCGGAGTCTGTCGCGCTCGCCGCGCAGATCGCGCAGGGGCCGACTTTCGCCCACGCGATGACCAAAAGGATGCTGCAGGCGGAATGGAACATGTCCGTCGAGGCCGCGCTCGATGCCGAGGCCGAAGCACAGGCGGTCTGCATGGAGACGCGGGATTTCCACCGCGCCTATCACGCATTCGTCGCGAAACAAAAGCCAGAGTTCGAGGGGGATTGAGCCGATCGTGGACGCCACAAGCTTTCTCGAATGGCCATTCTTCGCGCCTGAGCATCGCGACCTCGCGGAGCGCTTGAGCGACTGGTCAACACGTTATTTCGCGAATCGAAAGACGGCCGAAGATCGCGACTCTGTCGACAACGCCTGTCGGCAACTCGTGCGCGATCTGGGGCGCGCAGGTTGGACGCGACACTCTGTTCCCTCGGTTCACCCCTTATCTTTGCAGTCCGCGGCTACGGCCCACGTCCGTAGCTCCGGTGTGCAGCCTCTGGGCGATCCGCCTGCCGCATTCGACGTGCGCTCCTTAGCGTTGATTCGTGAAACCCTGGCGCGACACGATGCTCTCGCGGACTTCGCTTTCGCCATGCAAGGGCTGGGCAGCGGAGCCATCTCGCTGGCCGGCTCGCCCGAGCTGAAAGAGCGTTATCTTCCTCGAGTAGCGGCGGGCGAAGCCATCGCTGCGTTCGCTCTGTCCGAGGCGGACGCCGGATCCGATGTCGCCGCGATCAAATGCCGCGCGCGACGCGACGGCGATTCCTACGTTCTGGACGGCGAGAAAACCTGGATATCCAACGGCGGTATCGCAGAGCTCTATTGCGTCTTTGCCCGCACGAGCGCTGCCGAAGTGCGCCCTGACGGAACCGTGTCAGCTCGAGGAATCAGTGCATTCGTGGTCGATGCAGGTACGCCCGGATTCTCCATTTCCAGGCGCATCGATGTGATTTCACCGCACCCACTGGCCACACTCTCCTTCGAACGCTGCCGAATACCAGCCGCACATCTGCTGGGAGCCGAGGGAGATGGATTCAAGCTTGCGATGCGGACGTTGCACATCTTCCGCACCTCTGTAGCCGGGGCCGCCCTGGGTTTCGCGCAACGCGCGCTCGACGAAGCGCTGGACTACGCCGTCAAGCGCTCGATGTTTGGTAAAAAGCTGGCCGACTTCCAGCTCACGCAAGCCGCCCTCGCCGACATGGCGACGCAGATCGACGCGGCTCGCCTCTTGACCTACCGTGCCGCATGGCTGCATGACACGGGCCGGCCTGCCGCCAAGGAGGTGGCCATGGCCAAGATGACGGCGACCGAATCCTCGCAACGGGTAATCGACCAAGCGCTACAGCTGTTCGGCGGCCGTGGCGTCGTGCACGGCGAAATTGTCGAACGGCTGTACCGCGATATCCGCGCGTTGCGGATCTACGAAGGCGCCACTGAGGTTCAGAAATTGATCATTGGCCGCGAGCTTCTCAACATGGCAAAAGCAACATGAACGCGAACGGATTTGAGATTCTGCAACCGCGGGGCTGGCCGCGCCCCAAGGGTTACAGCAACGGCGTGGCCGCGCGCGGACGGCAGATCTTCATTGCCGGCCAGATAGGCTGGGATGCCGAAGAGCGCTTCGCGAGCCCCCACATGTCCGCGCAGGTGAAACAGGCGCTGGAGAACATAGTGGCGATACTTGCCGAGGCCGGCGGGCGCCCGGAGCATATCGTGCGGCTGACGTGGTATGTCACGAGCCGCGACGAGTATTACGCGCAGTTGCGGGAGATCGGCGCAGCCTATCGCACCGTGATGGGGAAGCACTTTCCGGTAATGAGCGTCGTGCAGGTGGTGGCTCTCATGGAATCCGCCGCCAAAGTCGAGATCGAAGCTACGGCCGTCCTGCCGGAAGCGCTGTAGCTCACTGACCGCATATGTGGCGGCCGCCTGAACGAATTCGTCATGACCCGCGCCCGGGTCCCTGGCCGAGCGCAGCTGAAGCGGCCGCCTCCCGCCTGTTCTCGTCTGTTGATGTGGGAAAAGTGCGATTGCGACAGCGCACCTGGGTACCGGCCATGGTCCCGTGGCGCGCGAGTGACGCAGGTTTTGTCACTCCCGACGTCCTCGACTGGTACGAGTGCTTCGCCCGCGGGCGCCCCGGAGCGATTGTCGTCGAAGCAACGGGTATTCGCGATGTGCCCAGCGGCCCATTGCTACGCATCGGGCACGATCGCTTCCTCCCCGGCCTGCGCGACCTCGTGCGCGTGGTGCGCGAGGCGAGTGGTGGCGAGACGCGCCTTTTCATACAGATCATCGATTTCCTGGCGATCCGCCGCCGCCCCGATCCGGCCCGCTATTTCGCGCAGTTTCTGGCCATCACAGCCCGCCACCGCAGCGCATTTGGCCGTGCTGATGCCGAGGATGTACAGGTGCGCGCGTGGCTTCCAACTCTCGCACGCAGGGAGCTAGAGAGAGTTCTCGATGCACGCGAGCTGGAGGCCCTCGACTTCGGCTATCGAGAGCGCGTTACCGACGTACACCTGCCGCAGATCCGCGACCTGCCGCTCCAGCTTCCAACCCTGTTCAGCGACGCCGCGCGCCGTGCCCGCGAAGCAGGTTTCGACGGCGTCGAGCTTCATTACGCTCACGCCTATACGATGGCGTCATTTCTCTCCCGAGTAAATTCCCGCGACGACGGTTTCGGCGGCCCCGCCGCCAACCGCGTGCGCGTTCCCCTGAATGTCTACTCACGCGTGCGCGCCGAAGTCGGGACGGACTTCGCGGTAGGGTGCCGCTTCCTTGCCGACGAGTGCATCGACGGCGGCACCGACGTTGACGATGCGATCTATTTCGGCTGCGAGTTCGCCCGCGCCGGAATGGACTTCCTTTCTCTGTCGCGCGGCGGCAAATTCGACGACGCCAAGCAACCCAAGGTCGGCGGCGCCTCATATCCATATACGGGCCGAAGCGGCTACGAGTGCATGCCGTCCTATTACTCCGACGCGCACGGCCCCTTCGGTCGCAACCTCGAACCCACGGCCCGCATCCGCGCAGCGATCCGCGCGCAAAACCTGGATACGCCCGTAGTCACCGTCGGCGGCATCCACAACTTCGAGCAGGCGGAGGCCGCTCTCGAGAACAACACAGCCGACATCATCGGCCTCGCCCGCCAAGCCCTCGCCGATCCCGACTGGTTCCGAAAAGTGTCGAGCGGCCGTGGCAATGAGGTGCGCCTGTGTCTCTACACGAACTACTGCGAAGCCCTCGATCAACGTCACCGTCAGGTCACGTGCGAGTTATGGGACCGCGAAAATCTCGACGACCCGGACGTAAAACGCTCCGCCGACGGCAAGCGTCGCCTCACTCCGCCTCACTGGACTCCCTGATCATCCCTGCAGAGCCTTGCCGGCCGCGCTCGATCTCCCACAGCCCGCAATGAGCGCATGCTGCTGGTTGCAACTTGCTCGAGAGCGCGAGGCGCCCTTAGAGCACCCACCGCAAGCCCGCGAATAACTCGTTCTGCAGCCGTTCATCCGGGGCGTTTGTCAGGGTGAACTTGAACCAACGGTAGCCTGCGAATGCGGTCATTCTCCGAAACAACCTGATTTCGGCGGACGCCGCGAAGTCGTAAGCGTTTCTTGCGGTGCCAAATGTCAACACGTCAGGTGAATAGAACGCCTCGGCGGCTACTGCGATACCGCGGCTGGGTATGAGGTCGTAACGGGCGCGGGCGCCGATCGCGAGTGCGAGCGCGTCGTTGTGGGGCTTTGAAAGTAACGCGGCATACACCTGTGGCCCAACCTGCAACCGCAGCCGCGGCAGCAGGTGCAGATCCGTATCCAGCATCAAGTTGGCCGACGCGACCAGGGCACGACTTTCTGCCAGGAACACTCCGTACCCGAGGTCGGACCTGGCCTGCATGACGCGCTTCTCGGTGTCATAGCGGAACTGCAGTTGCTGATCGCTCACCGCCGCCGATATCGAGGGCCTTGCCTCTGCGGGTGCCTGAGCCCAAAGCTTCTCGGCGGCCGACAACATCACTGTCAGTCCACAGGCAATTACAACGGTAGCGCGCATGTTCGTCTCCTGGAAGTAACATCGGCAGCGCCGCATGATTCGTGCCGTCAGCCGAGCTTCGTTACTGCGCGCTCTGCGGGGGTACTGCGGTGTGGTCCACCACTTGCGTACCGGAGGGTTTCCCGAGCGTCAGTCCGATCAACACCGGCATGGCCAGCAACACCATCGGATATTGGATCAGGAGGCCCGCGATGATGGCGAGGGCCAGGGGCTGCTGGATGGCCGATCCCTGGCCGAGGGCGAAGGCCAGCGGCAGCAGGGTGAGGATGGCGGCCAGCGTCGCCATCGTGATGGGTCGCAGGCGATTTCGGCTGGCCTGGCGCAGCGCCCGCCGCGGCGGCAGGGTGTGCCGCAACTCGGTGTACTCGCTGACATAGAAGATCGCCATCTCGGTAGCAATGCCGATGATCATGGTCATGCCCATGAGAGCGGTGATGTTGAGCTCCACCCCGGTGAGCCACAGGATGATGAACACCCCGGTGGTCGACAGCAGCAAGGTGGCGATGATGATGAGCGCCAACCGCAGCTGTTCATACAGCACCAAGCCGTGGTACCGGGCCCAGCTATGAGGAAACCATAACTGCCGTTGAGCACAGGATTCGGCGCGATGCCGGCGGCGAGCGTCTGTGCCTGGGCGAGGCCCCGCTGGGCGCGGGCGGCGACCAGGTCCGGGTTGTTACGCAGTGCCAGAAGCGCGACGTCGTCCAGGGTCAGCGCCGGGGCCAGCGGCTGCTCGCCGTGATTGAGCTGTTCGGTCTGGTCCTTAAAGGTGGCGCTCTTGTTCAGCGGCAGTGGCGCATAGGTGGCGCAGCCGGAAATCAGGACGAGCGTCAGCGTAGGCGCAGCGCGCAGATAGTATTGACGAGCTGGGGGGATCAGCCGCATCGCTCCCGGAGCCTGGTAGTGGGACGATGCGAATACAGCAAATTACGTGCTGCGGGAGCTCCGCGCCAGCTTGGCGTGATCTACACAGCAACGCGTACAGAGCAAGCACGGCAAATTGACTGGCGCTTGGGGCGCCTGCGGGCCGCTCAAACTTCTCTCATGCAGAACTCACGTCGTTCGCCGGCGCCTCTCATCGCCGGCGGTTTGCGGTAACCATACGGCTGGTACTGTCGGACGCGATGACGCCCGCATCGCACGACATTGCGTCATGCCCCCCAACATCGCGCGCAGCAATGGAAGCGGCGCGCGATGCTCATTGCCTCAGGCCCGCTCGAACTGTTGTTCCTCGGTGCTGCCCACCAGCGCGGATAGCGACGACGCGCCACCCGCGACCGTTTGGGTGACGGCATCGAAGTAACCCGCTCCGACCTCCCGTTGATGCTTGGTCGCCGTATAGCCCTTCTCCTCGGCGGCAAACTCCGCCTCTTGAAGCGCCACGTACGCCGTCATCTGCTGCGCCTTGTAGCCGCGCGCGAGGTCGAACATGGAATAGTTGAGCGCGTGAAAGCCCGCGAGCGTGATGAACTGGAACCGATAACCCATGGCCCCGAGCTCGCGCTGGAACCGGGCAATCGTCGCGTCATCCAGCTTGCGCTTCCAGTTGAACGACGGCGAGCAGTTGTAGGCGAGCAGCTTGCCGGGGAACTGCTTGTGAATGCCTTCGGCGAAGTGCTTCGCCTCCTCGAGATCGGGCTTGCCCGTCTCGCACCACACGAGATCCGCATACGGCGCGTAGGCCAGTCCGCGGGCGATGGCCTGCTTCAGACCCGCCTTCACATAGAAGAATCCCTCGGGAGTGCGGCCTTTCGTCGTGTCGACAAACGGCCGGTCCCGCTCATCGACGTCTGCGGTCAGGAGATTCGCACCCTCCGCATCCGTGCGCGCTATCAGCACCGTCGGCACGTTACACACGTCGGCAGCGAGCCGGGCGGCAACGAGCTTGCTCACGGCGTCTGCCGTGGGCACCAGTACCTTGCCGCCCATGTGGCCGCACTTCTTCGCGGACGACAACTGGTCTTCGAAATGAACACCCGCGGCGCCGGCATCGATCATGTGCTTCATGAGCTCGAACGCATTGAGCACGCCGCCGAATCCCGCTTCGGCATCGGCCACGATCGGCTTCAACCAGTCGATGTCGTCGTTGCCCTCCGCGTGATGAATCTCATCCGCCCGCCGCAGCGTGTTGTTGATACGCCGGACGACAGCCGGCACCGAGTCGGCGGGATACAACGACTGGTCGGGATACATCTCGCCCGCGAGGTTGGCGTCCCCGGCAACCTGCCAGCCGGAGAGATAGATGGCGTCCAATCCGGCCTTGACCTGCTGCATGGCCTGATTGCCCGTGAGCGCGCCCAGCGCGTTCACGAACGGCTTCTCGTTGATGTAGCGCCACAGCTTCTCGGAGGTCAGCCGGGCGATCGAATGCTCAACCGGAATCGTTCCCCGCAGGCGTACGACGTCTTCGGCCTGGTAGCCGCGCTCGATACCGCGCCAGCGCGGGCTGTCCCCCCATTGGCGGCGCAATTCGTCTGCAGTCGGAAGGGGTCGGTAAGCACTCATGGGCACACTCTCCACACAATAAAATCGGTCAGCTCAGTAATTCGTACGCTGGTAGCGTGAGAAACTCATCGAACGTCTCCTCCTTGATCATCCGCTCAAACAGGCGGGCGGCCGTCGGGAACACTCCTGTGGCAAGCCGTTCCCACCCCACTTCGTCATGAATCCGGTCCAGCTCCGCGGTCAGCAGCCGATCGAAGCGCTCCGCGGTGACGAGTTGCCCGTCGGTGGTGCGCGCGCCGTGACGAATCCATTGCCACAGCTGCGCACGGCAGATCTCCGCGGTCGCGGCATCTTCCATGAGGTTGTAAAGCGGCACACATCCGTTGCCGCGCAGCCACGCCTCGATGTATTGGACGCCGACTCTTATGCACGCCCTCAAGCCGTTCTCGGTGATCCCCCCGTTGGGTACGCGGAGCAGATCGCCAGGCGACACATTCACATCGAGGCGCAGGACGTCGAGTTGGTTCGGTCCGCGCATGACAGAGTCGAAGGCGTCGCGCGCGATCTGCGCCAAGCCGGGATGGGCGATCCAGGTGCCATCGTGGCCCGCGCGCGCTTCGCGAAGCTTGTCCGTACGAACCCGGTTCAGGGCCGCTTCGTTCGCAGCCGTATCGTGGCGAATCGGAATCTGCGCTGCCATGCCGCCCATGGCGTGCGCCCCGCGCCGGTGGCAGGTCTTGATGAGGAGGTTGGCGTAGGACTTCAGGAAGTGGCGGTCCATCCCGACCGCGGCGCGATCGGGGAGGAGAAAGTCCGGGTGATGGCGGAATTTCTTGATGAAGCTGAAGATGTAATCCCAGCGGCCGCAGTTCAGCCCCGCCGCGTGCTCGCGCAGCTCGTAGAGAATCTCGTCCATCTCGAAGGCGGCGAGAATCGTTTCGATCAACACCGTCGCCTTGATCGTCCCGCGCGGCAGTCCGAGCGCATCCTGCGTAGCCAGAAACACGTCGTTCCAGAGCCGCGCCTCGAGATGACTCTCCATCTTCGGCAGATAGAAGTACGGCCCAGTGCCGCGCTTCGCCAGCGCCGCGTGGTTGTTGGCGATGAAGAGCGCGAAATCGAACAGCGCGCCGGAGACTGATTCGCCGTTGATGCGCACGTGCTTCTCGGGCAGGTGCCAGCCCCGCGGCCGCACGATGAGCGTCGCGGTACGCTCGCCCAGCCGATAGATCTTCCCGGTCGCGGCGTCGCCGTAGGTGATGGTCCGCCGGATGGCATCGGCGAGATTCACCTGCCCGCGGATCATGTTGGACCATGTGGGGGAGCAGGAATCCTCGAAATCCGCCATGTACGCACAGACCGGCGCGTTCAACGCGTTGATGACCATCTTTCGATCGACGGGACCCGTGATCTCCAGGCGCCGGTCGGCGAGGTCCGCCGGCACGGGCGAGATCCGCCAGTCGTCCGCGCGGACCTCCGCCGT
This sequence comes from Gammaproteobacteria bacterium, assembly GCA_028293805.1. Lineage (GTDB taxonomy): Bacteria > Pseudomonadota > Gammaproteobacteria > Steroidobacterales > Steroidobacteraceae > 13-2-20CM-66-19. The sequence goes on from JAQGOC010000268.1 coordinate 17,277, forward strand.
GCTTGCGAGAAAGTCCGGTCTGACGCCCGCATCGAGCTCTTCCTGACGACGCTCGCGCGCGGCCAGCAGCTCGACCCGCCGCGCATTGAAGCGCCGATGCAGACTGGCCAGCAGTTGCAGCGCGAGCGGAGTCAGGACCTCGGCCGAACGCTCGACGTGCGGCCCCAGCACCTCGAGCCGCGGACCATTCTGTTCGCGGGAATACAGCACTTCTTCTGGCTTCGCGTTCATGGGAGGCAGCATAATCCGCAAGCCGGCCGGAATTTGACTCCAGAAAATTCACACTGTTAATTTCACACCGAACCCACAGCAGGTACCGCCATGCCGCCGCTTCTGCGCAAGGGCCATTTTCTCGGGCCCAAACTGCGCTCCCTGCGCAAGCGCAACGCGCTGACGCTGGAAGAGCTGTCCGCGCGCTGTATTCAGCGCGACGCCGCCACCGCACCGTCCGTTTCGTACCTGAGCATGATCGAGAGCGGCAAGCGCGCCCCCTCGCAGGACATGCTGGAACTGATTGCCGCGGTCTTTCAGCGCGACCCGGCCTGGTTTCTCGATGAAAGCGCCGACCTCGAGCTGTCGCTTCCGGCGGCGCCCTCGGGCGGCGCGACGCGAATTCCGCTGGAGCCGGCGTTTCTCTTCTCGAAGGACGTCCTGCAGGCGGCGATTCCTGAACTGCTCGCGCAAACGGGCACGACCGGCCGGCAGTTCGCTCACCTGCTCATCCGCTCGCACCAGGAAATGTCGCGGAACGACTTCCCCGATCTCGAGCGCGCGGCGGATAACGTGGGGGCGCGGCGCTTTCCTCTTTCGGGCGACGATCTCGTGGGCCTATGCAAACACCACGGCCTCGAGATCCGTTGGTTCGATCGCAAGCCCGTACTCGCCCGGGACAAGGATCGTGAGGTGCGCAGTATGGTGCGCTCCTTCTTCGAGGCGCCGGGGATCATCTATGCCAACCGCGCCCTGCAGTCCGAGCCGGCGCGCCTCAAGTTTGATCTGGCGGCCCATATCGCCCACAAGGTGCTGCACGGCGGCGATGGCATGAAGTCGGCGCATGCCACGGGCGGGGAGATGGGAGGCAGCCCGGAGGGCGGCTCGAGTGCCGCCGGAATGGATGCGCAGGACGTTCTGCACGCGTGGCGCGACTTCGAATGCAGCTTCTTTGCAGGCGCCCTGCTGGCGCCGAGAGTCCCTTTCAGACGCTTCCTCGCGCGCGAGCGCTATCGGATCGAGGCGGGCATGAAGCTCGAGCTGACACCCGCCGTCATCATGCGGCGAGTCACCAAAGTCTCGCCCTATCCGTACTGGCACTTCTTCGATGCCTACCCGCCGGGCTATCTGCGCGCGGTGTATCGCGGCAACGGCATTCCGCTTCCCTGGGGCAACCTGACCCAGGTGAGCGATCCCTGCCCCAACTGGGCGGTGTTTCGCATGATAGACGGTCACCGCGGCGAGTCCGGATCGCAGATCTCCGTGCTGCGCGATGGTGAGCGCGCGTTACTTTATTGTTGCCACTCGATGCGGGTGCGCGACATGGCCGGAAATCCGCACGTGCTGTCGATCGGGGTGGATCTCGCTCCGGCACTCGATGCAAACGGCGTGCAGAGCGCCGATGTCATCGATTCCATCTTCGCGGAGTGCCTGCAGCGGCGCGGTGAAGCACGCATTCCAAAGGCCGCGCAGCAAGGCCTCAGCGCGGTGGCCAACGTACTCAACATCGCCTGGATCGAAGATGCGCTGACTCAGCCGGCACGCATCATCTGCCCACGAAGTACCCGTTGCCCAAGGTCCGACCGATGCGAAGGAGCCCGGCCGTCCCGTGCGCGGGAAATTGCGGATGTCCGCGACGAAATTCTCGGCCGCGACTGAGAAGCCCTAATCCCCCAGCCACGCCGGCGTCCAGCGCATACCCAGGGAGCGCGCGCTTGTCTGTGCGCGGGCAACGGCAGAGTCGGCGCTTCCGTCCTCCAGCGCGGCGCGCAAAATAGGCACGTACACACCGGACGCGGCGGCGTGCGACTCGATTACAGAGCCCAGCTCGATATCCTCACCCAACACGAAGTGGGCCTGAAAAAGGGCGCTCTGAAATGTCGCGAAGGCCGCAGGCTCATGCTCGCGAACCCACTCCACGGCCGCCAGCGCCGGGCGGGAATACGGCAAACGCGTGGGCCAGCGCAACTCCAGCCCGCACTTGTGGGCCTCCTGTTCGAGAATTTCGCGCAGCGCTGCGTCCTGCGAGCCCATGGGGATACCCCCGGGCGGCACTTCAGGATGCAGTTGCAGCGGCAGTCCGATGACCTCCAATCCCTGCTCACGAAGAATTCCCGGAACGTCCTGCCCGACGTAGGAGAACGGGCATAACAGGTCGTACCAATACCAGACGACCCCGGCCTCCAGGACCCAACCGCGCTCGCCAGGCAGCACGGTACCGGGCGCGGCCGGGCGCGCTGCGGGCAATGTCAGGAAGCGGTTCCATTTCTCTACCGCAGTTTTAGCAAACATGCCGGACCTCCTCCCCTCGCAGCCTCACGGCCTTCCATGGGTGCTGACGACCAACCCGCCCGCAACACATTTTAAAGTTGTAGCGCCGACCCGGCGTCCCTCATTAGGAGGAGGAGGTGATATCACTGCCGAGCGCAACCACAGTTGCAACGCCCGGCAGCACCGTCAATGGGGTCTCGGGGAGGTCTGTCAGGCCGAGGCGGTGCTCGATTTCATAACCCGCCGCGGTCCAGGCATCGAGCCCACCCCGGAGCGGGCGAACGCGAACGTACCCACGGTCGAGCAACTTGCGCGCCGCGAACGCGGCGGAGGCCTCATTGGGGCAGGCGCAATAGAACACAATCTCGCGATCCGGCGGAAACTCGTCGAGCCGCGCAGTCACTTCGTCGAGCCCCATTTCCAGAGCGCCCGGTATGGAGCGGCGATCCTGCTGCCGGCCGATTGCCGAGCGCACGTCCACCACCACCGGAGCACGTTCCTCAGCGGCGAGCCGCCGCAATTCCTCGACAGTGATGCGCGGCAGACGCAGCACGCTGTCGTAGCGGCGGCGCTCCCACCACTTGTAGGCAACATAGCCCGCCACCACTGCCAGCGTCAGTTCGCCCGCCAGCGTCCCAAGGTCCCGCAGACGGAGCAGCAGGAGACCGATCTGCGTCTGGAACAGCATTCCAGTCCCGATCGCCGCACCCGCCCATAGCACGCTCCCCAAGCCGTTCAGCAGCTCGAAAGAGGCCAGCGGCAGGCGCATCGCGCCCGCGAGCGGACGCGCGACGGTCGACAGTCCGGGAACGAATTTCGCCAGCACCAGTGTGAGCCTGCCCCAGCGCTCGAAGCGATTCTCGGTCGTGCGTACGCAGGAATCCGGTGAAAGCGAGACGCGGCAGAGAAATTTCATTACCCGGCGGCCGTAGAAGCGGCCCGCGAAGTACCAGAGGCTGTCGCCGATGACGCAGGCGGCCAGCGCCAGCACGAAGATCGCCCAGGGGGACAGCCTCCCGGTCGCCGCAAGAGCCCCGCAGACGAGCAGCGTCGGCGTGGCAGGCAGCGGTAGACCCGCCCGCTCCAGCAGGACATTCACAAACACCAGTACCAGCCCGTATTCCGCGATGATCTCGATCATCTCAATTCCCGCCCCAGCGGCCGCAGAGTGTCGAATGATGCTGCGCGCCCATCTGTATGCTGCCACGACCCGCGCAATTCCGGCACTGATCGAAAGGATGAGTTCTTGTCACCCCCGCCGGGGTTGGACCGGCTCAGCGCGCCTGCGGCGCCCCCAGCCTGGCCACCAAGGCAACGATCGCAAGAAGGCTGCCCAGCAGACACAGAGCCCCGGGCACTATCCAGTTCAGCAGGCCCCTGTCGATAGTCGCGCTTTGCTGCGGGGACGCCGTGAAATACAGCACCCGGACCACGTCGCCCTCGCGGTACGCCGGCGGATTGCTGCCCATGCTGTCGCGGAACTGCACCGTCGCGCCATCCTGGACCGTGAACTCGACCACCGGATAGTAGGTTGCACCGTGGAGTGAGGATTTCAATTCCATGAACGCCACGGCCCCCAGGGCGCGCTCGCCGGTCGAGTCCAGTAGAAAGAGCGTCCGCCCGAGATGGATACCGAGCGCGAGCACCGCAATGCCCGCGAGCACGAGCAGGGGAGTCACGATGCGCCCCGTCGTCCGCAGCCTGCGCTGCCGCGCGACGCGGTCGGAAGCAGACGCCTTCTTACCCGGAGCCCTCACTGCGGTGAACCAGGGTTAACTCATGTCAGGAATCAATGAACAGGGTAGCGGGATGTTCGATGTAATCCTTCAATCCCTGGATCATCGCTGCGGCGTCGTACCCGTCGACGAACCGATGATCGAATGAGGAAGAAAGATTCATCATACGGCGAATGGCGATGGCGCCATTCAACACCACGGCGCGTTCGACCGCCCGGTTCACACCGATGATAGCCACCTCCGGCGCGTTGATGATCGGGGTACTCGCGATGCCTCCCAGCTTGCCCAGGCTCGTCACCGTGATCGTCGAGCCGCTCAGCTCGTCACGGGTAGCCTTGTTGGTGCGAGCCGCCTCGGTCACGCGCCGCATCTGCGCAGCAAGATCCCACAGCGTTCGAGATTGAGCATCGCGCACTACCGGGACTTTCAGGCCTTCAGGCGTCTGCGTCGCGATACCAACATGGACGGCACGGTGCCGGATGATCACACCACGCTCCGCATCGTAAAGGGCATTGGCCTGCGGAAAATCGCGCAATACCCGCACCAGCCCGAGAACGAGGAAGGGTAGATAGGTCAAAGCGGGCGTGCCGTGCTCGAGTCTGCCGTTGAGGTGCCGGCGCAAAGCCTCGAGCTCCGTCACGTCCATTTCCTCGACGTACGCGAAGTGGGGAATATTCCGCTTGGCCTCGCTCATTCGCTGCGCGATCAGGCGCCGCAGACCGATGACCTTGATCTCCTCGGTGGCACCCTCCACGGAGGGGCGCGAGCGCAACGCCGCCGGCCGATCCGGATCTTTGTCTGGAGCTTTGCCTCCAGCGCTGCGCGGCTCGCTCTCTTTGACGTAGGCCTCGAGGTCCTCACGCACGATACGGCCATTGAGGCCGGATCCAGCCACCGCTCTGAGATCGATGCCCGCCTCATGCGCCATCCGACGAATCGCCGGCGAGGTTGCCACGCGGCCGCCGCGCTCGATGGCGGAGTGGCCAACATCTGCGCCGTTTCCCGAAATCGCGGTTCCGGGCGATCCAGCGGCCTTGCCGCTGTTTGTGCCCCCGCGCACAGGCGCGGCCGGCGCGTGGCCAACAGACGCCTTTCCGGGCCGGGGTGGGGCAGGCTTCGGGGCTGGCACCGCGGTGGCGGCGACAGTCGCGGTTGCGGTCGCGCCAGCCTGTGTTTCGAGCACGATGAGGGCGGATCCGACGGGCACCATGTCGCCGGGCCCGCCCGTCGTCGATACGACGCGACCGGTCACCGGTGACGGCAGTTCCACGGCCGCTTTTTCCGTCATCACTTCGACGATGACGTCGTCCTCGGATACGAGGTCGCCCGGCTTGACACGCCAGCCGACGATTTCCGCCTCTACCGTGCCTTCCCCGAGATCGGGCAGCTTGAAAACGTACTGGCTCACGCCGCCTCCATAACGCTCTTGAGGGCCGCCGCGATCCTGGCCGGACCGGGGAAGTATTCCCACTCGAATGCATGCGGGTACGGCGTATCCCAACCAGTCACCCGTTGGATCGGCGCCTCCAGATGCCAAAAGCACTCTTCTTGTACCGTGGCAACGAGCTCGGCCCCGTAACCGCTGAACCGCGTAGCTTCGTGCACGACGACGCAACGGCCCGTCTTGCATACCGAGGTGCAGAGGGTGTCGACGTCGAGAGGCGCCAGAGTGCGTACGTCGACGATCTCCGCATCGACTCCCGCGAGTCGCACGGCAGCTTCCGCGACATGAACCATGGTGCCGTAGGCCAATACCGTCACATCCTTTCCCGGACGGACGATCTCGGCGCGCCCGATCGGCACGGTGTAGTAGCCCTCCGGCACCGCCCCGCTCGGATGCGAGCTCCACGGGATGGCAGGCTTGTGAGGGTCGCCGTCGAAGGGGCCGTTGTAAATACGCTTGGGCTCGAAGAAGACGACCGGGTCCTCGTCCTCGATCGAGCTGATCAACAACCCCTTGGCGTCGTAAGGATTGGAAGGCATCACGACCTTGATGCCGCACACGTGGGTGAAAATGCCTTCCGGGCTCTGCGAATGAGTTTGTCCGCCGCGGATGCCGCCTCCGCAGGGCGTGCGGATCGTTACCGCCGCGGAGAACTCACCGGCGGTCCGGTAGCGCAGCCTGGCCAGCTCGCTCACCACCTGATCGAAGGCGGGATAGATGTAGTCGGCGAACTGGATCTCCGCCACCGGCTTGAGCCCGTTGACACCCATCCCGATCGCGGCGGCGACGATGCCGCCTTCCGCGATGGGCGTGTCGAGAACCCGATGCTCGCCATGCTTTCTCTGCAGACCGTCGGTCACGCGAAATACGCCGCCGAAGTAGCCAACATCCTCGCCGAAAACCACGACTCGCGGGTCGCGCTCCAGCATGATGTCCATCGCGGAATTGAGCGCCTGAACCATATTCATGTGTGCCATGGGTCAGCCTTCCTTCGCCACGGCCCGGGTCTGGCGATCCAGAGCGTGTTCCTCCGCCGAATCCCGTGCGGGCTGCAATCCCGACAGCGCCAGCAACTCTGCGCGCTGGCGCGCAAGATGCGGCGGCAACTCCTTGTAGACGTCGTCGAACATGGTGGCCGGGTCAAGAGTCGGGCCTTCGGTCAATGTGCCGTAACTGGCCGCTTCCTTCCAGCAAGCCGTGACATGCGCCTCGAGCTCCTTCTCGAGCGCGCTGTGACGCTCTTCGGACCATTCACCGACGGCGATGAGATGCTGCTTGAGGCGGACGATCGGATCCCCGAGGGGCCACGCCTGCCATTCCTCTTTCGGGCGGTAGCGCGATGGATCGTCGCTGGTCGAGTGAGCCGCCGCGCGATAGGTCACGTGCTCTATGAGTGTCGGGCCGCCGCTCTGACGCGCACGTTCGGCAGCCCATTGCGTGACCGCGTAGACGGCCAGAAAGTCGTTGCCGTCCACACGGATGCCCGGCATGCCGTAGCCCGGTCCCCGCTTCGCGAAGGTCTGCAGCTCGCCGCCCGCGAAACCTTGAAAGGTGGAGATCGCCCATTGGTTATTGACGACGTTGAGAATCACCGGCGCGCGATAAACGGCGGCAAACGTCAGCGCGTGGTGGAAATCCGCCTCGGCGCTCGAGCCCTCGCCGATCCAGCTCGCCGCGATCCGGTCCTCGCCTTTGATGGCCGACGCCATGGCCCAGCCGACGGCTTGCGGAAACTGCGTGGCGAGGTTGCCCGAGATGGAAAAGATGTTGCCGCTGGCCCAGTGATACATCACCGGCATCTGGCGTCCCTTGCACATGTCACGCGTGTTCGACAGGCACTGGCACATGAGCTCGACCAGGCTATGCCCGCGCGCGACATGCAGTCCCTGGGTGCGGTAGGACGGGAACAGCATATCGGTCGGCAGCAGGGCCATGCCGGCAGCGATCGAGACCGCCTCCTCGCCTGTGGATTTCATGTAGAAGGACATGCGGCCCTGACGCTGCATGCGCTGCATACGGTCATCGAAGAGCCGGGTGAGCAACATGTAGCGCAAGCCCACCTGCAAGTCCTGGGGCTCGAGATGCGGATTCCACGGACCGACCGCTTTGGCATCCTCGTCCAACACTCGCACCATCTGGCCGGCCAGATTTTCGATGTCGCGCACGGGCGCCCGGGTCTCCGGGCGGTCGACGGCGCCGGCCGGTGAGATCTGGACGTAACTGAAGTCCGGCTTGTCGCCCGGGCGGGCCGGCGGGTAAGGAATATGCAGGCGCGACCGTTGCGTCATGGGGGCTTCATCTCTGGCACCGCTGCCGGGTAACTGGCGAGGCTGCGAATATTACTGTGCGCATGGTACTGAAGCGGGCCTGCAACAGGCGTTCCAATTTGAGCCCCGGCGATCGCAAGGACGCACGATTCGTTGCAGGAGCGACCGCGGCGAGGTGCGCATTATCCACCCTACCCGCCCGTATAGGAGCCCCGCCTGCATCCAAACAGGATGCGCGTCGGGTCTACCAGCCGTAGGTCACGATTTTGACCAGGTGACCGCGCCCACGAATCACCCCGGGATGACTGCCATACCCCGTGACTCGGCGGCGGACTGCTGATGACCAGGCAAGGCAGACAGTTCTGCGTTGGCAACTCCCGCCGGATGTTCGGTCCACAGCTTACCCGGAGCGCCTGAGTCCGCTCGAGATCCGCGCAGTCACGGCGCCCCCCAGGCAGAATGGTTTCGGAGTGATCGCACCGCTGGCGGCGCGAGGCTCGCGGGTCGTTGCGGGCAAAATGGCTCACGCCTTGATCGGCAGCCTGCGCCCGGCGGCGCGCTCATAGCCTCCGTGCCTGACGCGACCGCGAGCGGCTCCCTTCCGGTGCCGCTCGCGTACGTCGCGATTGTAGTGAGCCGACTGCGGAAGAACTGCTACCGCGGGGTACCAGTACCCTGGTCGGGATTCTTAGATGCCGCATCCTGCCCATGATCCGTCGAGCCATGCTTGGTCCAATACTTGTCGGCCTTCTTCTGCCAGGTGTTGCTCGAGCGGTCTTCCATCTGGTCCCGCTGCACCTTCGGCGCGTTCTGCAAGCGCGACTTGTCCATCACCAGCGTGTCGTTTCTAACCATCGAGCTCGCCGTTGCATACGGCACAGCCGTTGCGTCACCGGCCGAGGTCGCGATCACGACATAGCCCGCATCGCTGGCGGCATCGGGAACAATCACCGCCACCGTGCCGAGCGCATCCCCGGACGGCGACTTGACCTGCATTCCCGGAGCCACGCTGCCGCCGGCGGCCGCCATCCTGGTGGTGTTGCGCTGATGCGGCGAGGAGGCTGCTGAGGGATCCGGGTTGGCGCTGTTCGTCGACTCCTGCTGGTTCGACTGCGAAGTGGCCTCCCGCTGGTGGGGACTCGATGCGGCGCTGGGGCTCGAATCCGGCGTGGTCTGCGTGCTGGAAGAGCTCTGACTCGGGGATGGCGGTCCTGTGTCCGGATCGGGCGTGGCCTGAGTCTGCGCATAGGCTGCCCCGGCGAGACTCAGAGCCGCCAGCATGCTGAAACTGCGAAGTGTGTTCATGGCGGTACCTCTGCTTTGACGAAGGGGATAAGAGGCTGCGTGAAAGCAGTCCAACCCTTGTCTAACTCGCAATCGACATTCCCGCGGCCGCAAGCCGTCGCGCTGCGGCGACAGCGAATGCGCAACCCTCAATGCAACGCCACTGACAGCGAATACGGCCGGGCTCGACCGGCTCTGCGCCAGCTCTTGTTAGGCTGCGATGGCATGCTCAAATGCAACTCTGCGCCCGCCATGATTTCCTCACGACGTGTGAACGCGCGTCACAGGGGCCGGCAATTCAACCGGACGGCTCCGACGTAACCGTTCACGTCCGAAAGTTTGTCAGCGACGATGGAGAACTGTTTGCCGTTCGGCAAGTGCAACACTGCGCGGTTCGGTACTTCCATGCACCCAGAACCGAACCCCCCCCCCGGGGCGGCGCGCCATGATAGTTCATGGCGCAAGGCGCTGCCCCCGGCCGCAACGAGAGCGGGCCGCGTGCCTTCCAAAGCACGCGGCCCGCAAGGGATCAACGCTTCCGCCAGGGCGGATCAACGTCGATGTTATTTCGCAGAGGCAACCTTGCCGTCCGCGCCGTTCACTTGGATCTTCTCAGTGGTGCCATCGGCTTTGGCAACCTTGACGCTGTACTTCACCTGGTCGCCATCACGGTCCACGGACGCATCGACGGCCTTGCCGCCGCTTTGCGCCTCGGCGGTCGTGATCGCAGACTTGAGGGATGTGGGGGCGTTCTGAATGGAGGTCGGCTTGATGCGCGTGAAGACCTTCTCGAACGGCTGGTTGTCGGCCTCTGTCACCTTGCCGGTGGCGGGGCTCAGGCGGTACTTGACGAGTTTCGCGCCGTCGCTGCTCAGCACCTTGATCTCATAGTGGCCGGCAGCTCCCTTCTGCGGCTCGTATTCGGCGCTGATGGCCGGGCCATTGCCCTGTTGCTCCGCCATTGCGACCGCCTGTTTGAGGGTAACCTTGGCATCGCTGAGCGCCTTTTCCTCGTGGGCCGCATTCGCCGCCTGCGCGGCGCTCACGGTGAAGGCTATGGCCAGCGCCGCCAGCAATGCAGTTGATTTGTTTGTCGCATTATTTGTCATGTCATCCTCCAATTAGCCTGGTTGACGAGTACCAACGGCCCCGTCCCCGCGTGGTTCCCGCACACTGCGTGCAAGGCGGCAGCTTGGAAGTTACTGTTGCTGATCGCACTGGTTGCGTGCGAGACAACATGGAAAAGTCGCGGCGTTCAGCGTGCGTTAAGCCTTCAGCAGGCGCCGGTACACGCCCAGGTGCCGGATCGCGTGCTGCGGCCTGCCCAGCGATTCATACAGGCGCGCGATGTTGAAATGCGCGTCGGCGAAATCCGGGTCCGCGGTGAGTGCCTCGAGGTAAGCCGCGATGGCCTCCTCGTGGCGCGCGGTATCTTCCAACAACACGCCGAGATTGAAGAACAACGTCGGATCGGGCTCGCACTCGCGCAGTGCCTCGTGATAGACGCGCTGCGCCTCCTCGAAACGCCCGGCCTCATGGTGCAGCCGGCCGAGATTGATGCTCGCGGCCACATGACGCGCATCCAGCGCCCGGCAACGCTCATAGGCAGCCAGGGCTTTCTTCATGTCCTTCTCTTCGGCCAACAGACCGTGTTCGAACCAGGTCTGCGCCTCCTGCACGGAGCCATTCCCGGCCTCGGCGTCGGCAGGCATTATCGGCCCGCGTTTTATTTCGATGATGCGCAGCGAGTCGCCGGCCACGCTGACATCGAGCTCGAGCAGGTATTGTCCTGACTCCGCCTGCCAGCGGCTCCCGCCTTTACGAACGACGACCTCATTGCCCACCGCGCAGATGGTGAAGCCGCTCAGCGGCACCGATTTCGGCAATTGCCGCCGCAGGGCGTTCAGCGAGCGTCCTATGCGCCGTACCGGCACGTTGGCCTGCACGAGCGCCCGCGCCGTACGCAGGACGATCAGATCCTGAAATGAGAACCGATACTCGCGCCGCCGCCCGCGGGCCGGCGACACGAAACCACGCGAAACAAGTCCGCGGATCGTGCCGCGCGACAAATGCAGCAGCCGCTCGACATCGCTCACGCCGTAGGAATGCACGAGATGATTCCAGTCACCGCAGGACGCTTACCGGCCGGAAGCCTTGCGCGATCCGGCCCCCTTCTTCTGAACGCGCTTGGGCGGCTTGCGCTCCCCGAGGCGGGCCGTCTCATCACGCGCATGCGTGTTCCGCTTGAGGCTCGCACGCAACGCTTCCATCAGGTCGATCACCTTGCCATCCGACGACGGTCGCGGCTCGGCCACGGTAATCTGCTCACCCTCGACCTTCCTCTGGATGGCCGCCTCGATCCTGGCTTTGACTTCATCGGTGTAGGCGCTGGGATCGAAATGATCGGTCGTCTGCTGATCGATGAGCTGCTGCGCGAGCTTCAGCTCGGACTCGCGTACCTTCGCCTCCTCCACGCCCAACTCGCTCACCGGCAGCACCTCAGGGGCGAAGTGCAGTTGATGCAATGCCAGCGCATGCTCGATGGGCCGCAGGATCACGACATGATCCCTGCCCCGGGTAGCCCAGTGCCCGACGGCGCAGCGCCTGCTCTCACGCAACGCCGTTGCGAACAGCGTGTAGGGCTTCGCGCCTCCCTTGTCGGGCGCCAGGTAGTAGGTGGTGTTGAAGTAGACGGGATCCACCGATTCCAGCGGCACGAACTCGTGGATATCGATGCTGTGAGTGCCGGCCTCCTCCAGTGCCTTGATCTCCGCAGGCGTGAACATCACGTACTGGTCCTTCGCGAATTCGTAACCCTTGACGATTTCACTGCGGTCCACGACGACTCCTTCCTTCAGGCAGATGTACTGCTGCTTGAGCCGCGAGCCATCCTTCTTGTGAAGCAGATTGAAGCGAATGGAACCGGTATTGCGGACCGCGGAATAGAGCTTTACGGGAATGGCGACCAGCCCGAAGGAGACGGTGAGCGACGCTATCGATCTTGCAGCCATGGAAATGCCCTCCTGTACCCTTTAGCAAGTTCCGGCCCCGGCCGCTTAACGGGTACGATAGGCGCTGCGCACGCAGGAGCGGGAGCCCCATGATAGACGTCTATTACTGGCCGACCGGAAACGGCAAGAAGATCACGATCATGCTCGAGGAGTGCGGCGTTCCCTACAACGTGATCCCCGTGAACATCAACAAGGGCGAGCAATTGACGCCGCAGTACGCGGCGATCAACCCGAACAACAGGATGCCTGCGATCGTCGACCACAGTGCCGCGGGCGGCCCGATCACGGTGTTCGAATCCGGCGCCATCCTGCAGTATCTCGCCGAGAAGACCGGCGAGCTGCTCCCCGCCGACACCGCGGGAAAATACCGGGTGCTGCAGTGGGTGTACTGGCAGGTCGGAGGCCTGGGTCCCATGGCGGGCCAGGCGCATCACTTCCTGCGCTACTCGCCGGAGAAGATCGAGTACGCCATGCGCCGCTTCAGTAGCGAAGTCACGCGGCTCTACCGGGTCATGGACGAGCAACTGGCGAGGCACGCGTACCTCGCGGGCGACTACTCGATCGCGGACATCGCGGCATGGCCCTGGGTCGTGCGGTACGACTGGCAGGGACAGGATCTCGATGACTATCCCAACGTGAAACGCTGGTTCGATACCGTCGGTGCCCGTCCGGCCGTGCGCAAAGGGGCGGATGTGGGCAAGGAGCTGACCGATTTTTCGCAGCCGATGGCCGCTGAGGATCGCAAGCGGCTCTTCAATCTCCCGTGAAACCCAAACACACGTTTCGTGGTGTCGTCATCCACGAAGACCAGCCGCGTTTCAGGACAGCCGCTCGCGCTCCGGTGGCCGCCAAGCCAGGACCGGCACGAGTACGGGTCGCACGCGAAGTCTCCGGTCGCGGCGGCAAGGGCGTCTCGGTCATCTCGGGACTGCCGCTGGCGGGCGACGCGCTCGAAGAGCTCGCCACCCGGCTCAAAAAGCTGTGTGGCGCAGGGGGCGCCGTCAAGGACGGTGCCATCGAGATCCAGGGCGATCACCGCGACCGCCTGGTCGCCGAACTGCACAAGCTCGGCTACGACGCGAAACGCTCGGGCGGCTAGGAACGAGGCGGCCCGGCAACCTCTCCGACAGTCCCCCGCCAGAACCTTGGCCAGCGCCACCGCCCATCCCTGAGTGGTAACCGGTGTCAAATATTGCTATAGATTGCGGGTCGCGAAAGGGTGAAAGTTCACACTGGAGCGTTGCGCGCACTCTTCTTAAGACGTGCATCCCGGAACTTGCGCATAATGTGGGAGTTTGGAATGAGCACCAGCCAGGCGGGTTACGACGTGACAAATAATCAAAGAACACCAGGCCGGTCACCAAGCGGGGGCGCCCTGCTTTTTGCCCGTAACTTTTTTCGCCATCCACGCATGCTCGGCTCGATCATTCCGAGCTCGCGCTTTCTCATCAAGCAGCTCCTCGAGCCCATCGATTGGGCGCAGGCGCGCGTGATCGTGGAATACGGCCCGGGAGTGGGCGGCATCACGGCCGAGGTTCTGCGGCGCATGCGCCCGGATGCGATGCTGATCGCGATCGAAACCAACCCGGACTTCGTGCGTTACCTGCGCTCGTCGATCCAGGACGAACGTCTGCACGTGGTCGAGGCCTCAGCGGAGGCGGTGGATGAGATCCTGCGGCAATACGGACAAAGCAACGCGAGCTATATCATTTCCGGCATCCCCTTCAGCACGATTCCCGCGCCCGTGCGTGAGCGCATTCTGCGCAAGACCTGCGAGGTGCTGAAGCCGGGCGGCTCATTCCTCGTGTTTCAGTTCTCCACTCGTGTGCTGGAGGATCTGCAGCGGATCTTCCGCTACGTCCGGCGGCAGTTCGAGCCGCTGAACGTGCTTCCGGCTCATCTGTTCTTCTGTCAACCTGACACGGCCTGAACTTCCCGCGGTGACTGCCGCGATGGCCGGCGAGCCGGCCGAACGCTCCACACGGCTGAAGGCGGCGACGGTGGACGGCCTGATCTTCACGGCCCTGCTGGTACCGTCCTGCATAGGAGCGTTGCGACACGCAAACTCTTTTCCGCCTGGCCTGTCCGATTTCCTCGGCATCGGTTCCGGGATTTCCCTGGTCCTGCTGATCGTGTGGCTGGTGGTGACCTTGCGGCTCATGCAACGCAACGGCCAGTCGCTCGCCAAGCGGCTGTACGCCATCAAGGTCGTGCGCAAGGACGGCTCGCCAGCCTCGCTGGCGCGCTTGTTCTGGCTGCGAAACGTCGTCAATTTACTGCCGAGCGCGATCCCCGTGGTGGGCGACATCTACGGGATCGTCGATGCCCTCATGATCTACGACCCATCGCGACAGTGCCTCCACGACAGGATCGCAGACACGATCGTGGTCAAGGCTTGAGCGCGGCATCGCGTTACAGATGCGGAACGCCTGCACCCGTGCGTAGAATGGGTTCTTCTTCGGAAAAAATGTTCGCGAGCGGCGTCATAGTCTTATGGCTGAAACGAGCAACTGGGCCTTCCCTCCGCGCCTGCAGCCGCGGCCGGAAGAGCTGCGCTTCGATCTCGAAGGGGCGCTGCGCTCCGTGGTGCTGGTACATGCCGAGATTCCGGATGAAGCGTTCACCGCTTCCATTCTGGGAACCGAGCGCATCGGCCATGGCACGGTGATCGGCCCGGACGGACTCGTCCTTACCATCGGTTACCTCATCACGGAAGCCGAGTCGATCTGGCTGACCACTCATGACGGAACGGTCGTTCCCGGACACGCCCTCGCCTACGATCAGGTCACGGGGTTCGGCCTCGTGCTTCCGCTGGGGCATCTGGGCGTACCTCCGATCAAACGCGGCTCCGCTGCGGAGACGACGATTGGGGATAGCGTGATTGTCATCGGCCATGGCGGTCTCGAGCACACTCTCGACGCGAAAGTCATCGCACGGCGTGAGTTCGCGGGCTACTGGGAGTACCTGCTCGATGACGCGCTGTTCACGTCGCCTCCGCATCCGCAGTGGGGTGGCACCGCCCTTGTCGGCGAGGATGGACGACTCCTGGGAGTAGGCTCACTCCTGGTGCAGGAGACGGTGGGCACGGACACCCTCGACGCCAACATGTTCGTGCCTATCGATCTGCTCGAGCCCATTCTCGAGGATATGCAGAAACTCGGGCGCCCGGCCCGCAACCCGCGCCCCTGGCTCGGCATGTATACGACGCCCTTGCAAGGCAATCTCGTGGTTGGCGGCCTCACACAGGGCGGTCCGGCTCATCGCGCTGGCGTGCGACTCGGAGATATCGTTCTGGAAATCGGCGGCGAGCCCGTTACGGATCTCGCCGACCTGTTTCGCCGCATCTGGAGCACAGGCCCCGCCGGTGCGGAGATTCCGATGACGCTGGCACGAGGGAAAACCACGTCGCGCATCCGTGTCACCTCGGGCGATCGCGACGACTTTCTCACAAAGCCGCGGCGTCACTGAAACTACGGCCGGCCTTTGCGACACCCGCGGTAGCTCATCGCCGAACAAGCCCGCGACGGGGTCCTGAAAATCACGCCAGTGTTGGCGGATGCCGCGAGATGACGTCGGCTACATAGCCGGTCGGATCAGCTGCGGATCGTCATACTTGAGGTAGTTGACGAGCGGGCTCACGGCATGAGTCACCATTCGCTCGCGTGGATACGGTTGCAGTAGCGCCTGCGCCTGAGCCGCAGTCGACGTAAGCCAGGTCTGGTAGTCCTGTCGGCGCAAAATCGCGGGCATCTGGCTGCTCCTGTCGTCTAACTCTGCGATCAGCGGATTTGCGGGCACGGTCACGAGAGCGCAGCTTTCGATGACGTCGTCATTGTCGATCACGGTGCGTTCCCAGAGGGCCGCCACACCGAACACCGCTCGATTCACGACACGCACGTAGAACGGCTGGCAGACGCCGGCATCCGTGAGACGCCAGACATAAAACCCCGCCAGAGGCACTACGCACCGCTGTCCGTAGAGCCACGCCTTTCGGTAGTCATGCGAGCCCAGCATGGCGTCACTGCGCACGTGAGCAGCGCCGAGGCGCGCCACATTGCCCTCCTCGGGGGATGGCACGAACCCCCAGCGCATCATGACACCCTCCGTTTCCAGATCGTGCAGGCGGGCGACCGGCACTCGCTGCGTGACCGCAACGTTGAAACGCACGGAGAATCTCCACCAGGGATGCAGGACGGATATTTCCTTTTCCGCCTCTTCCTGCTCCGGAATCACGAGTCGCTTGCACATTGAGCGTGAGCGTACGGCCTTAGAGGCCCAGGCGGAACTGTCCGCGGGCTGCGACACAAATACGAATCGCCTGCCTACCTCGCGAATACCATCGCGTCAGCGGCGAATGCCTTGAGCTCGAGCGCATTGCCGGACGGATCGAGGAAAAAACACGTCGCCTGCTCGCCCGGCTGCCCCTTGAAGCGGGTCTGGGGCTGGATGATGAAGTCGATCCCGGCGGCCTGCAGTTTCCCCGTTACGGCCTGCCACTCCGGCAGCCCGAGAATCACGCCGAAATGCCGCACGGGAACGTTCTCCCCATCCACCTCATTGGTTGTCGCGTCCGCTCGGGGCGCACACAGGTGGGCGACGATCTGATGACCGTAGAAGTCGAAGTCCACCCACTGCGGCGCCGAGCGCCCCTCGGGACAGCCCAACAGCTCGCCGTAGAAGCGGCGCGCTTCGGCCAGATCACGCACGGGAAAAGCTAGATGGAAACGCGGCAGGTTCATGGGCTCGCATCGTATACGGGATAACTCACAATCGACAAGCTGGGTGATGGGGAACCTGTTGTATGCCATCGGACACCAACACCTTGGCTCGCCGCCTTGCGGTTCCACGGCCGCGTTGAGCGCGCCGACCTGAGGCGCGGATGACGATCCAAGGCCGGCTGAACGCGGGCCACCCCTTACCCGTGCTCTGGGCAATGCTGGCCTTCATTGCCGCCGTGACCGTCGACCTGACTACCCTGGCCAGCCTGGTCGCGGCTGCATCTGCGGCGCAAGGCTCAGGGCTGAAAGCCTGCCGCAGCCGCGCGGAGGGCGGTTGCAGCAGGGCAGCCCTTCGGGAACACCGCTTGCCGGCAAAGCGGCGAGCTGAGGTTTACGTGGCTGCAGCAGCGCCACAGAATCGATGCTGCCTCGTCCCACGCCGCGCACCGCACGTGACCTATGAAGCTGTTCGCACGACTGCAAGCACTACTCCTCTGTCTCACGAGTACGGGCGCGCTGGCGTTGGCCGAAGTGGATTTGCACCACGTCATCCGCGTGGAGGGCCGCGGGTCGCGGACTGTCATCCTCGAAGCCGGACTCGGAGATACGATGGACGTCTGGAAGGACGTACAGCCGCTCATCGCTGCCGACTGCACACGCACTTTTGCTTACAATCGAGCCGGATACCAGGGAAGCGATCCGGCGATCGGCCCACGCGACTCCGCAACGATCGTCGCCGAACTGCGCGCCGAGCTGAAGCGCAGGAACATCGATCCGCCTTACGTGCTGGTCGGGCATTCGCTCGGCGGACTATATATGCAGTATTTTGCGCGCAACTACCCCAGGGAGGTCGCGGGCCTGCTGCTCGTCGATTCAACCAGCTGGCACCAGGGCCTGCTGGTGGACCCCTCAGCCAACACCCCTTACGCCGGCCGAAGCGCCGTCACCTTGTTCATGCCCTGGATCATGCGTCGCGAGCTGACCGACAGCGGCGCGGCCGGTAAACAGGTCCACGCGAGCCCGCACGCCGTGGCCGTCCCAACAATAGTACTGTCGAGCACTCGCGGGCCGCCGGGCGAGACGCCGGCGGCCCGAGCGCTGTCCGCTGACATGCAGGACGAAATCGCGGCCGATTTTCCTGGGGCGAGCCACGTCCGGGTGGACAACAGCGGCCATTACATCCAGCGCGATGAGCCGGGAGTCGTCGTGGCGGCCGCACGCCGCTTGGCCGGCTGCATCGGAGCGAACGACCCCGAGAATCTATCGAACTAGCGCACGGCCGAACTAGCGCACGGCTGGTCGCAGATCGAGCCCGGCGCGCTTACCCCTGTGAAGGGTGTCCCGCTGCGGCGGCGGCAGCACATCGACTGCCGGCACACGCTTTGCTCCTGTGACCAGGCAGCCGCCGCGGAACCGCGCATATTACGCAATTCAGGAATTCGGAATCGAATGCCAACGGGGCCACTCGTGCACCATCCCAGACCAATATACCGACATGGGCCATTGCCAGGGCGGGGTGCTCGGTTCGGAAGGAATCATCCTGAGCCAATACACTCTCGCCGGCATGAGGGCGAACCCCGCATACCAGACGGGCCAATGAAAATCGCGATCGTCAATCAGCCGCAGGACCC
The DNA here is from genome assembly GCA_028293805.1 of Gammaproteobacteria bacterium. GTDB lineage: Bacteria > Pseudomonadota > Gammaproteobacteria > Steroidobacterales > Steroidobacteraceae > 13-2-20CM-66-19. Next base: position 35,849 of record JAQGOC010000268.1, read on the forward strand.
GATCGAGGCCAGCGAGGAGCAGCGCGGCTCCGTGGCCATCGTGAATTGGGAGCTTGCCAAGCGGCTGGCCGAACGTCACGAAGTTACCGTCTACGCCCCGCGCGCGCCCGGACAGCCGATGTCGGAGCGCTGGAAAACGATCGAGATCCGGCGCGTGCGTTTCGTGGCAAAGACCTTTCACAAGGGCATGCAACTGCTTGCCGGCCGCGTCCGCGCCGGCCGGCCCTACATCAACTCGCCTTGGTACTACCGCGAGTATTTCATGCAGGTCGCTCGAGACCTGCGCACGCATCCCATCGAGGTCCTGCACTTTCCCCAGCAGCTGCAGTTTGCGCCCCACTTCAGGCGGTCCGTGCCGCACGCGAAGCTGGTATTGCACATGCATCAGGACGAGCTCGCGCAACTGAATCACGCCCTGCTGCGCCGCCAACTGGCCAATGTCGACTCGGTGGTCACCGTATCCGACTTCGTGACGGATCGCGCCCGCGCCCGGTTTCCGGCGCTCGCCGCGTCCATTCACACGATTGGCAACGGTGTCGATGTACGGCGATTCGCTCCCGATACGCAGCGGCCGCCATCCCGCCGCCCCACACGCCTGCTGTTCGTGGGCCGCATCTCGCCCGACAAGGGCGTGCATCTGCTAGTCGAGGCATTCGACCGGATTGCTCGCGAACGGCCCGATGTAGAGCTCACATTGGTGGGCAAAGTCGGGATGTTGCCTTTCGATCTGGTGAGCCTGCTGCTGAACGATGATGAGGCAGCGTTGAACAGTCTGCGCCCGTTCTACGGGCGGTCGACCTTCGCCTGGCTGACCAAGGAAGTGCTGGGCCAGCGGCGCAGTTATGCCGATCACCTCGTGGCGCGCCTGTCGCCGCAAACCGCGGGCAGAGTGCACTTTCGCGGCAGCGTCTCGCTGGAGGAGCTCATCCGGCTTTACAGGGAGGCGGACCTGCTCGTGTTGCCGTCGATCTGGCGCGAGTCCTACGGGCTGCCGGTCGCCGAATCGATGGCGAGCGGCGTGCCGGTACTCGCCAGCCACTGCGGAGGTGTGCCGGAGTTAGTGACTGAGGGGGTTACCGGGCGTCTGGTACCGCGTCTGGATGTCGACGCGTTGACAAACGCCATGCGCGACTTGTTGTCCGATCCCGTACGCTTGCGTGAGATGGGGCGCGAGTCACGGCTGCGAGCGGAGCGGCTGCTGACATGGGATCGGAGTGCGCAGCGCCTGGAGCGCGTTTACCTCGATCTCATCGCCCCCTGACAGCGAGTCCTGGCCGGATCGCAAGCGATGCTCACCGCGTCTGCCCCGCTGCCTTGATCGGATAGCGCGCAAAGATTTCCGCTACCGAGCGCTCGATCTCCGGGTCGGGGTTGTCCAGCGCCTTGCGGGTCTGGCGCCCAACGGCGGTGCCGCTCCAAACCACCTCGTTGTGCTCACGATCGATGAGGTCGACCATGAGAGAGCCCTCGGTAACGGTCTGAATGCTGTTGTAGTAGTCGCCGAGGCCGAAGCCATACCCGTAATGCCCGCCTCCCCATCCATAGCCGAAGGCAAACGCCGGTCCGGTCTCTCCCTCCACTTTGTCCTTGGTCTTCACGCTGAAGTTGATCAGCAGATCCGGCTGTCCGCCGGCAGGCGAGTAGCCACGCGCGAGCATCTCGCGGCCGACGGAACGCTCCAGTGCCTGAGTAGTGAGCGTTTTGTAACCGTCGTTATCGGTGCCCGGCTTGGGCATGAAGGCATACGTGCGATAGCTCGCGAGATTGGCGTGGACCGCCGCCTGCGCGCGGATCTCGGGCCGCGTCTCGCACCCGGCCAGTAGAAGCCCCAAGCCGAGCAGAGCGGCTGAGCGGACGAGCACGCGTGAATTCAAAGAGGACATGACTGCACCCTATCCTTGCAAGAGGCCACCATTGTAAACGTCTCCAACGCCGCGCAGGTCACAGCGCCGACAGGCGGTGGCAGCGGCCAATTATTACCTGTTCCCGCGTTCAGGACGAGGACTTCCCCTCCCGCTGGCCTGCCGCGGGTGCCTCCTCCGCGGGCTTCAGGGATTTAGCGAACGCCGGTTGCGCGGCGCTCTCCCCGGGCTCGGGCCGGATGCCGCTTTTGAGCCGTTCCAATGCCTCGCGCGGCTCGTCGACGAACGAGAACAGGCTCAGATCCGCCTCCGCGACGACGCCGTGGCGAACGAGCGCCTGGAAATTGATCACCTCGTTCCAGTATGCGGAGCCATACAGGAGAATCAGCATATTCCGGTCCAGCTTGCGGGTCTGCGCGAGTGTCAGCATTTCGAACAGCTCATCGAACGTACCGAACCCGCCCGGGAATACCACGATGGCCCGCGCGAGATGCGCGAACCACAGCTTGCGCATGAAGAAGTAGTGGAACTGGAAGGACAGCTCCGGCGTTATGTAAGGATTCGGCCGCTGCTCGTGGGGGAGGCCGATGTTCAGCCCTACACTGCGGCCGCCGGCGAGCGCCGCGCCCCGATTCGCCGCCTCCATGATTCCCCCGCCGCCGCCCGAGCACACGACGAGCCGGTGCCCGTTGTCCGGCAGCGAAAGGCTCCATTCCGTGACGAGACGCGCCAGCTCGGTGGCCGCATCCACATAACCTCCGTTTGGTCCGGTCGCGCAAGTTCGCGCAGAACCGAAGAACACCACCGTCTCGCTGACCTGAGCCTCGCGGAACGCGTGCAGGGGCTGCAGGTACTCGGCCATGATCCTCAGAGGCCGTGCGTCGTCCGAGACCAAAAACTCCGGATCGTGATAAGCCAGCACCGGTCGTTGCGAACTCATCGGCACCTCCTTGAACTCGCCGCAACCGGCAGCGGCGCAATTGGGCGGACTCTAACAGCTCACCGTGTACACTAGGTGCCCGACTCTGGCTTGAAGCGGGCACGCTTGCATTCAGCCCCTTTTACTGCGCTCGCCGCGGTGCTGCTCGCGATGGGCTTACCCCATGTCGCAGGCGCCGACGCGGCGGCGGCCAATGGACAAGCCACCGCAACTGCTGGCCCCCGTACGGCGCACGGCCCGGCGGATCTGTCCGCTGGAGACTTCCCGCAGATCGATGCAAACACGACGCTGCTGGTCGTCTCGCCGCACCCTGATGATGAAACGCTGTGCTGCGCCGGAGCCATCCGGCGCGTTCTGCAGGCCGGTGGCCGCGCCGGTGTCGTATGGATCACGAGTGGGGACGCTTCCGAGCTCTCCATGGTGATTGTCGAAAAGAGCCTGTTCCTCAATTCGAGCAAGCTTCGCGACCTTGCCGCCAGGCGTATGCGGGAAGCCCGGGCCGCAACCGCTCTGCTGGGCGTCCCCGCCGAACAGCAGTTTTTTCTGGGTTACCCCGACCGCGGCGTGCTGCAGCTGATGACCGACAACTACGCGACGCCGTACCACTCCAGGTTCACGGGGGCGACGAGCGTCCCTTACGCCACCGCTGTGTTTCCGGGCGACCCGTACACCGGGCAGAGTCTCGAACGGGACTTCGACGCGGTGCTCGATCGCGTCCATCCCACCCTGGTGCTGGCGCCGAGTCCGCAAGACAGCCATCCCGATCATCGGGCGAGCGGCATTCTCGCCATCCGTGCGCTAAGCCGTCGTAACGAGTTGGCGAAAGCGCACTATTGGATCGTTCATGGCGGCGAGGGCTGGCCCAGTCCGCGCGGGTATTACCCGGATATCCCCCTGAACCCGCCGCCCCGCGGCAAAGGGCTGGCGCCCACTGCGTTTGTTCTTACCGAGGACGAGCAGATGCGCAAGCTGGACGCCGTGCGCGCCTATCGCACGCAGATGGAAGTCATGTCGTCCTTTCTGCTCGCATTCGTGCGCACGACGGAGCTCTACTCCTCGATTCCGGTGCCGGCACCCGCCGTATCGAAGAAGTAGCGGCGCTTCAGGGCACCCGCGGACGGCGCCATCGATCCAACATGCGATCCAACAGGCCGGCGATGCGCTCCTGCTGGCGATCGAGCCACGCGCGCTGCGGCCAGTTTCTGCGGCTGAGCGCCTCAGACTTGCTGCAATCCGCCTCGAAGACCTCGACCGCCACCGCCGCGAAAGCGGCGTTGCGGATTTCCTGGTTCGCCTCGAGGTTCCACTTGAAGCTCCAGCGGTCGAGATTGCTGGAGCCTATGGACACCCAGTCGTCGCAGACGATCATCTTGGCGTGCAGCATGCGCGGCTGGTACTCGAAGATCTTCACGCCATTGCGCAACATCTTCCCGTAGTAGCGGCGCGCGGCGTGCCGCACCCAGGGATGATCGGTCATGGGTCCCGGCACGAGCAGACGAACATCGACTCCACGACGTGCCGCCACGCGAAGCGCCTTGCGAAAACGCCGCGAAGGCACGAAATACGCGCTCATGATCCAGGCTCTCGTACGCGCGGCATCGATGCGCCGCACGACGCCGTTTGCGAGTACGGAGCGCTCGCGCGCTTCGCTCAACGCCACACGACCATCCGCTCCATCCTCGATGTCGATAGTGGACGGTGGCTGCGGAAAGTCCGGCACCCCGCCCGTACGGCGCCACGTTCGCGCAAACGCCCGTTGCCAGTCCGCTACGACGGGCCCGGAAATCTCGACCATGAGATCGCGCCATGGTTGCCCCGGCCGCGCCGCAATCGCGAATTCGTCAGTCAGGCCCGCACCGCCCACGAACGCGGTCACACCATCGACCAGCAGCAACTTGCGATGATCCCGCAGGAAATTGTGCAATCTGGCCCGCAAGCGGATCGGGTTGAACGTACGCAGGTCCACGCCTGCAGCGACCAGGCTGCGGCGATAGGACGCCGCGAGCCTCAGTGATCCGAAGGCATCGAATACCACGCAGACGCGTACACCGCGACGTGCGGCGCGTCCCAGAGCCTCGGCGAACCGGCCGGTGATGATTCCGGACTCGACGAGATACATTTCCAGGAGCACGTAGGCGCGCGCCGCCTCGATAGACTGCAGCATGCGCTCAAAGAACTGCTCGTTGTCCGCGAGCAGGTGAAAGCGGTTGCCGCTTCTCCAAGGCCACCCCGCACCTGTAAATTGGTCCGTATCCTGAATATCCGTCATGGGAGAACAATGACCGAGCCGCCTGTCTTACGCCAGATGATTGTCTTGCTGGTGGTTGCGCTCACGCCGCTGACTGCCGCTGCCGATGTGGTCCAGGCTGTTAACAAGGTCCGTGCCCACGGATGCCCGGGACGCCGGGGTACCGGAGCCCCGCTGCGCGAGAACCCGCGACTGAACGCGGTCGCGCGACAACTATCCCGGGGAATCGAGCTGCGTCGAGCTCAGAGAGACGCGGGCTATCACGCCGTCGCGTCCGCTTCGTTGCAGATCTCGGAAGTCCCGGCGAATGGGGATGTCGAGCGCATCGTCGGACAGCAGTTCTGTGCGCCATCGACGGAGCCGGCGTTTCGCGAGATCGGCACGTTCAGACGGGGAACGGATGTATGGATCGCGGTCGCGCAGCCTTTCTCCCCTCCAGCTGCCCGCGATGCGGCCGCGATCAGCCGCCGAGTACTGGAGCTGACCAACGAGGCGCGCTCACGCGCACGTCGATGTGGAAACACCTCTTTCGCAGCCGCGAGTCCTCTTTCTCTGACTGCCCCGCTGGAACGCGCAGCGCTCGAGCATTCCAAGGACATGGCCATGAACAGCTACATGGACCACACGGGGCGCGACAGAAGCTCGCCCGCGGATCGGATCACGCGCGCCGGCTATAAGTGGCGGATGGTCGGGGAAAATCTCGCGAGCGGCATCATGACGCCCGAAGAGGCCGTCGCGGGTTGGCTTCACAGCCCGCACCACTGCGCGAACCTGATGACGCCGGGCTTCACCGAGATGGGCGTCGCCTTCGCCGTAAATGCGGCGACCGATGCAGGAGTGTATTGGACACAGACGTTCGGAACGCCGCGCTAGAGAATGTAAGCGTTACTCCGAGCCGCACTCCGGGGCACCGCTTCGAGTACCGAGCGGTGGGCAGACTCGGCCCGACTTACCAGGTCGATGATGCGGTCGCCCGCGGCGATCAGGCATGCGCAACCCGGCTTGGTTTTGGCCAGGGCCTTCGTCTGGCGCAGGCTCTCTGCAATGAGGTCGGGGGTGTTGGAACCCGTGCCATCGACCTCGAATGCGCCGATGGACGCGCTCAGGAGTGGGAAGTGACGCGGGGCGCCGTCGCGATCGGTGCCGGCCAGCCAGCCGGCTTCGCGATGCTCGCTCGAATGAAAGTTGACCAGGGATGCCGCCAGCTCCTCGATGAGCGCAATGAGACGCAGCGTCCAGTCCTGGCTGCGTAGCAGGAACACGAAGTCGTCCCCACCGACATGCCCGACGAAGTCCACGCGTGGGCGGACAATCTGACTGATCACCTGAGCAACGTGCAGTAGCACCTGGTCACCGCGCGCGTACCCATAGGCATCGTTGAATGCCTTGAAGTGATCGAGATCGAGATGGCAGGCTACGAAATGGCGGCGGCGCGCGAGCCACTGCGAGAGATGTCGTTGAATTTCCCGGTTGCCGGGCAGCCCTGTGAGCGGATTCGACTGCCGGGCCGCCTGGATCTGCTGCGCAGTGATCTGCCGGAGCAGATCGAACGTCCTGCCGAGGCCAAGGTAGAGTCCATTACGAGTGATGATGAAAGCATCGCGCTGTGGACGGGCGCTGCGCGCAGTGACCAGGCGGCTGACCTGATCCAGCCGGGCGCGAGCCTCGATCTGCACTGTCTCGCGCGTCATGACACTGGTCACGGGCTTGCGGTTGTAGATCTCCGGGTGCAGCGGACGGCTCAGGAAAATGAGCAGCTCATCCCTGTAAACGAGCCCGACCGGCCGCTCCGCTTCCAGTACAGCGAGCGCCGTCCAATTCGCATTACCCCGAAAAATCTCCACCACGTCCCCCACCGGCATGTCAGCGGGGATACCGGGAATGGGCAGCACCAGGTGCTCGGCGCAATCGGCGGTCGGTCCCGATGTGATGGTTTCCAGTCCGCTGAGCGCCGCGGCGTCCAGTTGCGGCAGCCTTTGCGGCCGCCCCAGCAGAAAGCCCTGCAGATAATCCACGCCCAACTCGACGACCAGAGCGAACTGCTCGCGGTTCTCGATGCCTTCCGCAATGACGCGGCAGCCCGTGACACGCCCCATATCGACGACGGAGCGCAAGATCTCGCCACGCACGGCATCGTGTTCGATACCGGCGACGAAATAGCGGTCGACCTTCACATAATCGGGGCGGATCGCCGCCCAGGTTTTGAGCCCGGAAGAGCCGGCGCCGAGATCGTCGATGGCGATGTCGCAACCCAACATACGCAATGGCGCGACCGCTGCCGCGAGGAGAGTCTCGTCCTCCGTCAATCCGTGCTCAGTGACTTCGAGTACGATGTCGTGCGGATCGATCTCGTGCTTGGCACACTGCGCACCGAGCCACTCCGCGAGGTGCGGCCAATCGAGCAGGGCCTGCGGCAGCAGGTTCAGGAACAAACGGCCTTCGAGCCGCAGGGACCGGAAACTGCGCAGCGCCGATTCGAGGCACATGCGCTCGAGCTGAACCGTGAGGCCCGCGCTCGCGGCGGCGGCGATCAAGGCCGTGGGCGACTCGAGGGGGCTACCCTCCGGGCCCCGCGTCAAAGCTTCGTATCCGATCGGCTCTCGGGTCGCGCCGTCGATGATCGGCTGAAAAAGCGTGTACAACGCTCCCTCTGCGACGAGTCCCTGAATCGCTTCTCTCATTCGGCATCAAGGTACGCGGAGCGGCCTGAGCTTCGCTGTGATCGGATCAGCAACCTCCGGGAACGGGGGCGTATTAAAGTTTTGTTACAGGGCGGCTCAATGCGATTTACGTCCTTGCGAGGGGGCACCGCGGTTGCCCCCGCGCTTGCAGCCCCTTGTAATGGGATTGCCGCGCCCCGGGTTATCGCCCGGCGCGGCGCATGGCTGCGCGTCCCAACACCACGCCGAATTCCTTTTCTCCCTCGCCGCGCGCCAGGGCCTCGAGCATCGTGTCGCGTATCTGGCTTGCGAGTGGCATCGGCGTGGTAGCCGCCTCAGCCGCGGCGAGCGCGAGGCGTACGTCCTTGAGTCCGAGTCGCGCCTTGAATCCCGCGGGCTCGTAGGCGCTTGCAGCGATGAGGCGGCCGTACCCCTGGTACACCGGCCCTGGAAAGAGGGTCTGGCTCGCCAGCTCGAGGATGTCGCCGGCCTTGATCTCATAACCCGTCGCGAGCGCGGCCGCTTCACCCATCGATTCGATCGCCGCAGCCAGCATGAAGTTCATCGTCAGCTTGACTACGTTCGCACGCGAGGCGATCTCACCGAACCGCCAGGTCTTTTGCCCAACAACATCCAGCAGCGGCTGCACTGTCTCGAGAGCGGATGCGGGACCGGCCGCGACGATGTTGAGTTTGCCTGCCGCGGCCGCATCCGGCCGACCCAGCACAGGTGCCGAAATATAGGCTATACCGCGCTCGGCGTGCCGGGCAGCGAGCTCATCGGCAAATGCCACGGAAATCGTTGCCATGTTGATGTGCACGCGGAGCGCGCCGCCGGAAGCGCGACCGAGCACACCACTATCGAGGAGCACGGCGCGCAGCGCGTCGTCATCTCCCAGCATGGAGAACACCGCGTCGCCTTTGAAAGCCTCGTCGGGCGTTTCGGCCGCTTGCGCGCCTTGCGCGGCGAGCTTTTGGGCGTTCGCCGGCGACCGATTCCACACGCGCACGGTGTGATTCGCCTTCAGCAGCCTGCCGGCAATGGCGCTGCCCATGTTTCCGAGACCGATAAATCCGATGTTCATAGTGAATCGATGGCAGGCAGTGTGAACCGATGCTGGCAGAGTGGCGCGGCCGGCAACTGCGCCAAACTTTTTCCGCAGTCCGCGCGTCCGGCTGGTTCAATGTGCCGTCCCCAACCGGGTTCCACCACGAAGCGGCCCTGAATCCGTGAGCGAAGCCACGTACCCAGGTCAATCCCAATCTCGTAAGATCACGCACCTTGAGCTTGGGCGCCTGAACGAAGCGCCGGGCGGATAGACATGAGCGGCAAGGGCACGCAGCAGGAGTTTTGCATGGCGGAAGTCGAGATTCACACCGGCCACGGCCACCCCGAGGACAGTTTCGGGCGTCGCGTAGGCGTGGCGGTGGGCGTGATCGGTATCATCCTGGCCGTGGTGACCATCGCATCGCATCGGGCCCACACCGCCGCCGTAATCGTCCGCACCGAGGCGAACGACCAGTGGGCGTTCTACCAGGCAAAGAAACTGCGTGAGCATCTTGTGGAGGTGGGGTCGAGCCTCGCCAGCGCGCTTGCGAGCGACCCCTCCCGGGTACAGGGACTCGTCGAGAAGTTCGGTAAGGATCACGACCGCTACGCCCACGATGCCGAGGACATTCAAAAAGACGCGCAGGCCAAGGAGCACGAGACCCTCCATCAGGAGCGGCGTGCGCTCTGGCTCGACATGGGCGAGGGATTCCTCGAGCTCGGATTGGTGTTGTCCTCGCTGTACTTTCTGTCGAAGCGCCGATTTTTTCCGATTTTCGGTGGCATCGCGGCGGTCATCGGGATCGCGTTGGGCGTCGCGGGCTTCCTCGCGTAGCGCACACGCCGACTGTGGCCGGCGCCGCGACGGCCCGGTCGCCGTTACGGCTCGCTGACCTGAGTCACCGACTCCGCTTTGCGACTCAACATGACGAGAATGCCCGCGGCCAGGTACAACACCGCGAACCAGGCGATGCTCCGGGTGAGGAGCAGGTAGATGATCCGGTAGTTCGTCTGAGACTGCATGACGGCCTGCAAGGCCTGAAACCCGCCCATGAGAGCGGCGGCCACGAACACCAGCAGCAGCGTCCACCGCGCGTGTGAATTCACCGGGCCGCCATTAGCCGGGTCGGTCGCGGGCGTGGGCAGGCGCAGATACCAGATGATGAGTACCAGGAGCCCGGCGATCGAGCTCACGTATTGCAGCACGTGGCAGAGCATCCCGGTGTACCACCCGATCGTGACGGGCGCGCTGAGCGCGGAGACTCGTCGCACGATCCAGCCCTTATCGTGCGTAAAAGCGTCCCAGAGGATGTGCGTCCAGGAGCCGATGAGAATGGCGAGCGGCGCAAGCGCCCAGGACAGCGGCTGGTCCTTGAAGCGCTCCATGGCCTGCAGACACAGCCCGCGGCCGCGAGCGCTCAGCAGGGCGGTGAACGGCCGCCGTAGCAGAAATCCGCAGGCCAGCACCGCCAATCCGATGGGGAGGTCGTACACGAACGAGCCGAAGAGCGTATGGGTGTCGGCCATCAGCCGTCCGAACCGCGCCGGCACGAAGTACGGCAAGTCGGGCGCAATGCTGCCTACGAAGAGCGGAACAGTCTGCAGATATCTGAACCGCCGCAGCGGCAGAACGGCTGCCGGGTGCGCGAGAGTGAACGGCATGGGGAAAGGCTCTCAGTCTTGCGGACGGGCTGCAAGCTCTTTCCGCGGCATCTTCCTGGCGGCGACTCGAGAACGGCGCTTGGCGCTCCGCGCCACCGGAGCCTCGCTCTCGCGCCAAAGCAATTGCCCGCCGGTCATGGCGTTGCTGTTGTCGCCCAGGCGCACGCCCCTGGGCAGCGTTTTCAGCCACTCCGCGTTGCCGCCCCCCAGGACGACGTAATCGGCCTCGAGAGCGGTCTTGAGCTGATCGATGATATCGCGCACCACCTTGCGCCACTTCTTCAGGCCGAGCCGCCTGAGGCCGCGCGCGCCCACGTAGTTCTCGTAAGAGCGGCCGTGCTTGTAAGGCATGTGCCCGAGCTCCATGGGCTCGACGATCCCGTCCAGGACGAGTGTCGCGCCAAGGCCGGTGCCGAGGCCGAGGAACAACATGCGGCCGCCGTTGTAACTCCCGAGTGCCTGCATGGCCGCGTCGTTGATGACCCGCACGGGCTTGCCGAAGGCCTCCTCAAAATCGAAGCCGAGCCAGCCGTGCCCGAGGTTGTGCGGGTCGGCGGCAATCCTGCCCCGAACGACGAGACCCGGGTAACCGATGGAAAAGGCGTCGTTTTCAGCGACGGAGGTCAGCTTACGGACCCCTTTGACCATATCCGCGGCCGACATCTTCGGTCCGGAGACGAACTTTTGGGTCTTGCCGCGCTGCCCGATGCGCAATTTCACGTGCGAGCCGCCGACGTCCACGACGAGAATGCGGCGGGGCGCTTTCTTTTTTGCTCGCATGCGTGGATTCTGGCCCAAAGAATAAAGGAGCGCATCGAATGATTCGGCACCTCATCGCAGTCACAGTCGCCTTGAGCATGGCGTCGGGCGTGGCGCTGGCGGAAGAACCAGTAACCTCGAAGGTCGTGGGCGCGATCGATATCGCCCCCCGCCAGCATGCCGGTGACGTATCCACGGTGAACGGCTCCATCCACATCGGGGCAGATGCCGTGGTCGGCCACGCAAACACCGTGAACGGCAGCGTCAATCTGGAGCGTCATGCCACCGCCGCTGACCTCACCACGGTCAACGGGTCCGTCCATGTCCACAATGAAGCGCGTGTGATGGGACAGGCCCATACGGTCAATGGCGCACTATCCGTCGACGACAGCGCCGACGTGAAAGGCGACCTGGGTAACGTCAACGGCGCCATACACGTCGGGGCGGCCCACGTGGGCGGTTCGATAGACACCACGAACGGCGGCATCTCTCTCGGGCCGAACGCCCATATCGATGGTGGCGTCACCATGGAAAAGGACTCGAGCTGGTTTCACTTCGGATTTCAGGACGTCCCACGCGTGGTCGTCGGGCCCGGCACGGTGGTGAAAGGCAGACTGCGGTTCGAGCGCAAAGTGGCGTTGTATGTGAGCGACCACGCCACGATCGGACCCGTCCAAGGAGCCACCGCCATTAGATTCTCGGGAGATCATCCGCCGCAGTAACTCTCGAGAGTAGATAGCGGCCCAGACGATCAGCGGCGGGACCTCGCGATCCCGCCGCTCGTAGGCTCCTCCAGCAGATATTTAGCGGGACGCTGACGCGCTCATCGTCCCACTTCCGTCAACGGAGCTCGAGGTGTTGGCACCGCCGCCAAGGCTCGACGTGTTGGAAGCCTGCCCGGAAGACGCGGCATGCCCTTTCGTGGGCGAACTGCCCTGTGTCGATGTTCGAGTCGGCTCCGGAGTTCTCGCGTTAGTCGACGAACCGCTGACGGTCGAATCGCCAGCCAGCGCGCCGCTCAGCCCACCGCTAGCGCCATGATCTTTCGACGCGCCGGCATCTCCAGTGCCACTACCCGTGATCGCGCTAGTCAACGCGCTGCCGCCATTCGCCTCGCGACCCGTCGACGCACTGCCATCACCAGCGCTATTCTCGAGGGCCCCATTCAGCGCCCCACTTCCGCTCGCCGACTTGCCCGGCGTGGCTATTGCGTTTGCAGAGCCGGCGGTGGACAGCGCTTCGTTTCCCGCTCCTGTCGCGCTCATTCCGCGAGCTTCGGCCGTAGCGGACTTCGCCTTGCCCTCCGCGTTGCCAGTAGCGGACGAAGCCACTGACGCCGCTGAGTTCGTTCCGCCAGTAGCGGCATCGGCAGCGTTCGTACCATCCTTCTTCGCGCTCTTCTCGACATCGCGCGTGCTCTGCGCGGCCCTGCCTGCAACTCCTGTGGCAGCGTGGTCAATGCGCCCGAGCCCGCCCATGTCCCGTCCAAAGGATCCGTTCATCGCGCCGTCCGCACCGCCATTCATGGCGCCGCCCAGTCCTCCGATTCCGCCTCCGAGCGCTCCACCCAACCCGCCGCCGGCGCGGCCACCAAGAACCTGCGCCTGCGTGGTGCAAGCGAACAAGGCGACGACAGCGGCACTCGCGAAAAGATGACTCGTCTTCATGATCGTTCTCCCGTTGTGCAGGCGTTGCCTGCTCACACTGAATCCAGGGGTGTCCTCGCGGCCCATCCCCGTATGCCGCGGCCCATCCGCGACCTTCAGGAGGAACTACGATCCGGCGCCCCGGAAACTTCCATCCGGCGAGAAACAAAAAAGGGCGTTTTACTTATTCTGCAGCGTCAGCCGACGAGGCGACCGGCCCGGACCGGTCATGGGCTCGACACGCTCCCCACCAGGGCGGCATCAGGCCGGAGATCGCCACCCACCAGTCCAAATCCATAGACCGGGTCCGGTCCAGGCGCACCGAGGTCGATGGCGCGCCGCGCGAGATCGGCAACGACTCCCTCCGCCATCGCCTTGTCGGGCTGATGGAGTTGCTCCGCGAGAAGGCCCGCGACTAGCGGCGAGGCGAAGGAGGTACCCCGAACGCTCGCAAATGTGTTCGACAGGTTCGCCGCGGCCATGTCGGCGCCGGGAGCGGCAAACTTTACCTGCCGCCCGCGCCCTGCTTCGATCAAGGCACGGTGGCGCGCATCCACCGCCGTGACCCCCACTACATCGGGATAAGAAGCCGGGTACAGAGGTGGTGCCGCAGGGCCATCGTTACCGACAGCGGCAACTATCACGTGCCCACGCGCGATGACCAATCGCACCACATTCTCGAGCATCGCGTTCGGTGGCCCGACAAGGCTTACATTGATGACCGGAACGCGCTCGTGCACGAGCCACGCCAAGGCGTCGGCAACAGCATCCACTGCGCCGCCAGTTGGAAGACCGCAATACACATCGGCCGCGTAGAGCTCGGAGCCCGGTGCCGCACCGCGGAATCTCGGCGAACGACCGATCATGAGAGAAGCCACAGCGGTACCATGCGCCGCGGCGGCGACCTGCGTGCCCCCGCATCCATGTTGATGAATGACAATATCTCGGAATACCGGATGCGTAGTGTCAACACCGCCATCGACAAGCCCGACCCGCACGATTCCGCCAGCCCCAGCACCCGCGTCCGCAGCAGCGCCTGCATTGGTGCCCACGCCAGCACCCACGGCAACCTGCCGCGCGGGCGCCCCGCCCGCAACAGCTGTCTGGGCGGCGACCCTCGATTGAGATATTCGTCCACTGTCCGTGTAGACATGATTGAAGTCGTACACCCCGGGAGGATCCAACGCCTTCAACTGCGCCAGAGCACGGCGGGTCGACATGCCGTCCGGCGCCTTTAAAACGATGATCCGGGCGTCGAGCCCTTCCAGCACCCGCTCCCTCAGCACGAAAAAGCCGGCCGCGCGCGCCTTTTCCAAAAGCGCAGCGGACGGTGCGAACGCGAGCACCTCGCTGCGCAGGATTGGCGCGCCATTCGGATCGGCCTCGATGACTTTACGGTGACCGCGAATCAAATCCAGGACGCGCAGCTGCCGCAGATCCTGCAGCCGTCGCGGATCCAGGTCGCTCGCCAGAGCGGGCAACACCCTGTCCGCATTCAACGGCAGGCCGGTTCCGGGAAGGCCGACCGGCGGCAGGCCGGCCCCGGTGAGGCCGGCGACTTGCACGGACGGCAGCCCAGCCTGTCCCTGGGCCACCTGTGCCAATATAAGCGGCAATAGCGCCGCCAAAACTTTCCCCGCCATGCGTGCACATTAGTTGAATGTTTCCGGCCATGGAAGAAAATGGCGGTCGTCACCGTAATACGTCTTAGATGTAAGAGGCATGCACGCATCGCTTGAACACCTTCGAGAGGAGATCGTGGCTCTGCTCCCGCGTCTGCGGCGCTTTGCGCGCACCCTGGCTCGTGACCCGCACGACGCCGACGATCTGGTACAGATCGCCATTGAGCGCGCGCTGTCACGGTCCGAGCAACTCCGCTCGGATGCGCGGCTGTCGAGCTGGATGTTCGGCATCCTGCGCAATGCGTGGATCGATGAGGCCCGCACGCGAGGGCGGCGAAACCGCATATTCGCGCCTGAGTCGTTGGGCGAGAATGTCGGAGACGCCTCGAGTGAGGCCCACGCGGACATTCTCGCCGTGCAGGACGCGCTGGCGCAGCTCCCCGACGAGCAGCGGATCGCCGTGAGTCTCGTGCTCGTCGAGGGACTTTCCTACAAGGAAGCTGCTGAGATCATGGCTGTGCCGATCGGGACGCTGACGAGCCGCCTGGCGCGAGGCCGCGACGCTCTGCAGACAATGCTCGCCGATACGACAGGGGCGCTTCGATGACGTTCTCCGAAGAGACACTGATGGCGTATGCCGACGATGAGCTGGATGCCCCGACGCGCATGGCGGTTGAATCGGCCATGGCGCAAGATCCGGAAATCGCGGAGCGAGTCGCGCGACACCAGGCGCTGCGTGGCAGGTTGCGCTCCACTTTCGACAAAGTGCTGGACGAGCCGCCGCCGGATCGGCTGATAGCGGCCGCTCGGGGCGCTCCGGCAGTTCGGCGCGAAGACAACGTGATACCGCTGCGTCGCAACCCGGCGCCGCCGCGTTGGTCTTGGCCGCAGTGGGGATCCATCGCGGCGAGCCTCATCATCGGCGTGTTCGTGGGAGAGATGCTGGTCCGCTCTGCCGCGCCGGGCCCGATCACCACGCGCGACGGGCAGCTGGTGGCCAGTGGTGTGTTAGCTCACGCGCTCTCGGACCAACTCGCGAGCAACCAGGCGCAGGCGGCGCCTGTGCGGATAGGCGTCAGCTTCAAGTCGAAGCTCGGCGAATACTGCCGTACGTTCGAGGTTCGCGAGTCGACCCCGGTTGCCGGCTTCGCTTGCCGCGAGCGCGCGGGGTGGCGGGTGCAGGTCCTGGCGCAAGGCGAATCGGGGCACGAAAACGGCAGCCAGCTCCGCCCGGCCGGATCGTCTTTGCCCCGCTCGGTTCTGCAGGCGGTGGATGACGCTATCTCTGGAGAACCTCTCGATGCGAGCGCGGAGACAGCGGCGCGCAGCAAGGGCTGGAGCCGCTGAGCGTAGCGGTCAACTGCGGCAAGGCTCTGTCCGAGCCTGCGCTAGGACCTTCAGCAGCGCATTGGCATGGAACGGAACTGCATGGCCCCCGTTGTTACTGTGACATTTGCAGTCACCACAGGAGAAGGGCATGAATGAGGACCGTGTAAAAGGCTCAGTCGAGCAGGCAAAGGGCAAGGTCAAGGAAGTGGCCGGCAAGGTCACGGGCGATGAAAAGCTGAAACGCTCAGGCCAAGCTGATCAGGTTGCGGGCAAGGTCCAGAATACGGTCGGTGGCATCAAGGATGCGGTGAAAGACGCCGACAGGAATCAGGACAGGCATTGATCGCTTGACGCCCATCGAGGCGCACTTGCAGCCACCATGACGCAAGGCGGGATCGAATCGATCCCGCCTTCTCTGCGCCTCCCGCTCAAAACAGTCCGACGACTTTCCCGTTCTCATCCACGTCGATGGAATTGGCCGCCGGCACCTTCGGCAGGCCCGGCATCGTCATGATGTCCCCGCAGATCATCACCACGAATTCGGCGCCCGCAGCGAGCCGTACTTCCCGAATGTTCACCACGTGATCCGACGGCGCGCCGCGCAGCTTCGGATCGGTCGAGAAGGAGTACTGCGTCTTGGCCACGCACACGGGATAGTGGCCGTAGCCGCTGTCCTGCAGCTGTTTGATCCGCGCGCGCACCTTGCTGTCCGCAGTGATGTCGCTCGCGTGATAGATCTTCTGCGCTATCGCCTTCATCTTGTCCCACAAGGTGGCGGTGTCCTCATAGGCAAATTTGAAGTGGTTCGGCTGGTCGCACAGGCGGACGACTTCCTGCGCGACCTCGACCGCGCCCTTGCCGCCTTCCGCGAAGTGCCGCGCCAGGATGACCTTCACCCCCTGCGAGGACACTTTCTCGATCAGGAGGCGGACTTCCCTGTCGGTGTCCTGGGCCCGGTGGTTGATGGACACCACGCACGGCAGACCGAACTTGTTATGCACGTTGTCGATATGGCGCTGGAGGTTGACGACGCCCTTTTCCAGCGCCGCGACATTCTCCTGCGCGAGATCGGGAACCTCGACACCGCCGTGATACTTGAGCGCCCGCACTGTCGCCACGATCACCGCAGCGGAGGGCTTGATTCCGGCCTTGCGGCACTTGATGTCGATGAACTTTTCGGCGCCGAGATCGGCGCCGAAACCTGCCTCGGTCACCACGTAGTCCGCGAGCTTGAGCGCCGTGCGGGTCGCCATCACTGAGTTGCAGCCATGGGCGATGTTGGCGAAGGGCCCGCCGTGGATGAATGCCGGGTTGTTCTCGAGCGTCTGCACCAGATTCGGCGCCAGAGCCTGCTTCAGCAACACCGTCATCGGACCGTGCCCTTTCAGATCACGCGCGAGAATCGGCTTCTGATCGACGGTGTAGCCCACGACGATCTTGCCGAGGCGCTCTTTCAGATCGCCGAGGCTGCTCGCGAGACAAAATATCGCCATGACTTCAGACGCCACGACGATGTCGAAGCCGTCCTGACGCGGGTAACCGTTGGCTGCACCGCCGAGTCCGACGACGATGTCGCGTAATGCGCGATCGTTCATGTCCACGACACGGCGCCACGCAACGCGGCGCACGTCGAAACCGAGCTGATTGCCCTGATGGATGTGATTGTCGATGAGTGCGGCCAGGAGGTTGTTCGCGAGCGCAATCGCCGAGAAGTCACCCGTGAAATGGAGATTGATGTCTTCCATCGGCACGACCTGCGAGTAGCCGCCGCCGGCAGCGCCGCCCTTCATGCCGAATACCGGCCCCAGCGCCGGCTCGCGCAGGCAGATGATCGCCTTCTTCCCGATGTGGTTCAGAGCGTCGCCCAGACCCACGGTGGTCGTGGTCTTTCCCTCACCGGCCGGGGTGGGCGAAATCGCCGTGACGAGCACGAGCTTGCCGTCCGGACGATCCTTGAGCTCGCGCACGTAGTCGAGCGATACCTTTGCCTTGTACCGTCCATACGCCTCGAGCTGTTCCTCGGGAATTCCCAGCCGCTCGCGGGCGATCTGCGTGATCGGCAGCATTCGGGCCTGCTGTGCGATCTCGATGTTGCTGGGAACGGGTGTCTTGGGGGCGGCGGGACTGGGTGATGTCATCAGCTCTTCTTTCCGTTACGGGCCAGGGAACTTGCGAAGTCTACATGATGCGGTCGCCCGACCGCGCGAACTGGCCGCGGTACGGATAATCACCCGACATCCGGCATGATTTTGCTACCGCTTCCGGCCGGCTCGCGCGTGCGATGTTCGGACAAGTGCATGGCGCTCCCGGCTCGGGTGGGCCTCGAGCCGGATCCGCGCTGGCGCGTCGCCAGCAGGTCATCGTGCCCGGCGCACGTCAACTCGCCACTACCCAACATAACCTACGCGTGCGGCGCGCATGAGCGGCAAGACGTTCCGCTCCCAGCGCCGGCCGCCAGCCTGCGGCGCAGCCCACACCGAACATCGAGGTAGCCGCAGGCATTCGCCCTTCCATCGTTTACAATGCCGCGCTCTTGGACAGGCCTGTCGCCCGACACTGAAATCACACATGCTCTGGCTCAAAGCCTTCCACGTCGTGTTCGTCGTCACCTGGTTTGCGGGCCTTTTTTACCTGCCGCGCCTCTTCGTTTACCACGCGACCGCTGCGGATGCGATCGGACTCGAGCGCTTCGTCGTCATGGAGCGGCGACTGTTCGGGATCATGACCGTCGGGGGCACACTGGCGGTGCTGTTCGGTATCTCGATGATCGTCGCGGCGCCGGGCTACCTTGCCTTCGGTTGGCTGCACGTGAAACTCGTGCTCGTGGCTGCCCTGATCGCCTATCACATCTGGTGTTACCGGCTCATGGTTGCGCTGCGTACGGGCAGCAGCCGCCGTTCCGAGCGCTGGTTCCGCCTGTTCAACGAGGCGCCCGCGTTGCTGCTGATGGCGATTGTCGTGCTGGCGGTCGTGAAGCCCTGGTGAGTCCGGCCCGCTGACGGATCGCCGTGCAGCAATTCCGGCCGTCCCAAGTACTTTTTCCGTCGGCGCGGCCACGGGGGCGCTCGGGACAGGATGTCTCGGGAATTTATTTTCCATTGGAAATCAATGGCTTAGGCGGGGCGCTAGCGCTCGCGACGCCTGCGAGCGCAAAATTCCGTTGCGGCACGGACTGGCCCTGCCTGCCGGGCACGAGTTATGTTTCCGTCGGGAAGAATAACTTAGGGGACGACTATGGCTGAGCCTGGAGCGTCACAGACCCTGAACCAGCACGCGGCGGCGGGTGGACGCGTTTCATATGAACGGACCATCAGCGAAATGCTCGCCGGCTCCGACGTGAAGATCAACGGTTCGCGACCCTGGGACATCCGCGTACACGACGAGCGATTCTTCCAGCGAGTGCTCGGGCACGGGACCCTGGGAGTCGGTGAGTCCTACATGGATGGCTGGTGGGACTGCGACCAGCTGGACGAAATGCTGACCCGCGTCCTGCGCAACGATATCGAGGCGCATTTGCGCTCGCCGCGCGCGCTCCTCCTGGCGATCACCGCCCACCTCATCAACATGCAGAACCAGCGCCGCGCATTCATCGTCGGCAAGCAGCACTACGATCTGGGCGACGATCTCTACGAGCGCATGCTCGATCCGCGCATGATCTACACCTGCGCCTACTGGGCAAATGCGCAGTCCCTTGATACCGCGCAGGAGGCGAAACTCGACCTCGTCGCACGCAAACTGGGCGTCGAGCGCGGCATGCGGGTGCTCGACATCGGCTGCGGCTGGGGTGGCGCGGCGCATTTCATGGCGGAGCGCTATCACGCGTCGGTCACAGGAGTGACCATTTCGCAGAACCAGGCGCAGGCGGCACAGAGGCGGGCCGCCGGCCTCCCGGTGGACATCCGGCTGCAGGACTACCGCAGCCTCACGGGTAACTTCGATGCCATTTATTCTCTCGGCATGTTTGAGCATGTCGGCGTCCGCAACCACCGCACCTACCTCAGCAAGGTACGTGAGCTCCTGCGGTCCGACGGACTGTTCGTGCTGCACACGATCGGCAGCAACCGCTCCTCCGTCGCGACTGATCCCTGGATCGAAAAATATATCTTCCGTAACGGGCAGATCCCCTCGCTCGCCCAGATCGTGTCCGCCGCGGAAGGCCTGTGGGTCATCGAGGACGTCCACTCGTTCGGCGTGGACTATGACCGAACACTGATGGCGTGGTCCGAGAATTTCGAGCGCCATTGGGCGCAGATCGCACCCCGGTACGGCGAGCGGTTCCGCCGCATGTGGCACTTCTGGCTGATGGCCTCGGCGGCCAACTTCCGCGCACGCAAGACCCAGCTCTGGCAGATCGTCATGTCGCCCAAAGGTGTCGCGGGCGGCTATCGGGAAGTTCGGTAACCCAGCCGCGCGGGCACGGTGTGCCGGGGCGCACCGTGCCCGGCGCCCGATCGGTGCTGCACGCTCCTGGTGCACAACTGAGGTCCCGTCCGCCACCGCTCCTCAATTCATGTCGCGTTTCTGTGACGAGCCGCCGACAGCGCACCCCGCTGAACTTGTTACGGTTCTGTTTCACTGCGCGCAGCGACATGACCACCGCCAGACCCCTGAAACCCCATCCTGCGATTCCTGCGGCCGACCTGCCCCAGGACAATGCGAGGATGCTGAAGACTCTGCTCGCCAATGTGGACGGCATGGTGTATCGCCGCCGTCTGGATGCCGAGTGGACGATGGAGTTTGTGAGCCAGGGATGCCTGCGAGTCACCGGCCGCCAGCCGGCTGACCTGCTGATCAACAGGCGTTTCACCTATGACGAGCTGACACTGCCGGATGACCGGCTCTGGGTCCGTGAGGCGATCCGTTGCGCAGTCGTCGAGCTCCGCTGCTTCGACCTCGAGTACCGTATCGTCCACGCGGACGGTGGAATCCGTTGGGTATGGGAGCGCGGCACCGGCGTGACGGACCTCGAAGGCCGGCCCATCGCGCTCGAGGGACTCATACAGGACATCACGAAGCGCAAGAGCGCGGAAACGGCGCTGCGCGAAGCCGAGCGGCGCTATCACGGGCTGTTCGATAACGCCATCGAGGGCATTTTCCGCACTACCGTCGAGGGCAACTACCTCGATGCGAACCCGGCGCTCGCTCACATCTATGGCTTCGGCTCGCCGCTGGAGCTCATGGCCTCCCTGAGCGACATCGGGCGCCAGCTCTATGTCGATCCCCAGCGCCGCGACGAATTCATGCGGATCGTGAAGGCGCGCGGCTCGGTGACCGGCTTCGAGTCCCAGGTCTATCGCAAGAACGGCGACATGATCTGGATCTGCGAAAACGCACGCGTCGTCATCGGCGAGGACGGCCGACCGTCGGGTTACGAGGGAACGGTCGAAGACATCACGGAGCGCAGGCTGTACCAGACTCGCATCGAGCATCAGGCGAACTATGACACGCTCACGGGCCTCGCCAACCGCTCCCTGCTGCAGGACCGGCTGGAGCAGGCGCTGCTCACGGCGGCGAGCTTCGGCACGCGCATCGCCGTCGCGTTTGTCGATCTCGACCGGTTCAAGTTCATCAACGACAGCCTCGGACATCACGTCGGCGACGAGTTGCTGAAGGAAGTCGCGGAGCGCCTCCAATCCTGTGTCCGCGAGTGCGACACCGTGGCGCGTCTCGGCGGCGATGAATTCGTCCTCCTCATCAACGGCCACTCGGGCCTGGAATCCGTGCGGCAGGTCATGGAGCGCATGCTGTCCGCGGTGTCCCAGCCATGGACCATCGAGCAGGGCGAATTCACCGTCAGTTGCAGCATCGGAGTCGCGCTTCATCCGGAGGACGGCGAAGAAGCCCGCACGCTGCTGAAACATGCGGACTCGGCGATGTATCGCGCCAAGGACAGCGGCCGCAACAACTTCCAGTTCTTTACCCGCGAGCTCAATACGCTCATGACCGAGCGGCTCGAGATGGAGGGCCACCTGCGCCGCGCCCTCGACCGCCAGCAGTTTGTGTTGTGTTACCAGCCGCGGATCGCTCTGGATGGCGGCCGTATCGTGGGCACGGAAGCCTTGCTGCGCTGGCGCATCCCGCAGCGGGGGACCATCACACCCCAGCGCTTCATCGCGCTCGCGGAGGAAACGGGCCTCATCGTGCCCATCGGCAAATGGGTGTTGCAAACGGCCTGCGCCCAGAACAAGGCCTGGCAGGACGAGGGGCTGCCGCCCATCGTGGTATCAGTGAACGTCTCCGCGAGGCAATTCCGCCAGGAGAGCATCGTGCAGACCGTCGCCGCAGTCCTGCGGGAGACCGGACTCGAAGCGCGCTATCTGGAGCTCGAGTTGACGGAAAGCATGGTGATGCACGACGCCCCGCAGCTCGTCGCGATGCTCGACGAGCTGAAGCAGCTCGGCGTGCAGATTGCCGTGGACGACTTCGGAACCGGCTACTCGAGCCTGTCGTACCTGAAACGCTTTCCGGTCGACCGCCTCAAGATCGACCGCTCCTTCGTGGAGGACATCGCGAGCGACGCGGATGACGCGACGATCGTGCGCACGATCATCGCCCTCGGCCACAACCTCGGGTTGAAGGTAGTAGCCGAGGGCGTGGAGTCCGACGAGCAGCTGCGCTTTCTGCGCTCCAATCTGTGCGATGAAGCGCAGGGTTTTCTCATCAGCCGCCCGGTCTCGCATCGCCAGATGCGGCGCATGATCAACCGCAGCTACCAGATCGAGACGCGATCCTCCGGCTTGATGTAGAGCTTGTCGCCCGGGTGCACGCCGAAAGCCGTGTACCACGCATCGATGTTGGGCAGCGGGCCATTCACACGGAAGTACGATGGGCTGTGCACGTCCGACATCACCAGCTCCCGCAGCTGGCCCTCGCGGTATTTCGCGCGCCAGACCTGTGCCCAGGACAGGAAAAAACGCTGATCCCCGGTAAGGCCGTCGATTACCGGCGCCGGCCGGCCCTTGAGAGACAGTTGATAGGCGTGGTAGGCCATGTTGAGGCCGCCCAGATCGCCGATGTTCTCCCCGATGGTGTTCGCGCCATTCACCTTCAGGCCGGGCAGCGCCTCGAAATCGGAGTACTGCCTGATGAGCCGCGTCACCCGCCCGTTGAACACGTCCGCGTCCTTTTGCGTCCACCAGTCCTTGAGGCCGCCATCGGGTCCGAACTTGCGGCCCTGGTCGTCGAAGCCGTGGCCGATCTCGTGGCCGATCACGGCGCCGATCGCGCCGTAGTTCACGGCGGCCTCCGCGTTGGGATCGAAGAACGGGGGCTGCAATATCGCCGCCGGGAAAACGATTTCGTTGTTGAGCGGGTTGTAGTAGGCGTTGATCTGCTGCGGCGTCATCTGCCACTCTGCCCGATCGACGGGCTTGTCGAGCCGCGCCACCTGGTACTGCCAGCGCCACTCGGCGGCGCGCCGGAGGTTGCCGATGAGGTCGTCCCGCCGGACCTGCAGCGTCGAATAATCCTTCCATACGTCCGGGTAGCCGATCTTCGGCGTAAACGTCGCGAGCTTCTCGTGCGCGCGCGATTTCGTCTCCGGGGTCATCCAGTCGAGCGCATCGATGCGCTCGCTCAGCGCGGCGCGCAGATTCGCCACCAGTTCCTGCATCTTCGCCTTGGACTCCGGCGGGAAATAGTGCGCCACATACAGCTGTCCCACCTGCTCGCCGAGTGCGCCGTCGACCTCGTCGACCGCACGCTTCCAGCGTTCGCGCTGTTGGGGCTGGCCCCGCAGGGTCTGCCCGTAGAAAGCGAAGCGCGCCTCATCGAAGCGCTTCGGCAGATACGGCGCGTGATCGCTCAAATAATGGAACGTGAGATAAGCCTTCAGCGTCGGCAGCGGCGTGCGGTTGAAGAGCTCAGCGAGATCCTTCACCGCCGTGAGCTCGCTCACGACCAGATCCTGCCGCCCGCCTACCGAGGATGCCTCCAGAAACCCCTGCCAAGGGAACCCCGGCGCATACGCGAGGAGCTGCTTCTTCGTGCGCGGGTTGTAAGTGGCATCTACATCACGCCGCTTCTCGTTCGCCCATTGCGCTTTGGCGGCCGCGGTCTCGAACGCCATGATCTCGTTCGCCTGGGCCGCGCTGTCCTGAATTCCCCCTAACTTGAGCAGTTGCCCGATGTAGGCAACATACTTCTCGCGCAGCTCCTTGAGCTTCGGGTCGTCCTTCAGATAGTAGTCGCGGTCGGGCAGGCCGAGGTGGGACTGGCTGATCACGACGGAGTACCGGTCCGGGTTCTTCAGATCCGGCGGCAGATCGAGATCGAACAGTGACGTAAAACCCGGCAGCCCGAACAGCGTCGCGATGTCGGACCGGGTGGCCGCGGAGGCAATGCGCTGCAGATCGCCCGCTGCCGGTGCAAGTCCGTTGGCTTCGATCGCCGCCTGGTCCATGAAGGCCGCGTAGTAGTCGCCGATCTTCTGCGCGGGAGTGCCCGCGGCCGGATGCGAAGCCGCCGCCTGTTCGATGAGCTCGCGGACCCGCTGTTTGGACAGCTCGTCGAGCTGATTGAACACGCCAAAGCTCGCCCGATCCGGCGGAATCTCGAACGAGTCGTACCACCGGCCGCTCGCATACGCGAAGAAATCATCGCCCGGCTTGACGGCCGGATTGCCGGCAGTGAGGTCGAGGCCGAAGGCGCCGATGGCCGCCTTATGCGCCGGCGATGGAAGTTCAGAGGACGGCGCGCCGGCCGTTGCGCGAGCTGCAGGGGTGGACACCGGTTTCTCCTGTACGGGATGCGACGAACACGCGGCGATGGCAACGATCGCCGTCACCACGCAAGACCTCCATGGCAGTGATCTCATTTGGATTCAACCCCGATGGGGTTCATGGAGGCGCTCGGCTCGTCGCCCCAGTGTCGCACCAGGTCGCTCCAGGGCGCCCGCTGCAACGAGTCGGGCCTGGACGCATCGGTACCCAGATACATGAAGCCGACGATGGCGTCCTTGCCCTCCAGTCCCAGCGCGGCCCGCACCGTTTCGTCATAGGCCGGGCCGCCGGTCTTCCACATGGCATTGAACCCGAGAGCCTGGGCCGCGAGCATCACGTTTTGGGCGGCGGCTCCAGCGGACAGGATCTGCTCGATCACCGGAATCTTGCCGCCCGGAGTGCAGATCGCGGCAACCACGACGATCAGCGGCGCTCGGAATGCCTTCTGCCGCTCACGTTGCAGCTTCTCTTCGGAAGACGCGGGATGAGTGCGGCGCAAATGATCCGCCAGCAACTCGCCGAACCGCTCCCGGCCGGCATCCCGTATGACAATGAAGCGCCAGGGGCGCAGGCGTCCGTGGTCCGGCGCGGTGACTGCGCTCGCAAAAATCAGCTCCAACGCACCTTCGTCGGGGGCTGGGCCGGTCAAAGCTCTGGCGGAGCGGCGGTGTAAAAGAGCGTCGATCGCTTGCATGTCCTGGAATATCCTCGTCGTTGCAGCTGGCCGGTGGCGATTGTCGCTGATTTAAAGCGCGGCCGAGCCCGCGATGGGTACGATTTCTGCTTGAGCCACCCCGTGGCAGGAGGGCTTAATCTATGCAGGATCCCCTGATTGACGCCGCGCGGCGCCTCGGAGTTCCAACTCACACGAGCGCAGGTCCGGAGCCCGGGTCCATGAGCGGCCAGCTGTGGGCCACGTGGCCCCGCGATCGCCTCGAAATCGCCCACGACGCGCTGGCGAAAGTAGTCCGCTTCGACCGCGCTGCCCGGGTTGAGCCTTGCGGGGAGGGCAACCTGTGGCGGGCTTCGGCCGGAAGCTGGAGCTACGAAAGTGACTTCGTGGATGCGGTCGCAACACTAGCTCTGCGCGTTTCCGAAACACGTCCGACCGAGCCCCCGCGCTCCACGAGTCCACGCCCTGCCAGACAGTAAGGCTCACACAGAGCAGGGCATTCGCCTGCTTGCGAGCGACGCCTACTCCGCCTTCGGAAGGCAGGCGCCTCGAGTGCCCGCCTGCCACACTCGGCCGGTGCAGACGCCGGCGAGTGCAACAAAGGACCCATCCTTCCGAATACTGAGTGAGGTATTCGCGCAGAATCGATACCTGGCCGGCTTGCGCGCATATCTCACCCTCGAGGGACCTGCGAACGTGCGGCCCTGCAGGGGAGCTCGATGTCCGGCAGCAGCCTTGGCCGATCGCTGCGGTCGATGCCTTGTTTACCGCCAATGCGCTCCACATTATGGGTTGGAGCGCCGTAAAGGACTTCTTTCGTGGAGGGGGTAGCGTTCTGAGCGCACCGGGCACCTTATGTGTCTATGGACCGTTACGATACGGCGGTCGCTACACGAGCCCCGGCAACGCTGAATTCGACCGGTACCTGCGTGCACGCGACCGCTGAAAGCGGGATCCGCGATTTCGAGAGCATCGATTATCGATTCGTTGGCGCGTGAGGCGGGCCTCACACTCGTGGCCGATCACGGGATGCCGGCGAACAACCAGTTCCTCATCAGGCGCAGATCGCAATCTCCTGTCGGGCAACGGTGGGTCGTAGCCGGCGGCATACAACTTGCGGGAAACGCGGCCAATGGCTTCCAGCGGACTTACAAAACTGCCGCCTGTCGCGGTGTCGGAGACGCTTGCCTCCGAAGCACCTGGCTTGGCGGAATATTACAGCCAGGTCCGCGCGGCGACGCTTGCGCTGTGCAATACCCTTGCCGCCGAGGACTACGTCGTGCAATCCATGCCCGATGCCAGCCCGGCGAAGTGGCACCTCGCGCACACGACCTGGTTCTGGGAGGAATTCGTACTGCAGCACGTCAACGGCGGCTATACGTTCCACGACGAGAACTTCCGCTATCTTTTCAACTCCTATTACAACACCGTCGGCCCGATGCATAGTCGCCCCGATCGCGGGCTGCTCTCGAGACCCACCGTGCCAGAGGTCCTGGCTTACCGACTTCACGTCGACGAGCGGATGAGCGCGCTTGTGCGCGGCGGTGTTCGCGACGAGTTGGCGCGCGTTGTGCTGCTCGGCCTGCATCATGAGCAGCAACATCAGGAGTTGCTGCTCACTGATGTCAAGCACCTGTTTTCGTGTAATCCCCTGTTACCCGCGTACACCCAACACGTCCCCGCAGCGCCGCGCGCCGCGCCGGTATTGTCATTCAGGAGCTTCGACGGCGGCCTCGTCGAAATCGGCCACTCCGGCAGCGACTTCTGCTTCGATAACGAGTTGCCGCGCCACCGCGCCTACGTAGCGCCGTTTCAGATCGCCACGCGTGCAGTAACTAACGGGGAGTTCCTGGAGTTCGTGCGTGCCGGCGGTTATGAGACGGCCGCGTATTGGCTGTCAGACGGCTGGGCCGCGGTGCAGCGCGAAGGCTGGACGCGGCCGATCTACTGGACGAAATCCCTGGACGGGGAATTCTCGTTGACCGGGCTGCGCGAGTTGAATCCGCACACCCCCGTCAGCCACGTGAGCTGCTATGAGGCGGACGCCTTCGCTCGCTGGGCGGATGCGCGCCTGCCGACGGAATGCGAGTGGGAAATCGCGGCGGCCGCGGCATCACTCGCCGGCAATTTCGTCGAGAACCAACAC
>JAQGOC010000271.1 GCA_028293805.1 Gammaproteobacteria bacterium
ATTCATGGTGAGGTCTGCTTCGATCTGAAAGGGGGCACGCGAGCCGATCCGGTTGCGCGCTCAGAAATAGGTCGCCGCGTTTAGCCAGAAGCGGCCATCCTTGTCCGGCGCCGAGGTCGCGACGGCAGCCCCGATCTTATGGGCGTAATAGGCTTTTGCGGCGAACCGCTGGCCCGCGACCCAATTGAGACCGACTCCGCCACCGCTCAGGGTGCGGCGATTCGTTTCGGCGTCCCACCGATTCCTGTTGGTCTGGCCTGTGCCGGTGTCGAGGAAGCCCACCAACTGCAGTTGGCCGGCAGTAGGCACAGAAAATTTTGGCAGCGCCAGGTGTGCTTCCAGATTCAGCACGTAACCCTCATCGACGTAGGCCTCACCTTCCGGATAAGCGCGTACCGCCTCCGCGCCACCTAGTTCCATTATTTCCGAGACGTCCAGGTTCTTCGCTGCCCACTGCCCCTGCAGGGAAGCGTACAGGGAGAGAGGTCCACTCACGCTTTGCAGTCGCGTTACGGTGGCTCCGAGCTTGTCGTAGTGCCCGTCGCTTCGTGCCGTTGAGGCATCCGTTGCCGAGGCCACTGCACTTTGGATGTCAAGGCTGCCGGAACTCCACGTGACGCTGTAGGTGCTCAGGCCCCCGCCTCCGAACGCATCCCGATGATCGCCAACCAGGCTCAGCATTGTGACTTTGGCTTTCTTGTCGCTCACTACAGCAGGCTCAACGGCGTCGACAGCGTCGCGGAAGCTCTTTGCATCGAAGTCGAGCTGCAAGTAAAGATTGCTCTTGCGCGAGCGCAACAGCGGATAGCGGCCGTAGACGCTTGCGATCATTGCGGTGCCATGTGCCTTCAGACTGTCGAATTCCTCCCCCAGGCGATAGTGCATGGCGGTGTAGGCGAGCCCCACATCGGCCTTGCCGAACTGCACCTGGTAGGCGGCGCGACCGTAGTCCAGCCCGTCGAACGACGAGAGCGCGCGTAGCGTCGCGAGGTCTCCTTTGCCGAGAGGATTATTGACATTGAGTGTCGCGCCAAGACGGTCAGCACCCGTGTAGCGATTGCCGGAGTTGTCGGCATCGATACTGCCGCTGACTCGTCGACCGGGAGCGACGTCCACGATGAGATCCGATGCACCGACTGAAGCCCCGGGAACCAAAGTGGACTTGATTTCCACGCCGGGCAGATCGGCTAGCTGCAATAGACGGCTTTCAAGCGGCGCAATCGTGACCGCATCACCGCTATTGAGACCGTCGAGCAGTTGCTGCGCCACTGCGTCGGAGACTCTGCTGTGATTGCGCAGTACTACCTTGCCGTAGTGCCCCTCGATCACAACGATCTCTACCGCGCCACCGACAACATCCTGTGCCGGCAGCGTCGCCCGCGCGAGAAAGTAGCCGTGGCTGTGATAGTAGTCCGCAATCTGCGCTGCGAGAGCGCGCAATGCCGACAAGGTCAGCTCGCTCCCGGGCTTGAATCCCGTTGCGGCAATCAGCTCGGATTCGGAGAACGCCTTGGCGTTGACGACATGCAGGCTTCTGACGACGATGCCGGCAGCGTCGTCAGGCTTGGCTGGCGCGGAGTTTCCCGGTTCGATCCGCAGTTCCGGTGTGGCCTTTTCAGGCACCGGAGCCGCGGGAATCTGTTGGATCTGGCTTCCGGCGGAAGGCGGTACTACGGCTATGGCACCCTGGCTCGACGCTAGCAGCGCAAGCGCAACGAATTCTTTCTTCAAATCTGATCTCGCTCGTCCCGGTGGGTTGCAAATTCGCGGTGCATTCCATCGTCCCCCTGCCGGGGAGATGGCGCGACGCGTGTCGAGCGAGACCTTAGCCCTAGTGTATTTTGTTAACCGAGACTTCCGTCTGAAAACTCCAATCGCATTTCACGGCGCTGACAACCGTCGGCTGTGTGGCGAACGGCAGAAGTGTGACGACGATTCGGGCGCGGATCGCTGACCCGTAGTAGCCACATGCGCTCGCGGCCGCAATCATTTCGCGCCGGCCGACGATGGCACAAGCTACACGAGCGCATTGTCGGCCGGTTCGACAGCAATAGTTGTCGGGCCTCAGAATCGTAATCCCGCCCTGATCGGAATGAAGTGCATCGGGTTGTTATGCGGCCCGATGCGCAGGTAGCGCGCTTCGACGAAGAACGACGCGCCACCTGATAGCGCCGCCTCCCAGCCAAGGCCGGCATTCCACGAGCTGTGCCAGTTACTCGTCGTGCGTTGCTCGCCAGTCAGGACAGGGAACAGGCCGACCTCGCAAAAGAAATAGTCACAGACGGTTCCCTGCTCGTAGGACACTTGGCGCAGATGGGTCTGCTCCCGGTACCAGCCGACGCCGCCGAAGAGGTACAGCTTTGAGCGCGACGACCTGTGTGCCAGGTCGAGTTGCAGGTCGGCATCGCCTCCATAGACATTTACATGCCCGGATGTGAAACCGCCGGAATTCTGGAGCAACGCGTCCTTGGCCCTGAACGAGCTATAACTGCCGTCCACGCGCAATCCCACCGGCAGCGCTGGGGTGGGGAACCAGGTGAATCCAAATCCAACATTCCCGCCATCCTCCAAGAGGCGGTCCGTTGTTCCCGTCGCGACGGTGTACCCGAAATCGATCTGCATGGCCAGCGGGTGATACCCGGAACCGGTCACGGCGGCCGGTGCATATTGTCTGACAAAGGTTGCCGGGCGAGGCGGCGGAGGTGGGGGTGGGGGTGGGGGTGCGGCAACGACCGGCGCGCCGTAGCGCACGCTATATCCGCGCGCTTCAAGGCAGGCAGCGAACGCACGTCTATACTGATCTCGCGCCGGGGTGTCCGCATTGGGCGCGACTTCGGCAGATTTGCGGGTGGGATCGAAGCCGCTTTGAGTCGTTGCCCAGCGATGACAGTCATAGCGATCCGACCACTGCCGTTCTTCACTCTGGCCGTTCTTCGCAGTGATTTCGAATTCTCTACTCGCCGTGCCGGAGGTCGCCGCGGGTGGAGCCTCCTGCGGTGACGGCGTTGCGACGTATTGTGCGAGCGCGGGCAGCGATACTACGAGCAATGGAAGCGCCCGGAGCTCGTTCAGAGACTTACTCAGCATGGCCGTACTCCTTGATTATTTGCTCACGTGACAATCTCGAGCGCTTACGAGCACATCCGCTCACCGACTCGTATAACCCCGCGCATCAAAGCAAGCGCCCTGTGCGCGATCGAAATCCGACTGGAGCTCGGCATTCGGTTGCGTCACAGCGCCAGCCGGATGCATTGGGTCAAAGCCACTTTGCGCCACAGCGAATCTATAACAGTCGTAGCGATCGCGTGCCTGTTGGTCGGAGTTTTGGCCGTTCCTGGGGTATACGAAAAGTTTGGACCCTTTCGAGGTAGGCGGCGGTGCTGATGAGGTGCCTGTCGCGAGCGCGGCCGGCGCATTGGGCGTTGGGGCGGAGGTTGTCGGAGCGAACACCAGTGCGGACGGTGTCCCCGAGGTTGCCTCGACAGGAGCCGCTGTCGTCGACGGCGAAGCCGAGTGCGCGGCAGCGGCAGCCGCCAGGCGGTTCATCGCCACGGGACCTGCCGTTGGTGGATTCGAAAGCGCAGCCGCCGCCACCGGAGGTGTTGCAACCGGTCCCGCACTCGGCGGCGTAGCCCCAGCCCCCGGATCCATGGGTGTCGTAGCAGCAGCTCCGCCGGAGAATCCTGCAGACGCAGCGCTTACAGGTGCCGTCGGCGTCATGACCGGAAAAGCCGCTGGTGCTGTCGATGGCGTCGTAACCTGCGCGGATTCCGGCTCTGACGCCGTAGCTGCTGTGCTGGGGACTCGCCCCCCGGTAAAGGTTTCCGACTTGGCTTGGGAGGGTGTCTGCACCGGGTCGTTTACCACTTCGTAGCCGCTCAGATCAGGCCTCGGTCGGTAATAGACGTCGTTGACGTAGAGATATGTCTGGCCACCGTGTGCCAGCACCGTCGTGAACGAGGGCAGGTTGGGAACGACGAGGCCAATCGGCGGTGCTACGACTATGAAAGCCGGCCCACGTGGCTCCAACCATACGCCGTCGTGAAATCGGTACGAGACGCCCGCGTAGTTGACTCCGATCGTGCCACGCGGCAGGTCGCGTATCACGGAGCCGCGGTCCGGGTACGAATGATTGTGGCCGTGGCGCACGTCGCGATGCTTACGGTAAGGCTCGAGGTGTTGTTCCTCGGCCGGGTGCGCTTGGGCGCCTTGTGCGTAAGCGTAAGTTGTATTGAGACAGGCGGAACACAGGGCGGCGAACATGAGACCAAACAGTCGCATCGCAGCTCTCCCTTGTCGGGCGCCGGCAGAACCGACTCCGGGCCAGACCGCTGATTACCGGGACGAAGGGATAACGCGCGGCGCGCCATAAAGTTGACACTCGCGCGAGGTGCACGTTCAGGAAGTTAGTGGCTGCGGAACGGAACGGCGTTCATTCGTTTGGCGCCACAGCGCCGCTACAGTCTGTGTCGTGTGGAGCGCCGTAGCTCAACCCTGAAATGCTCAGGTCATGTCCGGGCTGATGTGCTTTCGCTGACGAATCGAGCGCGGCCCCGGCGGGCGGGCGGTCTGCCGAGCCGCAGGGCGGCACGCAGGGCTACCAATGGCACTGGCATCCATGCCGGTGAAGCTTGCGCGTCTTGCGAATAAATCGAAGTTGGGACTGTTGGATTGAAGCGCTGCGCCCGCTTTCTGAGCAACCCGGGTGCTCAGCCCCCGAGGCCCTCCAGAAATCTCGCGATACTCATCCAGGTCTGGGTACCTGCGAAGAGGACGGTCAGGAAATTGGTGACGATCAGGACAAGGCCGCCGTAAACGTAAACCCGGTGCGGCCGGCCCCTCGTTCGCCAGTCGTACACCATGGCGACGACGATCAGCAGGGCTGCGGCCCAGGCTGGCGGCACGGACACGAAGGCAGGAGGAGGGCCCTCCTCGGCAGCGCCGGCCGGGGCGAGAAATGCCAGAAATACGCGGGCAAGGGCCGGAACCATCAGGCTTGCCATCAGCACATACATCAGGCGCTTGTGCGTTTCGGGCCTGCGGACGTTGGCAATGGCGAGGGCGAACAGGCCAATGATGAAGGGTAGAGCGCAAAAGGCCACAGCGGAAAATCGACGGCTCGCGTCCCCGAAGCCGTGCGCGTCGTCGAGCCGGACGATGGTGATCTTCGTTGCGATGATCGAGCAGATCAAGACGCTGAATAGCGATATTCCGGCCGTTCCCCACGCTCGGTGGGCCGGTGTCCGCCCCGACGCCACCAATGTGGTCTGCAGGAAATAGAACACTGTCCAGGTGAAGAGCAGAATGCCGTGGATATGTGTGATGGGCGGCGCGTGAAACGTGCCGCCGGCGATCCGGGCCCAATAAGAGGGCGTAAAGCCGCCAAAAGCGATCAGGACGAATACCCCGGCCATCAATACATGGAAGCCTCGGGTGTCGGACCGCACGTCAAGGCTGTTGGCTAACGTTGCTTCCACGGAGGCTCCCCAGAGATCGATTTTCTCCCTATTGTGCGCTGTGCCCAAGCTATTCGCCAAGCTGAGCGTCAGATGCGGTCCGGGATGCCTCTTTTCACCGGTTCATCGGGGTACTTTCACGGTGGCAGTTGCCAACGTCCCGGGGCACAGGCAGGAGCTGTCCAGTCATCCCCAGGCAAATCCTCAGTGCAGCAGTTGGAAGCGCTCGAAGCGGTGTACTTCGATGCGCTTCCCCCCCGCAGCCGTTGCCAGCCCTTGCCGGGATCGCCGATAGCGTGTCGCGTTACAAGTTGGCGTCGATGAATGCCGTCAGCTGGGACTTCGATAGAGCGCCGATCTGGGTAGCGACCACCTCTCCGTTCTTGAACAACATGAGGGTCGGAATACCGCGCACGTGATATCGAGAGGGCACTGAAGGGTTTTCGTCGATGTTGACCTTCGCGATGTCCAGGCGGCCGGCATAACTCGTAACCGACTCATCGAGCGCCGGCGCGATCATCTTGCAGGGGCCGCACCACTCGGCCCAGTAGTCGACGAGAACTGGCAGCGTCGCCCGGAGGACTTCGCTGTCGAACGTGGCGTCGGTGACGTGCTTGATTTCGCGACTCATGACTTTCCTATGCTCTGTGGCGGGAGAGACCCGCGGTGGCCGGCGTATGCCGGAATGAGTGCAGTCTATTGTTCGCAATCCTCCGCTTAAAGAGTAAAAATACGAAATCACTATTCATGAATCTGAACGATGAGCATGAACAAGCTTCAGGCAATGGAAGTCTTTGTACGCGTGGTCGAAACCGGGGGCATCACGCGCGCGGCTGACGGCCTGCGGATGCCGAAGGCCACAGCCACGACGCTGATTCAACAGCTTGAAGCCGCTCTAGGCGTGAAGTTACTCAACCGCACGACCCGCAGCGTGAGTGTGACTACCGACGGTGCCGCCTATTACGAGCGCTGCGTCGTCGTCCTGGCACAGATTCGGGAGGCCGAGGAATCCCTTGCGCAGCGGCACGCCACACCGCGGGGACGGCTACGGGTGGATGTGCCGACACTGATGGCGCGCTCGGTTATCGTGCCGGCATTACCGACGTTCTTTGCCCGCTATCCGGATATCGAACTGCAACTCGGTTGCAGCGAGCGCCGGGCCGACCTGATCGACGAGGGTATCGACTGCGCTGTGTGGAGCGGCGAGCTCGCAGACTCCAGTCTGATCGTGCGCCGCGTGGGCCAGCTCTTTTTCGCCACCTGCGCCGCACCGTCCTATCTCGCCGCGCACGGCCAACCTCGCCACCCCGACGAGCTTGCCTCGCATCGCTGCATCAACCATTTCTCCCCTCGCACGGGCAAGATCTTCGACTGGGTGTTCGCGAAGAACGATGTGCGCATACAGACTTCACTTGGCGGCCACATCGCCCTCGACGACGAGAACAGCTACGTGGCCGCAGCCGAAGCGGGGCTGGGTATCGCGCAGGTCCCCGCCTTCGTGCTGAAAGAGGCGATGGAACGCGGCAGCCTGGATATCGTGCTTGGAGACTGGTTCCCGGAGCCCGCGCCGCTCAACATCGTGTATCCGCAGAACCGGCATCTGTCGAGCAAAATCCGCGTATTCGTCGATTGGACAGCTGATCTGTTCAGCGAGCATGACGGCATCCAGCTTCGGTCGACCCTGCGCAATCGCTAGGTCGCCCGGATGGGCGCGGTAAATGTGAGGGCGTCTGCCGGTCGCCTGGAAGGATTGTTGGAACAGTACCTGCCTGCGACGATCGGCACGAGGGGCTTTACGTATATGCGGCAGTCGCTTGCGGTGCGTTGGAGTCGGCACGACGCCCAAGCTGTGGCGTCGCGCCCAGACCAATCGCGCGATTTTCATTTCGGCGTGAAAAATGGTCAGCCATTGGAGTGACACAGTTCGCTTGTCTGCCGCGCGGCGTTTGCTATGGTTCGTGACGTGTCGTCAATGGATTAACGGGTTGGAATCGTTGCCCCAGGAGCTTTGAACTTGCGTACCTCCCTGCTCAAACACTATCTGCTCGTGTCGGATTTCGATCAGACGCTGAGTTTCAACGACTCCGGCCATGTGCTGAGCGAGCTGCTGGGCGTGGCGGATTTCGAGCGCAAGGTCGCGGGCCTGAGCCGCAGCAATCTCGTGCAGCAGGGGGGTGAGCTGGCCTATCTCATTCGTCACGACCCTGACTTTCGCGGTGTACGGCGCGAACATCTCGTCGAGACCGGCCGCCGCTTGCGGATCAAAGCCGCGCTGCCGGAGCTGGTGAGCTTTCTGGAAAGAGGGCTGGACGGGTACCGCTTTTCGTTTTTTGTCGTGTCCGCCGCCCCAAGAGAGGTCGTGGTGTCCGCATTGGCGGGCGTCGTTCCGGCCGACCACATCTACGGAACGGAATTCGACCACGACCCCGAATCCGGTGAAGTGCGCGCCATCACCCGTGTGCCCGCCGGCTACGGCAAGGTCGCGGTGCTCGAGGAGTTGGAGCAGCGGCTCGGTGTCGTTCCCGATCGGGTCATTTATGTGGGCGACGGCAGCTCGGATATTCACGTGATGTTGCATGTAAATCACCGCGATGGGTTCACGATCGCCGTATCCGAGAATCAGCAATTGGCGCGCATCGCCAAGAGCACCGTGCTCAGCGACAACGCCTGCAGCGTTCTCGTCCCGGTACTTCACCAGGTGCTGGGCATGCGCACCCCGGAGATCCGCTCACTGTTCGAATCGAACGGACTCGTGCTCCACGATTGGGAAAGAGCCCGGACGGATCGCGTGATGATCCGTGAGGTGCCGGCAATGCCAGTACCGGCAGTGGCCTGACGGGAGATGCAACAGTGACGCAGATGCTCGGATGGGTGGCGACCGCTGTGTTTGTGGGGTCATACTTCTTCGCGCGGCCGGCAGCCCTGCGCGCCGTACAGATGCTTGGGGCGGTTTTGTGGATCGTCTATGGATTTCTGATCGAAGCGACGCCGGTGGTTGCCGCGAATGCGCTGGTGTTCGCCGCCGCCGCCTGGACGTTTGCGCGCGGTCACCTCACCGCCCCCACACCGGCGCCGAGCGACTGAGGCGGCGCATTCCCGATTCGCGCCCTCAGGACTGCAAAGCGTCGCGAGGATTGGCAGCCGGCCGCCTGATTGGGCATGATGCGGATCTACACGGATTCTCGATTCCGGAGATCACATGGCCAGCAGCTCATCCCCCCGGCAGGCGGCCGCGTCGTTAACCGAATTCTGGTCGCCTCGCGTCATCGCCGAGGTCGATGACGCCTACGTCAAAGTCGCAAGGGTGCTTGGCTCACTGGCCTGGCATAGCCACGAGAACGAAGATGAAATGTTCCTCGTTCTCAAGGGTCATCTTCGTATCGAAACGGAAAGCGGCCCGATCGAGCTCGACGAGGGCGACATGTACGTGGTTCCCAAAGGCATGCGCCACAACCCGGTGGCTGAGCAGGAGTGCCATCTCCTGCTCATCGAGCGCAAGACGACGCTTCACACCGGCGACGTAGTCATCGAGAAGACCCGTTCGGTGGCCGATCAGTTGCGTCCCGCATAAATACGATTGTGAGTCAGCCGCCGTCGCCAGCCGGAAAGAGTCGCATGGGTGAGAGTCGAGCGGTTTGGTTCGCACCGATAGCTTCCCTGTTCTTCGGGACACTTCTGTCCGGCTGTGCGGATAATCCGGGAAAGCTGCCTGCTCTGAGCGGGACCCGCGAGGCGCGGTCCTCGACCGACCCGGAGGTCGCCTGCTCGCGTCATCCGTATGGCGAGGTGAAGAACGGCTTGGTCGAAAAGTCCCAACTCCCAGCCGATGTGCCCTCAGCATCCGCGGCGGCAGGCGGCAACGTAGCCGTTGCCGGTAAAGTCCTGGTCCAGAGCCGGCCGCTCGACGCGCTGCCCCCGGAGATCGCTCGGATTCAAAGAGGCCTGGTGAAGCGATTCGTCGGCAAGTTCGTCAAGGACGGCATGCAGACCTGGTCGGGTGTGGATCTCGATCGCCTGCGGGCCGTCTCGGTCGAGCGCCGCGTCTTCGACCGGCGCGCCCATCTACCGCGACCGGTCGCCGATCCGGAGTTCTCTCCTCGGGAGCAATCCAGTTTCGCGCGCAAGTGGTCCGAGCCCGAACGGACCGAGGTGGAGGTCGTCTCGAGCTTTCCGATCAGCCTCGCCGAGGCGCAGGCGTTTGTCTGCGCCGCCAATCCCGACTGGGCAGCGAAAGGCCCGATACCGGATGAGGATCCGGATGACCTGACGGAGGGCGCTACCGATTTCTTCCTGCTCGATCGCCGCCGGGAACAGGATGTTGCGTATCGATACGCAAAACCCTTGCTGCCGGGACCGGGTCTCGCCGTCGCTCTCGGGACCATTTGGCAGCATGCGCCTGTCAGCCCCGCGTGGTGAATTGCGCGTGACGGCGCTTTAGCGCGAGACGCTCGTCCGGTTCGGGATCCAGCTTCCGAACCCGAGCGGTTCGTCCTACGCTCGCGCGCCCTCGCGCAGCGGCCCGGCGTTGGCGGCTTTCGGAAGTGCGGCTTCGGCCGGGAATGCCGTCGTATTGGCGAGCTGCCGTCGTGGGGAAATCTCCATCTGCGTGAGTAGTGCGCACCACGCATCGAATACCGCGGCCACAGGGATCTGATCCACCCGCACCGATTCGGGCGGTCCACCGACTCCGATGACCGGGGAGCCCGAAGGACTGCGCGGCAGCCAGTAGCGCTGTGCCTCGGCTCCGTACATGACGACCAGCGGCAGTCCTAATGCAGCCGCCGCGTGCGCCGGGCCGGTATCGACCGAGATCATGCTATGTACCGATTCGCAGAAAGCAAACAGGTGGCGCAAGCCCAGGCCGGCTACCACCACGGTGTCGAGTCCGATGGCCGCTTGAATCCCCTCCAGCATGGGAGTTTCCTCCTGTGAGCCACGCAGCACGATCAGTGCATCCGGCATGCGCGCGTGCACCTTGTGCAACAGCTCCACCCAGCGCTGTGTTGGCCACGACTTGTCATCGGTGCTCAGCCGCCGCCATCGCTCGCGTTGTCGGCCCATGCTGCGATGGTTGCCCGGTTGCACCATGATGAGCTGGCGCCCGGACCAACCCCGAGCGTTGATCCAGGCATCCCGCTCGGCGCGCTCCGTGTTGAGAACCCGCAGTCGCGGAGCCCAGAGGGGAACCGGCGGGGGCAACGGATAATCCGTTTCGCGCAGCGCCGCCGGCGTGCGCTCACCGAAGCGCACCAGCCGATCGACCGAGTGATCATTGCCGCTTCCTGGCTCGTCGGCAATGAATACACAGCGTGCCGGATCAATGCCGCTGAAGGCGAGCATTCGCCGTATCCGCGGCAGCTGCCGGTAGTGGCGCTCGCATACATAGATGGGGCCCGGAGCGCTGCGACGCAGTGCCCGCACCACCTCCAGCCATTCACTGTTCAGCGGGAAGGGGAGATGACGGCCAAACGACCAGACCTGCGAGACATCGGGGTTGCCCTGGTACACGGCCGTATTCCAGGACCCGGCGCCGACCACCTGGCATGGCTTGTGGTACCTGCGGTGCAGGAAATGCAATAACGCGCTCAGCATGACCATGTCCCCGAGCCGAGCGAAATAGAACACAGTCGGCTGGAGGGGCGATGCTGACATGATCGTGTGACTTCCTCGCGGCGCGCACTCCGGTGAATCGAGAGTAGCGTGGGAAGTGGAGTGGGTATCGCTATTCACGCACAGGCGCGCTGGTTACGGTTGCCTGAAGAACGGGCCGGAGGCTTTGCGGTGGACGACTGTAAGGGCAAGGCATACCTCGAGGCTAAAGCGCATTAGTCATCGATTCGTAGCTACTTTAGCAGCGCGCGGCCGATGGTGACCAGCGGGTCAGCCCGGCCGATGCTCAAGCAAGCGCCGTGCCGGCGGGCGCTGGGAGCGGCTGCCCCGCATCGATGCCGTGCGCAGGCCGTTTCCGTGGCAGAATCGTCCACCGGGCGGCTTCGCCCAGGAACTTAGCGAACTCCCAGATGTCGACTGAATCCCCCGCTCCTGCGGACGCCTCCAAGCGGCGCAAGGTCACCACGGCACGCCTGGCCGAGATGAAGGCGCGGGGCGAGAAGATCGCGATGCTCACCGCATACGACTTCTCGTTCGCCCGTATCCTCGACGGCGCTGGAATCGATGTCGTGCTCGTCGGCGACAGTGCCGCCAATGTCATCCATGGCTACGAGACGACCGTTCCGATCACTCTCGATCAGATGATCGACCACGCCGCCTCGGTGGTGCGTGGCGTGCAGCGAGCGCTCGTGGTCGTCGACATGCCCTTCGGGTCTTACCAGGGCAACAGCCGGCTCGCCTTGGAAAGCGCGGTGCGGATCATGAAGGAATCCGGAGCGCATTGCGTGAAGCTGGAAGGCGGCGAATTCATCGTCGACAGCGTCAAGCGCATTCTCTCGGCCGGCATTCCCGTGATGGGTCATCTCGGCCTCACGCCTCAATCGATCTACAAGTTTGGCACCTACGTCGTGCGCGCGACGGCGGACGAGGAGGCGGAGCAGTTGGTGAAAGACGCGCTCCTGTTGCAGGAGACGGGTTGTTTCGCCATCGTTCTGGAAAAGATTCCGGCGCAGTTGGGTGAGCGCGTTGCCCGGCAGCTTTCCATTCCGGTGATCGGCATCGGCGCCGGCCCAGGCGTGGACGGACAGGTCCTGGTGACACACGACATGCTGGGCATCAACCAGGAATTCGCGCCGCGCTTCCTGCGACAGTACGCTCAACTCCACGATGTCATGCAGGGCGCTTTCGAAAGTTATATCGCCGACGTGAAGTCAGCCGCCTTTCCGACGGACGACGAAAGCTACTGACGAGCGTCAGCTGCCCACGCGGTTGGGATCGCGCCAGCCTCGCTCGAAGGGCAGCCGCCAGGCGCGGGGAGCGACGAGTTGATGGATGGCATTCGGGCCCCATGAGCCCGGAGCGTAGAAGCGCACCGGCGGCGGCGCTTCCAGCAGGCGTGTCGATACTTCCCACAGCCGCTCGATGCCCTCGGCGGTCGTGAACAGGGTGCGGTCGCCGCGCATCGCATCCAGAATCAGGCGCTCGTAGGCCTCGAGCACGTCGCCGACGAGGCCCGTGTCATGCATCGCAAACTGCAGGCTCAGCTTGTCCAGGCGCATGCCCGGGCCGGGACGCTTGCCGTAGAACGACAGCGACATCTTCGAGGCATCCGCCAGGTCGAAAGTCAGGTGATCCGGGCCTTGCGCTCCGACACCCGACCCCGCCGGAAACATGCTCTTGGGCGGCTCCCGGAACGCGATGGAAATGATCCGCTGTCCCTCGGGGAGCCGTTTCCCCGTGCGCAGGAAGAACGGCACTCCCGCCCCACCGTGCACGTCCTTTCAATGATTGACGCTCGAGATGCTGTGTCGCTCGAATCCTATATCTCGATTCCCTGCGACTTGAGATATTCGTCATAGGTGCCGCGGAAGTCGGCGATGGTGCCCCCGGCGCGCAGCTCGATGATGCGGGTGGCGAGGGAGCCGACGAACTCACGGTCGTGCGATACGAAAATCAGCGTGCCCGGGTATTTCTCGAGTCCGATCTGCAGCGACTCGATCGTCTCCATGTCCATATGGTTCGTGGGCTCGTCCATCAGCAGCACATTGGGCTTCGTGAGCATCAGCTTGCCGTAGATCATGCGGCCCTTCTCGCCGCCGGAGAGCACCTTGACCGATTTCTTCGTCTCATCCCCGGAGAACAGCAGCCGGCCCAGTGTGGCGCGCACGATCTGATCGTCGTCCGCCTTCCCGGTGAACTGGGACATCCAGGTAAACAAGTCGGTTTTCTCGGCAAATTCGGCCTGCGGATCCTGTGGCATGTAGCCGGGTTCAGCGTTTTCCACCCAGTTGATGTGGCCGGCCGAGGGCTTCAGGTCCCCGGCGAGGCAACGCATCAGTGTCGTCTTGCCGATGCCGTTCGGACCGATGATGGCGATCCGCTCACCTGCTTCGACATTGAAATTGACGTTGTCCAGCACGTCGACGTCGGAGTTCGGATAACGGAAGCGCAGCGCCTCCACGCCTACGGCCGAGCGGTAGAGCTTCTTGCCCTGCTCGAAGCGGATGTAGGGGTTTTGGCGCGACGACGGCTTGATCTCCTCGATCTTGATCTTCTCGAGCGCCCTGCGGCGCGAGGTCGCCTGGCGCGCTTTGGAGGCGTTGGCCGAGAAACGCCGCACGAACTCCTGCAGGTCCGAGATCCGGTCCTTGGCTTTCGCGTTCGACGCTTCGACGCGCGCCCGCGCCTGCACGGAGGCCAGCATGAAGTCGTCGTAGTTGCCCGGGTAGATCTTGAGCTGCTGGAAGTCCAGATCGGCGATGTGCGTGCACACCTGATTGAGGAAGTGCCGGTCGTGGCTGATGATGATCATGGTCGCGTCGTAGTCGTTGAGCACGCGTTCCAGCCAGCGGATCGAATGGATGTCCAGGTTGTTGGTCGGCTCGTCGAGCAGCAGCACGTCCGGCCTCGAGAACAGCGCCTGCGCCAGCAGCACGCGCAGCTTCAGGCCGGGCGCCACTTCGCGCATCGGCCCATTGTGCAGCGCTTCGGGAATGCCGGCATCCAACAGAATGGCCGCGGCGCGCGCTTCGGCGTTGTAGCCGCCATACTCCGCAAACTTGCCCTCCAGCTCGGCAGCCTTCATGTAATCGTCGTCGGTGGCTTCCGTGTTGGCATAGAGCGGTCGCGCTCCGTCATCGCCTTCCACATCTCCACGTGGCCCTGCATGACCACG
>JAQGOC010000036.1 GCA_028293805.1 Gammaproteobacteria bacterium
CGCGCTGATCCCATACACGCCCGTTATCGGTGCAAAGCTCGCCAGCAACGTGTCGGTATGCGAGTAGCAGAGAGACAGCCATGAAAATCCCGACAGGAACCAACCCCGCCACCACTCTATGAGCAGCCAGGCCGCCGGTACTCCCAGCAGCCACCGCACGGCGCCGGTCGCGGGCAGCCAACGGGTCACGAAGTAACCGAGCGCGGCGTGATAGAGGCCCATGATCGCGACCAGCGCCACCATCAGAAACATCGCAATCCACAGCGGTGCCTGTCCGAAGACGTGGATGCTGATGTAAAGCCAATACGTCCCCGCGGCGAACGTGCCCGCGTTGAACCAGAATCCGTACCAGGCAGCGGCGCGGCGTGTGGCCCCCTGCCACAGCCACATGAGCACCGCCGGACACAGGACTGCCAGGGGCCACCAGTCGAGCGGGGCAAAGGAACAGGCCAGCAGACAGCCCGCGCCGCAAGCCAGGGCGCCCCGAGCCCGCACGGACGACAGGAATGCGAGGACAGTGCGGGACTGATCCGGCGTCACGCTCACACGATCCTCTCGTATGGAGTCGGTGACGGCAGCCACGGGCCGTTGGCTCATCGTGTCAGGACCCGCCCGCCGGGCGCTCACCAGGCGGAATGACATCCTCCGGCGGGACGACGCGCAGAGCGTCGATGCGCCGGCGGTCCGCCCGGGTCACACGGAATTCGAAACCGTCGATGGTCGCGACCTCGCCCCGTCTCGGGAGCCGGCCGAACTGTTTCATGAGGAGGCCGGCCACGGTGTCGAAGCCTTCCTCTTCGGACAGATGGGCACCGAAATACTCGTTGAACTCCTCGATCCGGGTGACGCCGCGCACGGTGAACTCGCGCACCGCCTCCTTGCGGATGTTGTGGTCGTCCTCGATGTCGAACTCGTCGTCGATCTCGCCGACGATCTGCTCGATGACATCCTCGATGGTGACGAGGCCCGAAACGCCCGCGTACTCATCGACGACGATGGCCATGTGATTGCGGTTGCGGCGGAATTCCTTGAGCAGCACGTTGAGCCGTTTCGACTCGGGCACGAAGACCACCGGCCGCATGTACTCGCGGATATCGAAGCGCTCACGCACCTCCGTCGGGTACAGGCGCAACAGATCCTTGGCCAGCAGGATGCCCACGATGTCGTCGCGGTCCTCGTCCATGACCGGAAAACGCGAATGCCCGGATTCCACCACCACGGGGAGGATTTTCGAGAAGGGATCGTCACGGCGCACGAACACCATCTGCGCGCGCGGGATCATGATGTCGCGCACCTGCAGATCGCCGACCTCCAGCACACCTTCGAGCATGGTCAGGGCATCGGCCTCGACGAGGCCGCGCTCGCCCGCTTCGCGCAACACTGCGAGCAGTTCCTGCCGGTCCTGCGGCTCGGCCGCGAATCCTTGAGTGATCCGCTTGAGCCAGCGTCCGGTCGCGTTGAGCTCCTTCGCCATCACGGGCTCCGGTAGGGATTTGCGAAGCCAAGCCGGCGCAGCACCGCGACCTCGCGGCGCTCCATGCGATGGGCATCCGTATCCCGCTCGTGGTCGTAGCCGATCAGGTGCAGGGACCCGTGCACGACGAGATGAGCCCAATGCGCGCGCAGGCTCTTTTTCTGCGCTCGCGCCTCTGTACGCAACACGTGCGGGCAGATCACGAGGTCGCCCAGTGGGCGCGGCTCGCCGACCGTTGCGACAGGAATCTCCGCCACGGGGAAAGACAATACATTCGTGGGCTTGTCGCGCCCTCGAAAGCGCGCGTTCAGACGACGGCTTTCCGCCGGTCCGACCACGGACACACCGATTTCACGACCCGCCGCGCGACGACCCAACGCGGTGGTCGCCCAAACGGTGAGGTCACTTCGCGGGGGTGCCCAAGTTCGCACGCGCCTTTGCACATCCACACGCACGCCCTTGGAACCGTCGCCGGCCGTTCGCTCCGACGCGCCCGTATCATTCGAGCGTGCTGTCGCAGTGCTCACGAGGAACTACCCAGTGCTTCGTAGGCCTTGACGATGCGCTGGACGAGCGGAT
Organism: Gammaproteobacteria bacterium; assembly: GCA_028293805.1. GTDB lineage: Bacteria > Pseudomonadota > Gammaproteobacteria > Steroidobacterales > Steroidobacteraceae > 13-2-20CM-66-19. The sequence continues at coordinate 2,054 of JAQGOC010000036.1, forward strand.
GGCGCACGACGTCCTGGGCGTCGAAGAATGTAAAGGCAACTCCCTCGACCGCACGCAGCACGTGGATCACCTGGCTCAGGCCAGATTGCTTGCCGTGGGGCAGGTCCGTCTGCGTGATGTCGCCGGTCACGACGGCTTTGGAGCCGAAGCCGATGCGTGTGAGGAACATCTTCATCTGTTCGACAGTCGTGTTCTGCGCCTCGTCGAGAATGATGAAGGAATCGTTGAGCGAGCGGCCGCGCATGAAGGCGAGCGGCGCGACCTCGATGACGTTGCGCTCGATGAAGCGGGTCACACGGTCGAATCCCATCATCTCGTAAAGTGCGTCGTACATCGGCCGCAGATAAGGGTCGACCTTCTGCGACAGGTCGCCGGGGAGAAAACCGAGACGCTCGCCGGCCTCCACCGCGGGCCGTACGAGAATGATTCGCCGGACCTTGTCGGCCTGCAACGCTTCGACCGCGCAGGCTACGGCGAGGTAGGTCTTGCCGGTGCCGGCCGGCCCGACGCCGAATGTCAGATCGCTCTTGCGGATATGGGCGAGATAGTCGCGCTGGTGGTTACCCCTTGCGCGGATGCCGCCGCGAGGGATGCGGATCGCCTGCTCGCTCTGGTCCGCATCGGGAGGAAGCTGTCCGGACTCGCGCTCTCGCAATGCGAGATGCACCCGCTCCGGGGTCACCTCCTCGCTTTTCGTGAGGTCGAACAACTCCCGCAGCGTGTCCTCGGCGCTTTCAGCATGCGCGCCGATGACGCGAAAATTGTCGCCCCGCCGGCGGATCTCGACATCCAGACGCGATTCGAGCAGCCGCAGGTTCTCATCGAGCGGCCCGCACAGGTTCGCGAGCCGTGCGTTGTCCGACGGCTCGAGATCGAATTCGCGCTGAGGTGAGGAAGCTGAGGCAGCCACTGGTATTAGGCGCCGGCACCGCAGGCGGCGGAGGCAGCGGTGCCGGTTCCGGCACGCGCGCCCATGGGAAGAGCGTGCGAGCTATCGTTCGCCGCGGTGGCCAGACGGCCGCGTAAGCTATGCGGACGCGCTTCGGTGACGACGACGTCCACAAATCGACCGATCAGCTCAGGCGGGCCAGCGAAGTTGACCCAGCGGTTGTTCTCGGTACGTCCCGCGAGTTCGCGAGCGTCTTTCTTCGCCGGCCGCTCGACAAGCACGCGTTGCAACGTACCCACCAACCTTTCATTGATGGCACGGTGCTGTGCGTCGAGCTGCACCTGTAACTGCGCGAGCCGCTGCTGCTTCACCTCGAGTGGCACTTCATCGGGCAACGAGGCCGCAGGTGTACCCGGGCGCCGGCTGTAGAGGAAGCTGAACGACTGATCGAAGCCAACGTCGCGCACTAGCGCGAGCGTCGCGGCGAAGTCGCGCTCACTCTCCCCCGGAAACCCTACGATGAAGTCTGAGGAAATGCAGATGTCTGGCCGCACGGCCCTTAATTTGCGGACTTTGTCTTTGAATTCAATGGCGGTATAGCCACGCTTCATCAGGGCCAGCACCCGATCCGAGCCGCTCTGCACGGGCAGATGAAGGTGATTCGCGAGCTTCGGGACGCTCGCATAGGCCTCGATGAGGCTGTCGTTGAACTCGAGAGGGTGCGAGGTGGTGAACCGGATCAGCTCGACGCCGGGCACCGCGGCGACGTGGTGAATGAGTGTCGCCAGATCCACCAGCGCGCCGTCGGCCATCGGGCCCGCATACGCGTTGACGTTCTGTCCCAACAGCGTGATCTCGCCAACTCCCTGGCTCGCGAGTTGCCGCACTTCCTCCAGCACCGATTCGAACCCGCGGCTGATCTCATCGCCGCGCGTATAGGGGACGATGCAGAAGCTGCAGTACTTGCTGCAGCCTTCCATGATCGAGACGAATGCCCTCGAGCCTTCCGCACGCGGCGCCGGCAGATGATCGAATTTTTCAATCTCGGGAAAGCTCACGTCGACGACGGATTTCCCGGTGCGACGGAGCTCCGCAATCATGTCGGGCAGCCGGTGCAGCGTCTGTGGGCCAAACACGAGGTCCACGAACGGCGCGCGCTGGGTAATCGCATCGCCCTCCTGGCTCGCGACGCAGCCGCCGACTCCGATGATCACCTCGGGCCGCAGCGCTTTCAGCTTCCGCCACTCGCCCAGCAGCGAGAACACTTTCTCTTGCGCTTTCTCACGCACCGAGCAGGTGTTCATCAGCAGCACGTCCGCCTCGGCCGGACTGTCCGTAGCCGTGAGGTCGCCGCCAGCGTGGAGCACGTCCGCCATGCGGGCGGAGTCGTACTCGTTCATCTGGCAGCCAAACGTTTTAATGAAGTAGCGGCGGGACATAAGGGGTAGTCGCGAAATTCTACGGCCTTATGCGACCTGCCGCACGATTGTCCGGTAGCCGCTTTGGCGAAAAGGCGAAATATTCATATGGATCAACGAGCTAGCGGCTCCGCGCGGCGGCTGGTGCCCTGGCATGCGCCCCGCGCCGGGCTGCTGCGCCCGATTTGCGCGGCTACGGCCAGCGTTGCCGTGTCCGCGGGGATCATGTCGCGGGGTCATGCGATCTCATTCAGCACCGCAAGCGTCCGGCGCGCCGTCTCCGTCCAGCTGAACGCCTGCGCGCGGCTGAGCCCACGTTCCCGCATCTGCGAGCGGGACTGGGCTGAGCCGCCGACCTCCAGCAACGCCCGCGCGATATCTTCCTCGTCGTAAGGGTCGATAAGGCGCGCCGCGCCCCCGGCCACCTCGGGACTAGCGCAGGTCTTCGGCACGATGGCGGGACAACCGCTGGCGAGCGCTTCGAGGATCGGCAGGCCGAAGCTCTCACACAGTTTGACGAGTACAAAGA
>JAQGOC010000343.1 GCA_028293805.1 Gammaproteobacteria bacterium
GGGCAAAGCCCCGCGGCAGCGAAGATTTCGGATCACCAGCAAAGGCGCTCGAGTCTCGTTATTCACGTCGATGCCCGCCTGAAGGCAGGCGGCGCGCCGGGAAACCTTCTGTGAACTCAACCGACGGCGCGCCGCGGACCTCTTCAGCTCTGTGAGCAAGAGATTCGACGCGGACGGCGCGATCTTGTCGGCCCAATACGATGGCCTCGATAGGGAGGTCCAACTAACATGCGGCAACCGGTGCAATAGCTGCGGACGGCGGCCGACCATTGACGCGTCCGACTCCGGACGGCCAGCGGAGTATACTCGCAAGACCGTTGTAGAAACAATGTCTTACGCTGAGGTCGATGTGTCGGAGCCACAAAGCACGGAAATACCCCCAGCGGCACGCAGCGAGGTGCGGCACTTCGAGGTCAGCGACGAGGAGGCCGGCCAGCGGCTCGATAACTTCGTCCACAAGCGCCTGGGCGACATTCCGCGCAGCCGGGTGTACCGCGTCATCCGCAAAGGTGAAGTCCGGGTAAACGGCCACCGTGCGGGCCCGGACACTCGGTTGCAGGCACACGACAAGATCCGAATTCCTCCGGTCCGCGTCCAGCCGCCGCAGGAGGTGGGGCGTCCCTCGGCGGACCTGCAGGAGACGATCCGCAGGGCCATCGTTCATGAGGACGAGAAGCTGCTGGTCCTGGACAAGCCGTCCGGCATTGCCGTCCATGGCGGCAGCGGGGTGAGCTTTGGCGTCATCGAGGCCCTGAGGGCGCTGCGACCCGAGGAGTCCTTCGAGCTTGCCCATCGCCTCGATCGGGACACCAGCGGATGTCTCCTGATAGCGCGCACGCCGAGCGCTTTGCGGACGGTGCACGCGCTCCTGCGTGAGGGATCGTTCGAAAAGCGCTATCTCACTCTGTTGGGCGGGCAGTGGGATCTCGGGAAGAAGCGTATCGATGTGCCTCTACGGACCGATACTCGCGTCAACGGCGAGCGCACCGTAAAGGCCGATGCTTCCGGCAAGCCGTCCGTGAGCGAGTTCCGGCCGGTGCAGTTCTTCGGCAAGCGTGCGACCCTCATGGAGGTAGACCTGCTGACCGGCCGCACCCACCAGATCCGGGTGCATGCGCAGCACGCCGGGCATCCAGTAGCGGGTGACGCGAAATACGGCGACGAGACCCTCAACGAGACCATGAAGGGCCTGGGCCTCAACCGGATGTTCCTGCACGCCCACAGCGTGAGCTTCGAATGGCCCCAAGGCGGTCAGTTCAGCGTCAATACCCCCTTGCCGCCCGACCTCGCCCGCGTAATCGACAAGCTCGGCGATCTCCCCAAAGCAAAGCGCAGCCCGCAAGGCGCAGCCCGCAGGCGCGCCAAGTGAGTTAGGGCAGCGTAGCCGCCCGCCCAGAGCGCAGCCGCCCCGAAAGAGCCACAGCCTCGACCCGCCCTCACTGCCAACCGACCCGCTTTTCGCCGGCAAAAGCCACGCCTTTTGCCGGCGGGTCCCCAACAAGCCCCAGGCGCGCCCGCTGCAAGCGCCGCCCTGCGCGGCCCGGGGGTTTTTCAGCCAATTAACTATGGCAGTGCGTAGCCCGCCCGCCGCAGAGCACAGGCAAGCCAAATGAGCGGCAGCCCGATGATGGCGGTCGGGTCCTTGCTCTCGATGCTCTCGAACAGGGTGATCCCCAGCCCCTCCGCTTTGAAACCGCCGGCGCAATCGAACGGCTTCTCGCGTTCCACGTAGCGGTCGATCTCGGCGGGGGAGAGCGACCGGAAGAACACCGTTGTCGTATCGAGATGTACGAGGCGGACGCCGCCGGGCGGCCCGATTACTGCGCACGCCGTGTAGAAGCGCGCGTCCGTGCCGCTCAGCATGGCGAGCTGAGCTCGGCAGGTTGCCGCATCTCCTGGCTTGTCGAGCACCTTAGCGGCCTGCGCAGCGGCATGCGCGGCACCGGCGGCGGCGACTTGGTCGCTGCCGATGACCACCGCGTCGGGACGCCGGGCCGCGACCGCCTGTGCCTTGGCGACGGCCAGGCGCATCGCCCGGTCCGCTGAAGTTTCGCCGGCGACCGGCTCTTCGCCGACTCCCGGGCGCACCGTCTCGAAAGGCAGCCCAAAACGCTCCAGCAATGCGCGCCGGTAAGGTGAAGTCGAGGCGAGAATCAGCGGATACATGGCAGCTTACCGCGAGTGCGAACTGGGCCTTTTGGAAACAAGGGCTTAGCCATCCAGAGGATTTTGACTTGAGAACAGTCGATACCTATTATACGCGCCCCATGTCGCCGCCCTGGTCCAAGCCGCTCGATGTCGACCGGCTGTCCGAAGCCGTAGCCGACATCGATTTTGCCGTTCCGCTCGCCGAGCTTCCTCGTTTGCGCTCGCAACTTGCAAGCGTCGAGGGAGAGGTGCGTGGGCATGTGCATTTTGGGCGCAAGGCGGGTGTCGCCGTCGCGGAATTGACGATGAACGGTACGGCGCGACTCGTGTGCCAGAGGTGTCTGGAGGCGATGGAGCTCCCGGTCGAGGCGACCGCGCGGGTTGGACTGGTCGCCGCGGAAGCCGACGTGAGCCGCGTGCCCGAGGATCTCGAGCCGGTGCTCGCGCGGGAAGGCCGGATCAGTGTCGGCGAGCTCGTCGAGGAAGAGCTGTTATTGACGCTGCCGATCGTGCCGCTGCACGCGGAAGGCGATGCCTGTGTGGTCGCGCCATCGGCGCCGCTCGTTACGGACGAGCGGGAAGTAGAGACACAGCGACCGTTTGAACGGCTGGACGAGCTGTTCAAACGCGACAGATAGGCAGATATTTTTTGGATGGGCTGCGCGACGCCGTGCCAACGGCCGCGACGCCCGGGAAGTTTGCGCGCAGCGCATGAATCAGTTCGCGTAGGTTAGGAGACAACATGGCCGTTCAAAAAAGCCGCAAAACGCCTTCGAAGCGTGGCATGCACCGCTCGCACGACGGGCTCGTGAAGCCCGCGCTCTCGATCGATCCGCAGTCGGGGGAAACCCACCTGCGTCACCGCATCACGCCCGATGGTTTCTATCGCGGCAAGCGTGTCATCGAGAAGCCCGCCGAAGTCGAAGAGACCGAATAAGCTGACCGCCGTCGGACTTCGCTCCTGACGACGGGCCGCGTGCTGCCGATCGCAATCGATGTGATGAGCGGCGACCAACAGCCGCGTGGATATGTTGCGGGCGCGTTGCGCGCGCTGCAGGACGACGCGGAGCTGCACGTGTTGTTGGTTGGCGACGCGGCGCTCATCGATGCCCAACTGAAGTCGTCACCGGCTCCCATCCGTGCCCGCACGGCAGTGGTAGCGGCCACGCAGGTGGTTGCCATGGGCGACTCGCCGCGCGAGGCCATCCGCCGCAAGAAAGATTCCTCGATGCGCGTGGCGATCGACCTCGTGAAGGAGGGCCGCGCGTCGGCTTGCGTGAGCGCTGGCAACACCGGGGCGCTCACGGCCATGGCGCATTTTGTTCTGAAGACGATTCCGGGCGTCGAGCGCGCCGCCATCATCTCCGCCATTCCGGCCGCGCACGGCCACACCCACATGCTCGATCTTGGCGCGAATACCAAGGCGACGCCGGAGCAGCTGCGTCAATTCGCGGCCATGGGAGCCATCATCTC
>JAQGOC010000351.1 GCA_028293805.1 Gammaproteobacteria bacterium
GAATTACCGCTGTTCGAGCCTTACGGGTCACCAGCTGGCGGCTGGGGGGCGCTGCAGGCTACGGCAAAGGCGTTGCGGGAACAGAGTGTTGTCCTGAAGGGTGGCAAGGCGCTGCTCTCGGTGAACCAGCCCTACGGGTTCGACTGCCCTGGATGCGCGTGGCCGGACCCGAAGCACACGAGCTCGTTCGAGTTCTGCGAAAACGGCGCCAAGGCGGTGGCCTTTGAGCTGACGAGCCGCCGAGTCACCCGGGACTTCTTCGCAGCTCACACCGTTCGCGAACTCGAGCAACGCAGCGACTATTGGCTCGAGGAGCAAGGGCGGCTCACCGAACCCATGCGCTATGACCCTGGCTCGGACCACTACGTGCCGATCGGGTGGGAGGATGCTTTCGCTCTGATCGGACGCGAGCTGCAGGCGCTGGAGAGTCCGGATCAGGCCGAGTTCTACACCTCCGGACGCACTTCGAACGAGGCTGCCTTTCTATACCAGCTCTTCGTCCGCCGGTTTGGAACGAACAACTTCCCCGACTGCTCGAATATGTGTCACGAGGCGACGAGTGTCGGCCTTCCTGAGAGTATCGGCGTCGGCAAGGGAACGGTCGTCCTGGATGACTTCTCGCATGCCGATGCGATTTTCGTGATCGGCCAGAATCCGGGCACGAACAGCCCGCGGATGATGACCGAGTTACGCAATGCGGCGCGGCGCGGCGTACCGATCGTGGCGTTGAATCCGCTTCGCGAGCGCGCGCTGGAACGTTTCGCGGCGCCGCAAGATCCAGTCGAAATGGTCACGCTGAGCTCGACGCGCATCGCGAGCGAGTATTGCCAAGTCAGCGTCGGCGGCGACGTCGCGGCGCTCAAGGGCATCATGAAGCATGTGCTCGAGGCACATGACACGGCTGTCGAGGCGCGCGGGGAGCCGATCCTCGACGTCGCTTTTATCGAAGCGCATACGCACGGGTTCAGCGCGTTTGCCGAGGAGATTCGCCGCACCGATTGGAGCGACATTCTGCGCGTATCCGGTCTGTCACGCGGACAGATTCAGCGCGTAGCGACGATCTACATGAAGGCGCAGGCAGTAATCATCTGCTACGGAATGGGAATCACGCAGCATCGACACGGCTGTGAAAACGTACAGCAAATCGCCAATCTTCTGCTGCTTCGCGGCAACTTCGGCAAGCCGGGCGCCGGCATTTGCCCGGTGCGCGGGCACTCGAACGTGCAAGGAGACCGGACCGTCGGCATCGATGAGAAACCAACGCCGGAGTTGCTCGACCAGATCGAACGGGTGTTCGGATTCAAGCCCCCGCGCGCACATGGGCACGCCGTCATCGATGCAGTGCAGGCGATGATCGACGGGCACGCGAAGGTGTTCGTCGGCCTCGGCGGCAACTTTGTGGCCGCGGTACCCGACAGGCCCATTGTCGAGGCGGCGATGCGGCGGCTGCGCTTGACCGTCGCGATCTCGACCAAGTTCAACCGTGGTCACATCGTCCATGGCCAGCAGGCGCTCATTCTGCCGTGCCTGGCCAGAAGCGATATCGACATCCAGAAGAGCGGCCGCCAGTCGATCACCGTCGAAGACAGCATGTCGATGGTGCATGCGTCGGCAGGTCTCGTGCACCCGCCAGGCAGGGATCTGAAATCCGAAATCGCGATCGTCTGCGGCATCGCCAGGGCGACGCAGCTGGACAGTACAATCGATTGGTCTGCCTTCGAGGAGAACTATGACCTCATCCGCGACAGGATCGAAGACGTTTTTCCCGCCCTGTTCCGCGACTTCAACGAGCGGATACGTCAACCTGGAGGCTTCCACCTGCCGACCCCGCCGCGTGAGCGGGTGTGGAATACCCCGACCGGCCGCGCGAACTTTCTGGTCTTCGAGGGAGTCGCGGAGAACCCGCTGGTCGACGGAGCGTCCGTGCTGCGGCTGGCGACACTTAGAAGCCACAACCAGTACAACACGACGATCTATGGATTGGACGACCGCTATCGGGGCGTGTTCGGGGGCCGAATGGTCGTGTTCATGAACGAGCACGACATGCAGGAGCGCGGAATCGCGCCGGGCGCCCTCGTCGAGATCGAATCGCTCGCTGACGACCAACACAGGCGCGTGGTGCGCGGCTTCAAGGCACGGCCGTACCGCATCCCGCGGGGTTCGATCGGCGCCTATTACCCGGAAACCAATCCGTTGCTCCCGTTGGCCCACCACGATCTGAAAAGCAAAACTCCGGCGGCGAAATCGATCCCGGTTGTGGTCAGGCCGGAATGAGGGGTCGAGTGTCGGCTACGCGGGAACCGGTACAGCCTTTCCCGCCTCCACGACATACGAAATCAGCGTGCTGCGTGTCGAGTCGGGCTTCTTCACCGTCTCGAGCGCGATGAGGTCTGCCTGCAGCCGCTCCTTCGTGATGTCGAGTCGCATGTAGCCGCGATGCTCGCCCGTCGCCGTGAGAAGGTTTGAATTGAGCTTGCGGGCGGTATCGAAGTACTGCTCCGGCAGCGCGTCCGAGCTCACGGACGTCGTCACGAACTCGGGTGCTATGATCGGCGAGTTGAGGTCCGCGGCTTTCATATGCAGCCCGCTCACCACGAATGCATGAATGTCGCCCGATAGAACCACCGGGTTCGAGATGCGCCGTTCGGCCAGAAATCTCGTGAGTCGCTCGCGTGCGGCCGGATATCCATTCCAGGCATCGGTCCAATAGCGGTGCTGCGGAAGCGGCGCCTCGTTGTTGTAGGCCATGAGGGTGCCTTGCGCGAGGAGATTCCAGCGTGTCTGGCTCGAGGCCAGGTGGCCCTGCACCCACGCTTCCTGCCGGCCGCCGAGCATGGTGCGCTCAGGCGCATCGAGCTCCGGACACTTGTCCTCGTCGACACGATGTCCGCCGGCGCGGCCCAACGGGGGACAGGCTTCCGGCGCCCGATACTGGCGCTGATCCAGCAGAACGATGGACGCCAGATCGCCGAAGCTGCGCTCGGCATACAGGCGCATTGCAGGTCCCGACGGGACTGCCCAGCGCGGCAGGGGCATGTGCTCGTAATAGGCTTGATACGCGGCGGCGCGGCGAGCGAGGAAGAGCTCCGGATCGTCGTCATCCTCGGAAACGTCCCCCGCATAGTCATTGCTGACATCGTGATCGTCCCAGATCACGAGCCAGGGACTCGCGGCGTGCGCGTTCGCGAGATCGCGATCCGTTCGATAAAGCGCGTGGCGAGCACGATAGTCTTCGAGAGTGAAGGCGACCGGCACGTTGTGACTGCGCACCTTGTGCGCTGAATTGCCCTCGTAAATGTAGTCGCCCACGTGCACGATGAGATCGAGCTCATCGGCCAGCATGTGGCGATAAGCCGTGAAATACCCTTGTTCATAGTGCTGGCAGCAAACGAGACCCAGCCTCAGCCGAGCCAGCGCCGCGCCGTATTCCGGCGCGGTTCGTGTCCGACCGATCGCGCTGCGCACACCGCCGGCCTCGAACCGATACCAGTAATCGCGACCCGGCTCGAGCCCGGCGGGCTCGATGTGCACGGAATGCGCCCAGTCGGGAGTGGCGTAGGCCGTGCCATGCTGCACGACCGACTTCATTCGATCGTCGCTCGCGATCTCCCAGTCGACCGCGACGACCTCCGCCGGCATCCCTCCGCCGGGCTCGAGAGGTGATGGCGCAAGTCGCGTCCACAACACCACGGAGTCCGGCGTCGGGTACCCCGAAGCGATACCCAGCGTGAAAGGGGTGGAGGAGAACCTCAGATTCGACGCGGCGTGCAACAGGCGCGCCGGAAGCAGGGTCGCTCCCGTGACCGCCAGTGTCGAGGTTAGGAACGTCCTACGGCTGGTCATTCTCCAAGCTCCAGTGAACAGTTCGGAAGGCTTTCGGCGGTCTGACGTCAGTACGACAACTGTAATACAGCATCGGGCTGCGGAACACGCCCGTATGGGAACGCAAATTCCACGCCGCCTGCAAGGGTGTCACGAGAATTTAGTTGGCATCTCCGTCTGGATGCGGCGCTGGGAGGGGCCACCGTTATCCGTGTCGACGGCGAGGCTAAGCTGCGGATATTACGGGAAGATGGCGTGATGACGTCCGAGGCCCGGTCGTCGTCGGTCGCTGTGACGCCTGTCTCAGCATCAGACCAGATTCGTGCGCCATCGAGTGCGCGAGTCGTCCTGATGCTCCGTGCAGAATTGCGCCAGGCGCTGGACGGCAATGCGGTACTCCTGGTCGATCCAGGCGAACTCGAGCCAGAACTCCCGTTGTGCGAGCGGGGTTGTGGTATTGCGGCTGGCAACAAACATGCGCAACGCCGTGTTACGGTGAGCAGCCAATTCCTGCACGCTGGCCTGCAGTGAACCGAGCCGATCCAGAGCGCGCCGCGACAGGAGTTTCATGCGGCCGGCATACCGGCGTCTGCCGTATCCGTCGCCGACGTACCCCTTGCCCGCAGACTGGCTCGATCCGGTCGCCTCAACCCGTGCACGTACGCAGCGCTTCGAACTCGGCAGTGGTCTTGTCGAGCTCGTCGACCACTTCGCAGTAGCGGCGCCAGGCATTGCGCAGCTCTTCGGCCTCGCGCGGAGTCACCCGGTCGAGACCGCGTCGGGCGGTCTCATGTTCGGACTGCACTTTCTGGTGACGCCCTTCGAGGCGATCGAGTCGCTCCCAGAACTCAGGCTCGAGCCACTCGGCCCGCTGTTCTTCAGACGCACTCATTGACCCTCACCTGCCGCGCGTTCTTGTGCGGAACGACGTGAACGGTAGCTAAAAAGTGCTACAACAACGTTGCAGTTTCACGGCCGATCGTGAACTGGCGCCGCGACGCCCGGCGCGGGAGGCTTTCTGACGTCCTGCGCGAGTGGGTTATGGTAGATCGCAACCGGGATGCCATGCGGCAAAGGCTGCTGCTCACTTATGCACATCTGCCAGCAGATGCTCGAGCTCGTCATGTTTTATCGCACCGCGCGCGCGCCGCCCGTCGGCCAAAAACAGTGTCGGTGTCGAGTCGATGCGCAGCTTGTCCCCGAGGGCCTGCAGCTTCGCCACGGGTGCGCTATCGCAACGTGCGCTCGCGGGCTCGACTTTCTGCAGCATCCATTTCGACCAGGCGTCGCTTCGATCCTTCGAGCACCAGATCTGAACGGCCTTGGCCGTGGAGCCGGGGTGAATGGTTTCGAGTGGATATAGGAACGTGTAGACCGTGACGTTGTTGAGGCCCTGCATCTCCTGCTCGAGCTGCCGGCAATAGGGGCACAGCGGATCGGCAAACACCACGAGCTTGCGGCTGCCATTGCCCTTGACACTCTTGATCGCGAGATCGAACGGCAGCGAGCTGAAATCGATCGCGTTGATCTCGTTCCAACGTTGTGCCGTCAGATCCTCGCGCGACTTCGTATCCACGATCCGTCCGGCGAAGATCATCGTCGCCGCATCGTTCGTGTACAGCAGCTCCTGGCCGGTGTTGATCTCGTAGAGCCCGGCCAGGGGCGCCTTGCGGATCTGGGCTACCCGCAATTCCGGAATGCGCTCGTGCAGAGTGGCTCTTATCTTTGCGGCAACGTCAGCGGGCACATCGTCCGCGACGGCTGGCGTGCCCGCGGCCGCCGGTACGCCGGCCGCCGGTACGCCGGCCGCCGGAATGCGGGCCGCCACGAACAAAGTCGCGCAAAGTAGGGCTGCCAGCGGCAGTACCACGCGGCGTATCAAAGGCATTCATCCTCCAGCCACCCAACCGCGTCGCAGGGGACTTTGCGGCTCGAGAGCGCGGTCATGTGAGTTTTCACGGCTTCGAGGCGATTCTCACCTCGGGACGCATAACGTGCAAGGTAAACCCTTGCCGCGGATTCCTGGGCAGGCCGCAGCGGATTTTCGAAGCCGCCCCACGAAGCGGCGCGGAGCACCGGCGGGATCAGGTTTCGACCACGAGGCGCTGCTGCAGTGCGCAGCGCAGCGATACGGCGATCAGCTCAGGCTATTTTTTCTGCTTGATCGGCCGCTTCCACTCTTCGATCGTGGTCTGGCGCGCGCGAGCTACGGTGAGTTTTCCCGCGGGAACTTCGCGGGCGACGGTGGAGCCTGCAGCGATCGTTGCGCCGGCACCTACGGTGATTGGGGCCACCAGGACGCTGTTGGAGCCGGTATGCACGTCGTCTGCAATGCTCGTGAGATGCTTGTTGACGCCGTCGTAGTTGGCGATGATAGTACCCGCGCCGATGTTAACGCGGCTTCCCACCTGCGCATCGCCGACGTACGAGAGATGGTTGGCTTTCGAGCCTTCACCCATCTTTGAGTTCTTCACCTCGACGAAGTTGCCGATATGCACGCCACTCGCGAGAGTCGATGTGGGTCGGAAGCGTGCGAAAGGACCGAGGCTGCACGACTTTCCGATGATCGTGCTGTCGACCATGCAGTTCGCGAACACCTCGGTATCGTCCCCGATCTCACTATTGCGCACCACGCAATTGGGGCCGATGCGAACACGGTCGCCGAGCTTCACGTTCCCTTCGAGTATGACATTCACGTCGATGAAGACGTCGGTCCCGTGCGTAACGGTTCCGCGTACATCGAGGCGCGCGGGATCAACAACCGTGACGCCAGCCACCATCAGGTGGTTCGTGACTTGCCGCCGGAAGGCAGTCTCAAGTTCCGCGAGTTGGGCTTTATCGTTCACCCCCAACACTTCGACCACGTTCGCGGTGACGAGTGGGTTCACCGCGATCTTATCCTTCGCGGCCATCGCGATGACGTCCGTCAGATAGTATTCGCCCTGGGAATTGTCGTTCCTCAGGCTCTTGAGCCATTTCTTGAGCAGGCGCGCCGGCGCCGCCAGCACTCCCGTATTGCATTCACGCAGCGCAAGCTCCTTTTTGGAGGCGTCCTTCTGCTCGACGATCCTTTGCACCTGGCCGCGGCCGTTACGGACGATTCGACCGTATCCCGACGGGTTCTCGAGCACCATCGTGAGCAGGCCCGTCTGCTTCGGCCCGGCGAGCGAAAGCAACTCGGCCAGCGTGGCGCGGCTGATGAGCGGAACGTCGCCGTACAGCACGAGCGCCACGTGATCGTCAGGGACGTTCGGCATCGCCTGCATGACGGCGTGCCCCGTGCCGAGCCGCTCCGCCTGCAACGCCCACGAAACGGGTTCGTCCTTCAACACGTCACGCACCTGGTCACCCCCGTGGCCGTATACCACGTGAATGGCAACGGGCTCGAGCGAGCGCGCCGTGTCGATGACGTGTTTGAGGAGGGGCCGCCCCGCCAGCGGCTGCAGCACTTTAGGCAGCGCGGACTTCATCCGCTTACCCTGGCCGGCGGCGAGAATCACTATCGAAAGCGGCACGGCGCGGGGCGCGGCCTCCAGGTGTCTTTTTGCCATGGACGCGATTTTAGCGCAGGCCACGGGGTGCCGAGAGCTACCCGGTTCGCAAACTCACCTTTGGACGGTGACCGCGCCCTGGGGCTTGCGTCCCGGGCGGGTCTCGAGTCCGGCCAGCTTTTGCCGGATGGCAGGCCCGGCGTAGAATTGCGGATTGGAATGCTCGAGGTGCTCCGCGCCTTCGCGGCGCTGGATGAGGTCGGCTGCCTTCCGGAAAGCCGCTTCGAGCGAAGGGGTGGTCGGCACCGAATCCTTCAGGAACGCCTCGCCGAAGTACGTGAGATCGCGGTCATCCTCGCAGCCGAAGGAGCTGTGCTCCGCGTCGGAGGCGGTCACGATCAGCGTCGTGTCCGTTTTCAAAGGCTCGAGAAAAACACCCGAGTAGCAGGCCGACACCACCAGAACACGCCATTTGATGCCGGACTCGTCCAAGGCCTGCCGCAGATCCGCCGGCCCGAGCTGCAGGAGCGGTAACGTTCCGTTCGTGACGGCCAATCCCTCCCTCGAGCCGTGGGAGGTGAGGGTGAGAACGAGCACGTCCTCGTCCAGATCCATTCTGGATGCCAGGAGCCTGAGCGCTTGCTGCAGCCCGGAGACGGTCGCGAAGGGATACGAATCGCGGTCCTCGACGTCGTTGATGAGCTCCACCGAGCGGTCGCCGGAGCCGAAATGATCCGTGAAGACGGACTGAGCAAACAGCGCTTCGCGCTTGAAGATGGCCTGGTCGCCATCGCCAGCGAAGCCAAGGAAAAACGCCGCAGGCGTACCGTGCTCCCCGGGTATGACCCGCTCCACGGCGGCGGCGATCCGCGCGGGCTGATCGTAAAGAAGCGGCTCCGCCGCAGAGGCATCGTCGGGGTCTTGTGCCTCCTGCGAGTCGTTGCTGACCCACAGGCGCGTGTCCAGATCCACGGTGGCAAGCAACCACGGCGCAGCGATGATCAGCACGATCGCCGCCAAGGCCGCCCGAACGCGCACAAATCCGTACGCCGCACGCAGGATTCTCACACTCAGCACTGCCAGATAGAGCAGCCCCACGGCCAGCGCCAGCAGCGGCCGCCCCGCGACCGGGACAGTGTCGGTCGACATCCAGAATAGAACCAACACGTAGGGCGAGACCGCCAGCAGCGGCACTAGCAGCCCTCGCGTATCCGCCTCGCGGCCCTGGGCTCGCGCCACGAGGGCGCAGCCGAAAAGGCCCATCAGAAGATAAAACGCCCAGCCATACGCGCCGTCGAGCAGAAGCTGCGCACCGGTCTCGGCATGCAGCGTGTCGAGCCCCGCCCAGACGACGAGATTGAGGAGGAAAAGGGCGAGCAGCTGATCGAAGCCGCGGACGAAGCTTTCAGGCGGCAGGCGCCGCAGCAGCAGCAGTGAGAAGCCGCTCGAAAGGTTACGGAGTAATCCGGCGCGCAGCCGGTGTCGCGGCGGCTGGGCTGCTGTCGTGTTGAACAGCGGGTCCTCTGGCGAAGGGTCCAGCGATCAGCCTCGCAGCTTCCGTAGCCGCTCGAGCACCTTGAGCATCGCGGCGGCACGGGCCAGCTCGGCGAGCGCCTCGGCCTGCGTGATGTGGCCCGGTTTGTCCCGCAGAGCTTCTTCCGCGCGCTGTTTGGCGGCGAGCGCCGCAGCCTCGTCGATGTCGCGTGCCCGCAGTGCAGTGTCCGCGAGCACGGTGACCTTGTTCGGCTGCACTTCGAGCGCACCGCCGCCGACGAAAAACGACTGGTACTCCCCTTCGGGCGTCTGCACACGCACCTCGCCCGCTTTCAACAAAGTCAGAAGCGGTGCGTGGCGTGGAGCGATGCCGAGCTCGCCCTCCGCAGCCGGCGCGAACACCATGGCCGCCGGGCCGGAGAAAATCTCGCCCTCGGCGCTGACGATGTCGACGTGGATGGTGTGCTGCTCCGCCATGGTTGTATTCCTGTCGCTGCGCGAAATCGCGTTACTGCAGCGTTTTCGCTTTCGCCACGGCCTCTTCGATCGACCCGACCATGTAGAAGGCCTGCTCGGGCAGCGCGTCGAACTCGCCGCTGATGATGCCTTTGAAGCCGCGGATCGTGTCCTTGAGCGGGACGATCTTGCCTTCCTGGCCCGTGAACACCTTCGCGACGTTGAACGGCTGCGACAGGAAGCGCTGCACCTTGCGAGCGCGATACACGCTGAGCTTGTCCTCTGCCGACAATTCATCCATGCCGAGGATCGCGATGATGTCCTGCAGCTCCTTATAGCGCTGGAGCACGGCCTGCACTCCGCGAGCGGTGTTGTAGTGCTCTTCGCCGACCACGAGGGGATCGAGCTGACGGCTCGTGGAATCGAGCGGATCGACCGCCGGGTAGATACCCAGCGACGCGATCTGACGCGACAACACGACCGTAGCGTCGAGATGGGCGAACGTCGTGGCGGGTGACGGATCCGTCAAGTCGTCCGCTGGCACGTAAACGGCCTGGATCGACGTGATCGAACCGGTCTTCGTCGAAGTAATACGTTCCTGCAGCACGCCCATCTCTTCGGCGAGCGTCGGCTGGTAGCCCACTGCCGACGGCATGCGTCCGAGCAGCTCCGACACTTCGGTGCCCGCGAGCGTGTAGCGATAGATGTTGTCCACGAAAAACAGCACGTCACGGCCCTTGCCACCGTCCTCGCGCGTCTCGTCGCGAAAATATTCGGCCATGGTGAGACCGGTGAGGGCTACGCGCAGGCGGTTGCCCGGCGGCTCGTTCATCTGTCCGTACACCATCGCGACCTTGGAATTCGACAACGTGTCCTTGTCGATGACGCCCGACTCGATCATCTCGTGATAGAAGTCGTTACCCTCGCGGGTACGCTCGCCGACGCCCGCGAACACCGACAGACCGCTGTACTGCTTCGCGATGTTATTGATGAGCTCGAGCATGTTGACCGTCTTGCCTACGCCGGCGCCGCCGAACAGGCCGACTTTGCCGCCCTTGGCGAACGGCACGAGCAGGTCGATGACCTTGATGCCCGTGACGAGCAGATCCTGTCCACCCGCCTGCTGGTCGAAC
Source organism: Gammaproteobacteria bacterium (assembly GCA_028293805.1). Taxonomy (GTDB): domain Bacteria; phylum Pseudomonadota; class Gammaproteobacteria; order Steroidobacterales; family Steroidobacteraceae; genus 13-2-20CM-66-19. The sequence goes on from JAQGOC010000351.1 coordinate 10,397, forward strand.
GACGGCGGCGGACGATGGATCGCCCAACGCTCCTTGGCAGTTACCGGTCCGCGGTTATCCTGCGGATCACCGAGCACGTCCATGATGCGGCCCAGCGTCTCTTTGCCCACGGGCACCGAAATCGGCGCACCGGTGGACCGCACAGTCAGACCGCGCTTCAAGCCTTCCGACGCACCCATCGCGATCGTGCGCACCACGCCGTCGCCGAGCTGCTGCTGTACTTCCAGCGTGAGCTCCACGTCCTTCAGCTTCAACGCCTCGTATACCTTCGGGATGGCCTCGCGCGGAAACTGCACGTCGATAACGGCGCCGATGATCTGGGTAATCTTGCCCTCGGCCGTGGTAGTCATAATCTCTCCAGTCGCGCAGGCATCACGCCTGCTCACTTCGAATTCGTTGGCGTCCCTCGCGGGCGCCGGTGCGACGCGTACGTCGCGTCTTACACCGCTGCCGCGCCGCGCACGATCTCCGAAAGCTCCTTCGTGATCGCGGCCTGGCGGGCCTTGTTGTAGATCAGTTGCAACTCGCCGATCAGCTTGCCGGCGTTATCGGACGCCGCCTTCATGGCAACCATCCGCGCAGCCATTTCGGATGCGACGTTTTCGACGGCGGCTCTGTACACGTGCGACTCGATGTAGCGGATGAGCAGACCCTCGAGAATGACCTTCGCTTCCGGCTCGTAGATGTAGTCCCAGTGCTCGGCCAGGCCTTCGGTGTCCATCGCCTCGATCGGCAGCAGCTGCTCGGTGGTGGGCTTCTGGGTCATGGTGTTGAGGAATTGCGCGTTCACCAGGAAGAGCCGGTCGAGCTCCCCGCTGCTGTACGCATCCAACATCACCTTGACCGTGCCGATGAGATCCTTCACGTGCGGCCGATCGCCCAGCCCCGACACGTTGGCGAGAATCGGCACGCCGAGCCGGCGGAAGAAGGCCAGGCCCTTGGAGCCGATGATGCACAGGCTCACCTGCGCGCCCCGCGCCTGCCAATCCCGCATGAGTAACAGCGTCTGCTTGAAGATGTGGGCGTTCAGGCCGCCGGCGAGACCGCGGTCCGTCGAGATGACGATGATGCCGACGGACTTCGTCTCGCGTGTCACCAGGAACGGATGCCGGTAATCGGGATTCGCCTCGGTGAGATGGCCGATGACGTTGCGCATCTTCTGCGCGTACGGGCGGGCGAGACGCATGCGCTCCTGCGCGCGGCGCATCTTGCTCGTGGCGACCATCTGCATGGCCTTCGTGATCTTCTGAGTGCTCTTCACACTCGCGATCTTGGAACGGATTTCCTTTGTGCCGGGCATGGCTTGGATCTTTGTCGAAAAAAGGCTAGTAAGTGCCCGTGGCGAGGAAGTCCTCGATGCACTTCTTCAACCCTGCCTCGTTCTCCTTGGTGAACTTCGGCACGGCATTGATGCCGTCCATCAGCGACTTGTAGTTGGTCTGCGCGAAGGCCTGCAGCGCCGCCTCGAAGTCGGTGATCTTCTTCAGCTCGACCTTGTCCATGTGGCCGTTGTTGACGGCGTAGATCGTCAGCGCCATCTCGGCGACCGACATCGGCGCGTACTGCTTCTGCTTCATCACCTCGGTGGTGCGCTGACCGCGCTCGAGCTGCTTGCGGGTGGCTTCGTCGAGGTCGGAAGCGAACTGCGAGAACGCGGCGAGCTCGCGATACTGGGCGAGTGCGAGGCGGATGCCGCCGCCGAGCTTCTTGATGATGTCCGTCTGCGCGGCACCGCCGACGCGGGACACCGAGATACCGGCGTTGAACAGGTCGGTTTCCAGGAAGATCTGTCCGTCGGTGATCGAGATGACGTTGGTCGGCACGAACGCCGTGACGTCGCCCGCCTGCGTCTCGATGATCGGCAGACCCGTGAGCGAGCCGGTCTTGCCCTTGACGCGGCCGTTGGTGAACTTCTCGACGTATTCCTCGTTGACCCGCGCGGAGCGCTCGAGAAGGCGGGAGTGCAGATAGAACACGTCGCCGGGGTACGCTTCGCGGCCCGGCGGCCGGCGCAGCAGCAGGGAAATCTGGCGGTACGCGACCGCCTGCTTGGACAAATCGTCATAGACGATGAGCGCATCTTCGCCGTTGTCCATGAAGT
>JAQGOC010000046.1 GCA_028293805.1 Gammaproteobacteria bacterium
ATCAGGATGAAAAGAGCGATCGACAGGCAGATACGCACGGTGAGCGCACTCACTGTCTGCTACGACTGCTCGGGGCTTGAGCTCATATTAATCATCGCTTTTCCCTGACTGTCGAAGATCGCTATGAGTACCACCGCGACCAGGGCCTTGAGCTCGCTCGACATCAAGGTCTCTCCCGGGCTGCATGTGCGGCCGCCTGCTCGCGGCGGGCAGTGAGTACGACCGTTCCAATACCTGCGCCGACGACGCCCATCATGGCAGCCATGAGTAGCACGAGGCCACCGGCGAGTCTGTAAGCCTCGAAGAGACCCCACAAGGCCCCGACAGGCGTCGTCACGAGCAAGAGGGGTTTCGCGATTCTCATGGCATCGCAGATTACGCCCATCGGCGCGATGGATACAGATGCAGAAGAGAGCGATCTGATGCAGTACAGATGGGCAGCACGGCTTCCTGGCGGGATCACATGAATGGAACCGCACGCCGCCGCGCATCCGGACTCGGCACGACCGCCGCCTCGGCCACGCCTTGGTGCTGCAGAAGCAGGCTCTCGAGCTCGAAAGGACTGATGCGGTAGTCCGAGGACTTGAAGACGTCATCGCTTCGACCGACATACGTGATATAGCCGTCTGAATCACGGGTGGCAATGTCGCCGGTATGGTAGTAGTCGCCGTGCATTGCGCCTGCCGTTCCTCCGGTCTGGTCGACGTATCCCGCCATGAGTCCCATGGGAGGATCGGAAAGATCCAGACAGATCTTGCCTTCATCGCCGACAGTCCCGTCTGGCCCGACCAGCACGATGCGGTAACCCGGGAGTGAACGGCCCATTGATCCGGCTTTCAATGGTTGCCTGGCGGGTTGCCGATCCGCGCAATGATCTCGGTTTGGCCAAACTCAGCGCGCACCGTGAGTCCCCACGCCCGTCGCACGTCCTCGATCACTTCCGCATTCAATGGCTCACCGGCGCTAGCCCCTTCGCGGAGTACGACTGGCCATCTGGCGAGATCTTCCTCTATCAACATTCGCCAGACCGTCGGCGGAGCGCAGAATTCCGTTGGGTAGGCCTGGAGAGCGTTGTACCCTCTGGTTTGTAGCGGCCCCCCCGTCCTCGGGTCACCCGTGCGCGCCGATCCAGCACCGCGTGCACGGTGCTGATCGCCGGCAGCTGCAGCTCACTGTGCAGTCGACAGATCTTCTCGCGGATCTTAGGAGCACTTCAGCTGCACGATCCGCGTCTCGATCTGGTACGGCAAGCGGTTGGCATGCCGAGAAGGGCGCCGAGACCGATCCGTCAGCCCCTCCAGTTCGCAGTTCTTACACCGGGAGAAGATCTTGTAGCCGGTCTTGCGGCAGATATCGAACTCCCGGCACAACACGGCCATCTTCTCACCGTCCAATAACCGAGCCACAAAGCGCAGCCGTTCATCCATCTTGCGATACTCCCAACTGCTCGCGCGAGCGGAGGCTTCGCATTCAACGACGCGTGGCGCTGACTCGTCGCAGCAATACTCGCCCGGCTCGTGCGTCGGTCGGCACGCCATCCCTGAGCGCCAAGACCCCATTTACGAACACGTGGTGGATTCCCACGGCCGGGGTCGCCGGCCGCTCGAACGTCGCGCAATCGCGGACCGACGTAGGATCGAAGATGCAGACGTCCGCGCACATCCCCTCAGCCAGCCGTCCGCGGTCGCGCAGTCCAAAGTGATGAGCCGACAGCCCACTCATGCGATGGATGGCGCTCTCGAGCGAAAGCACTGCCCGTTCGCGCACGTATCGTCCGAGCACTCTCGGAAAAGTGCCCCACAGGCGCGGGTGCGGATGAACGTCCTCGGGCAGCCCGTCCGAGCCAATCATGGCTTCCGGGGACGACAGGATCCGCGTCACGTCAGCCTCGTCCATGATGAAGTAGACGGCGCCTGCCGGCTGCAGCTTGGATATCGCCTCGACGGGCGTGCATCCGAGGTCCCGTGCAATAGCGTCCAGGTAGCGTGCGCAGTATTCCGGGTGTGGGTCGCACCATGTCACCAGTGTTCTGGAAGACATCGCGACGAGATCTTCGATGAGGACTGTCGATGCCGCGGTATATGGATAGACATCCCAGGCGACGGGCTGGCGCTGCTTCGCTTCGGCGAGAAGCGCCAATGTCTCGACGCTCCGGCCGAAGTTGCGTTGCCCCATGCACTTGTGATGCGAGATGATCGTGCGGATACCGGCTTCTCGTCCTATCAGCAGCGCCTCCTCGAGGCTCTCCATCACCCGATCGGCTTCGTCCCGGATGTGGCTCGTGTAGATGCCGCCATGTTCGCGGAGTGCTGCGGCGATCTCGATCACTTCGCCGGTCGTGGCTGCTCGCGCCGGCGGATAGTAGAGCCCCGTCGATAGCCCGAACGACCCCAGTTGGAGGCAATCGGACAGCAGCTGCTTCATTTGCTTTGTTTCATCCGGCGTCGCGGACCGGCTCAAATCGTCTCCCATTACCTGCATCCGCAGAGTGCAGTGTCCGGTGAGAAAGCCGGCGTTGACCGCAGGGGCTGCCTCTTGCACCTTCGCGACGTAATCGGCGAAGGTCGAAGCTGTGCAACGGTCGGACTTGAACACCAGCCGAAGCAGCCCGGGCGGGGCACTCTGTCGATCGTATGGTGCACCGCTGATTCCGCAGTTGCCGGCGATGACGGTCGTGACGCCCTGGGTCACCTTGGCGGTCATTTGCGGACGGACGATCAGCGCGGCGTCGTCGTGTGTGTGCACGTCGATGAATCCCGGGCTAACGACGAGCCCGCGAACGTCGATGTCCAGGACCGCGGATTCTCCGTGGAGGCTGCCGATTCTCGCGATGCGATCGCCGGCTATGGCGACATCGGCGGCGAAGGCAGGTCCGCCGGTGCCATCCACGACCAGGCCATTGCGCAATACGACATCGAAGTGAGGGCGTGTCATTGGGGTGTTGGTCGAAAGCGTGGGTCGGGGGGCACACGCCCTGGCGGCGGCGACACGATGAACGGATTCTCTACAGTTCCACGCGACGGCGGTGCACGTCCTTCCTGTCGAACACGCTTGGCAAGAGCTCGGTGCCAAGCCCGGCACCCTCCATCGGCAGGATGAATCCGTTGACAACGTCTGGGACGACCGTCACGAGTTCCCGGTAGTACCCGGTATAGAACGCTCGGACG
>JAQGOC010000361.1 GCA_028293805.1 Gammaproteobacteria bacterium
GACCGGCCAGCGATTCCGATACCCGGCGCCGATCCTCATCGCTCAACGTATCGCCAACCGACTTCATCACTCCGGTTGTCAGTGCCGCGTAGATCCGCTCCGCTGACATGGTCCTCAGAGTGGCCGGCTCAGGGGCGCGCTCGTACGCGGGGTTGCCATGGCAGGACACGCAGTGCTGTTGAAAGACGGCAAATCCAAGTTCAGTGCCCCGGCGCTCGACAGCGGCGCCGGCGGCATCGCCACCCGCTGCGCTGGCGGTATCTATCGCCAAAACAAGGATTGAAAAACACAACACCGCGCTGAGCGCCGAATTTTCCGTCGGAACATTCACCGCCATCCCCCTCGCTGGAGGGTCTCATCCTGCATCAATCGACGATCGTGCGCACCGCCGCCTGAGCGCTTATCGCCCAACGAACCAGCGACATTGGCGACGGTCAACACGGCCGCGTCCGAGCGTCCCCCGGTATGGGTGAGCGCGCCCTCCCCGCGGGGGCTGATCAGCACCTCGAGGCTCTCAAGATCCAGATCGCGCTGCCAGCATGCCCGCTCTGGAATATCCTTCCGCGGTGGCCCACATCTTTGCACCCGCCGCCAGCGGCCGCTCCAAGTGCCGCGGCTGCGGACAGCCCATCAAGCGCGGAGAGCTGCGCTTCGGCGAATGCCTTCCCAACCTCTTTGGGGAGGGAGAGATGACCCTGTGGTTTCACCCTTTATGCGCAGCGTACAAGCGCCCGCAGCCGCTCCTTGAAGGGCTCGCGGAAACAAGCGAGAACGTGCCCGACCGAGAGAGCCTCGAACGCACAGCACTTACGAGCGTGGCACACCGGCGCGTCCCTCGCATCGATGGTGCCGAGCGGTCCCCTAGTGGGCAGGCCAGGTGCCGTAGCTGCCACGAGCCCATCGGTCGGGACGCCTGGCGAATCCGCATTGTGTTCTACCTGGAGGGACGTTTCTCGCCCGGCGGGTACATACACCTCACCTGCCGCAAGGCCTACTTTGAGACCGCCGAGGTGTTGGATCAGATCCTGCGATTCAGTCCGGCCTTGAGCGACGCCGACCGGCAGGATTTCATTCGCACAGCGGGCAGTGAGCAGGCTTAACCTGGCGGGCGGGCGCTCTCAGCGCTCGGGCAACGGCAGTACGGGCAGGCTCCGATGCCCTTCACGATCGACCGCCCGGACCGCAAAGATTACATTGTCTTTGGACAGTTTGAGCGTGGTAGTCATAACATTCCCGACGCTCTGAGCGTGCTCCCACAGGGGACTGCTCGTAGCCCGCCAGATGACTTCATAGCCGCTGGCGTTGGGGGAAGGATCCCATTTCAGGGTTGAATCATTATCGAGGTTGCTGGTCACCACTTTCACATTCGCAGGTGATGCCGGCGCCGATGCGAGCGCGGCCAGAGTCGCTGCATTCAGCCGCGCCACTTTCGCTACGTAGCCAAAGTCCACGAACTTCGTCAGATCGCCGTACTCGATGCCGTTTTCGGTGCGCAGTGTCTGATGCTGATGATTGAAGTCTTCGCGGTACTCGGTGAACCGTACTGCTGTGTATCCCTGCTGGTTGAAGGCGGAATGATCGCCGCCGCGCAAGTAACGGTCGAGCCGGAAGACGAGTAGTGCCTTTACGCCGGGGTCATAGGCCGCGCCAACCTCTTCGATGTACCGCGCCAGTTCCCGGGAAGGCGAATCGCTTTCGCCGCCGAGAGAGCGGATCTGCTTGAGTTGCTTGTCATCGGCGGTGACGGGCACGCCCTCGGAAAACACGCGTACTACGGCCGGATCTTGTCCGGTGCCTTTGTCACCACCCACAATGTCGTTGTTCAGAGCGGCGACAATGTTCCATCCCTGCTCCTTCGCCATCTGCGCGAAGTGTCTGCTGCCGTTCAGACCTTGCTCTTCGCCGGCGACAGTAAGAAAGATGATCGTCGAGTGAAATTTCAGCTTGCTCAACACTCGCGCGCACTCGAGGCTCACCGCGGTCCCGCTGCCATCGTCATTGGCGCCCGGCGCCGCGCTCTTGGAGTCGAGAACATCCGTGACGCGCGAATCGTAGTGGCCAGTGACCAGCACGATGCGCTTCGCAGCCTCCGGATCCGTTCCCTTCATTACCGCATACACATTGCTGATTTCGGTGGGCTGGGGAATGCGCTCGGCAGGCGCCTGTATGAAAGCGTCCATCTTCACTTCGAGGCAGCCGCCACAGTCTTTCGAGTAGCGCTCGAACTGCGATTTGATCCATTCACGCGCAGCCCCGATGCCCTGCCGGCGGGCGATCGACGCCGGATCCTGCGCCGAGAGGGTGGACCGTGTGCCGAAGCTCACCAGCTTTTCGATGTTGGCTTGAACGTGCGCGGGCGAGATATCCTTCAGCGCGACGGCGATCCTGGGGTCCACTGCCTGGACCGTCTCCTGTGTGTATCCAGGCGACGCAAAAAACAGCGTACTTCCGAAGGAGAACGCAAGCGCGCGGAATGTCGTGGAGAGTGTCGGCACAGAGGCGTCAATTCGGGCCGTTGCCCTCATAGCATTGGTGTACAAATTCCGCTCCAAAGTGCTGAGTCACATCGGCAGGCACGTTGGCACAGAGTACTCCATCGGCAGCCGCGCGGTGGAGTGCGCGGCTCCTCGCTTTCAGGCACTGAGTAAACCCCGCAGGACACTCGCCAGGACACATGCAATGACGATGGCTAGCGGAGGTGCCTGCCATCGCTGCAGGAGCACGAAACTGGTCATTGCAATGGCCGCATCCACATTGTTATGGACCGCACTTACGCATACCGGGCTATACAGAGCCGCTCCCAATATCCCAACCACGGAAGCGTTGATCCCAGCAAGTATCGCGGGCGCACCGTTCAGATGTGCAAGCCGGCTCCACAAGGATTGTCCGGCAAGCGCCAGCAGAAGCCCTGGCAGAAATATCGCTGCCAGTGCTGCAGCGGCCCAGGATGCCGAGGCGTGAGAGGGTGCACTCGCTGCGCCGAGATAGGAGGCGATCGTGAACAACGGCCCTGGCATTCCTTGCGCGAAACCGTAACCCGCCAAGAAGACATCGTCAGAGATCCAACCGTTCGGCACCAATGATTCGCGCAACAGGGGCAGCACGACGTGTCCGCCACCGAAGACAAATGCGCCCGCGCGATAGAAAATGCTGGCGAGCGCGACGGGGCCGTGAGGGGCGAATGTTGCCAGGGCGGGTAGGACGACCAACAGGGCGCAAAAGGCGGCGAGCGACGCCCAGGCT
>JAQGOC010000101.1 GCA_028293805.1 Gammaproteobacteria bacterium
AGGATCCAGAAGCTGAAGTTATTCAGACGCGGCAGTGCCATGTCGGGCGCGCCCACCTGCAATGGGATCATCCAGTTCGCAAGTCCCGTCCACGCCGGCATCACCGCGCCGAAGATCATCATCAGCGCGTGCATGGTGGTCATGGAGTTGAAGAACTGCGGATCGACGAACTGCATGCCGGGCTTGAACAGCTCGAGGCGGATGATCATCGCCATCGCACCGCCGATGAAGAACATCGTGCAGGCGAAGATGAGGTACATCGTGCCGATGTCCTTGTGATTCGTCGCATAGACCCAGCGGCGCCAGCCGTGTGGCTTGTGGTCGTGGGCGTCGTGCTCGGCGGCGTGTGCGTGCTGCTCGGCCATGTCGTGATCTCTTGAGGTGCGAAAGGGTGCGAAAAACGTCTCGAAGCGGTTCGTGCGCCGCGGGGGAGCCCGCGGCTGGCGGCTAACCCGTGCTGGCTGCGGGCGCCACATCAGGTGCTGCGGCCGGGGCCGCCGCCTGTTTCTGCTCGGCGGCCTTGCTCTTCAGCCAGGCCTCGAAATCCGCCTTGGAGCGGACGTCGACGACGATCGGCATGAACGCGTGGTCACGGCCACAGAGCTCGGCGCACTGGCCGCGATAGAGGCCCGGCTTGTCGGTATCCACCTTGAACCAGGCTTCGTTCACGAACCCCGGGATGGCATCCTTCTTGACCCCGAACGCCGGTACCCACCAGGAATGGATCACGTCCGCCCCGGTGATGAGCAGGCGGACCTTCATGCCCGCGGGAACGACGAGCGGCTTGTCCACGTTCAGCAGGTAATGATCGATGGTGGTCGGATCGATACCCGACAGGAGCTCGCGCGCAGCGTCGCTCTTGCGGTCGAGCCGCGAGTAATACGCCACGCCGCTGTCGAGGTAGTCGTATTGCCAGCCCCACTGGAAACCGGTCACCTTGATGCTCAGATCGGTTTTCGTGGTGTCCTCGATCTCGACGAGCGTGCGCGCCGCGGGCACGGCCATGAATACGAGGATCACGACCGGCACCGTGGTCCACACCAACTCCACCTTCGTGTTGTGAACGAGGGTGACGTCGGCGACAGCCCCCTTCGACTTCCGATAGGTGACGATCGACCAGATCATGGCGCCGAACACGATGACCGCGATCACTACGCAGATCCAGAAGATCTCCATGTGGAGGCTGTAGATCTTCCGGCTGATATCCGTCACCCCCTGTGTCATGTTGAGGAGCGCCCAGCCGGATTCGGCGTGGGCCGGCAAAGAGCCGGCGAAAGCGGCGGCGAGGAGGGCGAGTTGTGCGATTTTTGCGCGAATCATCGTTACGTGCCTTACAGCGCGCACCCGGACCATCCGGGCACGGCGCGATTTTCAAAAGCTATTCTACTGGCTGAAAGTCGCCTGCGGCGCTTTCAGCGGGCCCAGCCCTGTCTGCATTCCGGCCCGCGGGCCATGTACGCCCCGGGCTGCGCGCCCCGGGCTACGCGCCCCGGGCTGCGCGCCCCGGGCAAAACCCGTGACTTTGCCCGCTGGTCTACTTACACCTCATTGCTCAGATCGGCTGGGCCAGGGAGGGCGACTCGTTAACGTGGCCCACGAGACGTTGCAGCCGCAGCGCAAGTCCACGCCGCTCCTCTTCCGTGAGGAAGCTGCCCAGCTCGCATTGGCGGCCGTGCGACTCGATCGTGAGCCGGCTCGGATGCAATCGCGATGCGGGGCGGCGGAGTTTAACCTGTGCCCAATGCCGCGGGAACACGACTTGAGCGCAATAGCCCTTATCGCGTAACTCCACGCTCACGTCGGAGTCCGTCACAGTGATCGTCTGGCGGTGATAGCGCCGTCCGAGGCTCACCTTGAGCGCCCAGCCCAGCAGGGCCATTTCCAGGCCGGAGAACGGCAGCACCGGCCAGAAACCCTGCAAGGCGAGCATTCCCGCGATCGCGAACGAGACGAAGCATAGACTTCCAAAGAACATCGCCGCACCCCGCACGCTCAACGAGCAGTTCGGGCAGAGCTCGATGCGCAGCGGCCGATCTGTCGCGCTGGTTTCAACCAAAGCTATCATCGAGAAGTGTCGGCGGAACGCAGTGCCACGATGGTATGCGATTGTGTCCGATATTTGACTGAAAGTGCTACTCACGCATGCGGGCATGGAGTTCTGCGGCCGCTGCGGTGAGCTCGACCTCAGCTGCACCAAGGGGGAGAAACGGCACGACGGCGAGTGGCGGCTGTCCGAGTGCCCTCTCGAGCGCTTCCAGGTTCTCGGCGTGGCGTGCCAGTGCCGGATCGATGCTGTTCGCGATCCAGCCTGCGAACCGTAGACCGTACGACTCGATCGCCTGCTTCGTGAGCGAGGCGTGATTGATGCAACCGAGACGTAGGCCGACGACCAGGAGCACCGGCAACCCCAGAGCCGCGGCCAAGTCGGCCATGCTTTCACGGTCGCCGATCGGTGCGAGCCAGCCGCCCGCCCCTTCCACCACGACGTAGTCGGAGGCAGCTGCCAGCTCTGTGAAGTTTCGCGTTATCCGGGCGCGCTCGATCGCGATCCCGGCGTCTTTTGCCGCGATGTGGGGCGAGATCGCCGGCTCGAAGCAGTAGGGATTGACTCTTTCGTACGGCGCGGCGACGTTCGCCGCCGCTATCAGCTGCAGGGCGTCCTCGTTGCGCAGGCCCTCCGGCGTAGGTTCCGATCCTGAAGCTACGGGCTTCATGACCGCTACACGCAGCCGCTCCCGGACGAGTCCACGGACCAGGCCAGTCGCGACGACGGTTTTTCCGACGCCAGTGTCCGTCCCAGTGATGAAAATCGCGCGCGTCATTGTTGCTTGGCCGCCCGGGCTTCAGCGCTCGTGACGCGGTCTGATCGCCCCGGGAGCGATTCTCGCCTCGCCGTCGATCAAGGCTGCGGCCGGACGGCCGGCGGCTCCCCAGGCGGCGCCATATATCACTTCATAAGAAGCCGGGAGCCGACCGTCGCGGCGGAAGGCCTCGTACGCATTCTGCATTCGTCGCAGGCGCGAGCGCCCCAACAGCGTGCGCGGTCGCCCGGCAGTCACGTTATGGGCGCCGATGGCCTTCAGATCCCGCATCAACGCCAACGCGTCCGGATAGGTAAGCTGCATGCGATCGACATCCAACACGGGCTCTGTGAGACCCGCTCGTACCAGCGCGTCGCCCACATCGTGCATATCGATGAAGTGATTGACGTGATTGTATTCGCGCGCCGCGTCATCGGCTTCCGCCCAGGCGCTGCGCAGTTCCTTGAGCGTGTCCGGACCGAAAGTGCTGAAGGCGAAGAAGCCGTCCGGCTTCAACACGCGCCGTACTTCCGCGAAGGCGCGATCCGGCGGATCGCACCATTGCAACATCAGACTGCTGACGATCACGTCAACACTCGCAGTGGCGAACGGCAGCCGCACCGCATCCCCGCAGACACGTTCGAAGCGGCGGAACAGATGTTGGTGCCGGCGTGCCTCCCGAAGCATTCCCGGCGCGAGATCGAGCGCTACGACGAGCGCGCGACGATAGCGTTGCTTGAGAGCGCCCGTCATCCGGCCGGTGCCCGCGCCAAGATCCAGCACCACTGCCGGTGCGAACTTGAAGGGCTCGAGCCGGCCGAGCAGTTCGTCGGCCACTCGCGCCTGCAACACTGCCGCGGCTTCGTAGCGCGCGCTCGCGCGATCGAACGCTGTGCGCACTGCCGGACGCTCGATGCGAAATATTTCGGAGTCGTCGGCGTTCATGAGGAAACCTGTTCGGTCAGGCCGGCGACCCCCGGCTCCGCGGTACGGTCCGCCGCTTGCTGACTGGAGGCGGCGGGGGCCAGAAACCCGGTCAACAGGGCGAGGAATTCCGCGGGGTGGGAGAGAAACGGCGCATGGGCCGCGCGGCGAATCTCCACGTAACGAGCATCGGGGAGCGCTTCAGCCAGCGCGTGCGACGCGGCGGGCAGGGTCACCCGATCGTATTGGCCGGCGATGACCAGAGTGGGCGCACGCACGAGTTCCAACATCGGCCGTAGGTCACTCTTTTGCAGTATGCTCAACCCCGTCACGAGCGCCTTCGGGTGCGCTTCGCCGTGTGCGAACAAAGAGGCTTGCAACTCCGCGAGGACTCTCTCGCTACCCGCGCTGCCACGCACCTGGAGATCCAGGAAGTCGCTCACCGTGCGTTTGTAATTGGTGCGCAGCTGGGCTGCCAGCTTGTCCAGCGCGGAGGCAGGCATCCCGTGAGGCCAGTCCGCGCCCGCCGCGAATCTCGGAGTCGTGGCAACAAGCACCAGGCGCTCGACCTGCCCCGGCATGGCCGCGGCGAGGTCCAGGGCTATCTGCCCGCCCAGCGACCAACCTAACAGCGCATAGCGGTCGGATAGCGAGGCTAAAGTGGCATGCACCTGCCAAGCCTGCTCGGCCGGCGTGCGTGCATTGGGGTTCCATTCGCTACGCCCATGACCCGGCAGGTCCATGGCGATGACGCGAAAGCGCTTCGCAAGCTCCCCCGCAAGCCCATCCCACACCCGCAGGTTGAGTCCCCAACCATGCAGGAGGACCAGATCGGGGCCTCGGCCGCGCGTCTCGACGTACAGAGTGCTCATTCGCAGGCAGCCTGTTGGCGCACATGGATGCGGCTCAAGTGTTCCACCAGCGCATCGACCTGCTCTTCGCTGTGTGCGGCGGACAGTGTGATGCGCAGCCGTTCGCTGCCTTTTGGCACCGTCGGCGGGCGAATCGCCACCACCCAAAACCCGGCTTCGAGCAATTCCTGCTGCGCCAGCAGCGCCGCCTCGGAGCTGCCCAGCACGACCGGCTGAATGGGAGTGTTGGAATCGGCCAGCGCCACAGCGGCCGCGCCCGCGGCCTTTTTGAATCTGGCGGTCAGCGCGAGCACCCGCTCGCGGCGCCAGGGTTCGCGTTGCACGAGTTCGAGGGCTTTGCGGGTCGCTGCGGCAACCGGCTGCGGCAGCGCCGTCGTGTAGATATACGGACGGGCTTTCTGGATGAGAAACTCTATGAGATCGCTCGCTCCCGCGACGAAGGCGCCGAAGGACCCGAATGCCTTGCCGAGCGTACCGATCAACACCGGGGCATCATCGCAGCTCAAGCCAAATTGCTCCAACGAACCGCGCCCGCTGGCGCCCAGCACTCCCAGCCCGTGCGCGTCGTCCACTACCAACCACGCACGATGTGCCTTGGCGGCTCTGGCAAGCTGACGGAGAGGCGCGACATCGCCATCCATGCTGAAGACGCCATCCGTCGCCACCACTGCGGCGTCTTCCGAGCTTTCGGCGAGCGCTCGTTCGGCAGCTGCGACGTCCGCGTGGGCGTAGCGTTTGAAGCGGGCCCCGGAAAGCAACGCGCCGTCAATCAGCGAAGCATGGCTCAGGCGATCCAGGAGCACGAGCTCGCCGCGGCCGGCGAGCGCCGTGATGACACCCAGATTGGCCATGTAGCCGGTGGAAAACAGCACCGCGCGCTCTCGACCCGTGAACGCCGCGAGTTCCTCTTCAAGCCGCGCGTGCTCGACTCCGTGGCCCGTGACGAGATGCGAGGCCCCGCTTCCGGCTCCGCAACGTGCCGCGCACTCGCTCATCGCCGCGGCGATGGCTGGGTGGTGCGCGAGCCCGAGGTAGTCGTTGCTGCTGAAGTCGACGAGCGTTCTGCCGCCCGCCATGGTCATTACGCGATTGCCGTGCTCTACGAACGCGTCGACCGTCGTTCGCCGGCGCTTGAGGTGCTGTTGCTCGAGCTGCGATAGCGTGGCATCAAGCGGTTGTCTCTTCATTCGCTGCGCGCAAGGCTTACGGGCTTCGTGATAACGCGACGTCCGCAGACGTAGAGGTGCGTGTCGCAGCGTTGGAGGCTGCGACCGGCGAGATTGCTGCCAGATCTTCCGTTGCGCCGGCGTCGGCGGACCGCTGTTCGGGCTTCAGTCCCAGCCGTGCGAACAGCTGGCGGTCGCGCTCGACATCGGGGTTGCCGGTCGTCAGCAGCTTCTCCCCGTAGAAAATGGAGTTGGCGCCGGCGAGAAAGCAGAGCGCCTGCATCTCATCGCTCATCGATTGGCGGCCGGCGGACAGCCGCACGTGAGCTCGCGGCATCAGCAGGCGCGCCACAGCAATAGTGCGCACGAAATCGAACGGATCCACGTCGTCCGCCCCATGCAGCGGAGTGCCGGGCACCTTCACCAGCTGATTGATCGGTACGCTCTCGGGATGTTCGGGCAGGTTGGCGAGCGTGAGCAGCAGGCTCGCGCGGTCGGTCGACGTTTCACCCATGCCGACGATGCCCCCGCAGCACACCTTCAAGCCGGCTTCGCGTACCGCGCCGAGTGTGTCGAGGCGATCCTGATACGTCCGCGTTGTGATGATCTCGCCGTAGTACTCCGGCGATGTGTCGAGGTTGTGGTTGTAGTAATCGAGCCCGGCATCCTTGAGCTCCTGCGCCTGCTCGGGAGTGAGCATGCCGAGCGTCGCGCAGGTCTCGAGTCCCGCGGCGCGGACTTCACGGATCATCTGCGCGATCACCACAATGTCCTTTGCCTTTGGCGAGCGATAGGCCGCTCCCATGCAGAACCGGGTGGCTCCTGCCGCTCGAGCTCGCTCGGCACTCTCACGTACGGCCGCGACTTCCATGAGCGCCTCGCGGCCCAGCCCGGTGTCGTAGCGCACGCTCTGCGGGCAATAGGCGCAATCCTCGGGGCATGCGCCGGTCTTTATGGAAAGCAGCGTGCTCGTCTGCACGGTGTTCGGCTCGTGATTCTCACGATGCACGCGCTGGGCCTCGAAGAGCAGATCCATGAACGGCTGCGCAAACAGCGCTTCGACCTCGGGAAGCTGCCAGTCGTGGCGAATCTGACTCATGAGCGGTATTCCGTTGTTGTGCGGCGCAGGCCGGAATGTTCACGGGGGCAAGCGCCAATGTCAACGAAAGCGGGGCGCCAAGGTCGACAATTGCTCATTTTTTGAGCAATTCACGGGTCGGGCCGGGGCTCAGCGGCGCAGCAGGTGAATCAGCAGAGCGAATCCGACGGTCAGCGCGCCGAGCACCCCCACCAACACCGCGGCGGCGGCACAATCCTTCACGATCCGAATGTGCGGGTGCACCTGCGGATGCAGATGATCCGCCAGATGCTCGATAGCCGTGTTGAACAGCTCGGCCGCGAGGACGCCGGCGCTCGCCAGCATCACGAGCGCCCACCAAAGCGGACTGGGCTGCAGGATCAGCATCGCCACGACCACGAGAACGAACGCCGCGACCTGAATCTTGAGGCTGCGTTCCGCACGCACGGCATGTCCCAGCCCGGCGAGCGCAAAGCGCAAGCGTCGCAGGAAAGATTGGTTTTTGTGTCGGGTCATGTAATGCGGGAATCAGCCCCCGGTCGGCCGCGATTGCCTCGAGCCGCCACAAGGTAGCACGGTGCGCCGGCGAGCCCCGGCTTGTGCCGCTCCCGGTCAGCGCGCATAGACATACTCGAGCAGGATGCCGACAAAGATCACCAGGCCGACGTACTGGTTGTTGAAGAAGGCCTTCAGGCACCCGGCCGGCTCGCGCTTGCGGATCAGCCACTGCTGGTACGCGAACAGCAGCCCCGCGGCCACGATACCGGCCTCGTACCAATGGCCGAAGTTCATGCTGCGTCCGGCAAGAGCGAGCGCGAACAGCATCATTGCCTGCATCACGCCGATCAACATCTTGTCCATGTCCGCGAACAGGATGGCGCTGGACTTGACGCCGATCTTGATATCGTCCTCACGGTCGACCATCGCATACAGGGTGTCGTAGATCGCGGCCCACATGACGGCGGCGATGTACAGAACCCACGCGACGCGTGGCACCGCGCCAGCCTCCGCGGCAAAGGCCATCGGCACGCTCCAGCCGCCGAACGAGATCCCCAGATACAGCTGCGGCATCGGGAAGAACCGCTTCACGAAAGGATAGGAGATCGTCAGAGCCGCACCGATGACAGCGAGCTTGATCGTGAGCAAGTCGAGTCGCGTCACGAGGAACAAGGCGGCAGCGATGAGCGCCGCGAACAGCAGCAGCGCCTCGAGCGGCGCCACGCGTCGTGCCGCGAGCGGGCGATCGCGCGTACGCCTCACGTACGGGTCGATATTTCGATCGGCGAAGTCGTTGATGACACAACCCGCCGCGCGCATCACGAAGACGCCGGCCACGAAGACGATCAGCACCTTCGGGTGCGGCCGCCCGGCACCGGCGATCCACAGCCCCCATAAAGCCGGCCACAGCAGCAGCCATGTGCCGATGGGGCGATCGAGCCGCGCGAGCAGCGCGTACTCCTCGATGCGCCGTTGAAGGCGGTACAAAAAAGGCGCTTCCCTGATCCTGGGTTCGAGTCCGAGCTCCGGTGAGACCGCGACCATTGCGTAATGCTCCTCAATGCTCTGCGCGCAGAGCTTGCAGACTGTGGTGCGCGGTCCGCGCAGCCCGCGGATTCAATGCCGGCGCTTCAGCTACCCGACACGTCCGTAACGTTCTCCAGATCCGATCCACCGGGCCGCGAGCGCCGCAATATTATCGGTGTACGACGCGAGCAGCAGCTCGGCCGTCTCCTGTACCCGGGGCAGGAGGTCCGCGTCCCGCATGAGATCGGCTACACGCAATTGCGCCAGCCCCGTCTGACGCGTCCCGAGGAGCTCGCCGGGACCACGCAACTCCAGGTCACGCCGCGCGATTTCAAAGCCGTCATTCGTCTCGCGTATCGCCTTCAGGCGTTCGCGCGCGAGTTGCGACAAAGGCGCGCGGTACAGCAGCAGGCACGCGCTCGCTTCCGTCCCACGCCCCACGCGCCCGCGTAGCTGATGCAGCTGGGCGAGGCCCATCCGCTCCGCATTTTCAATCACCATAAGTGTCGCGTTCGGCACGTCCACGCCGACTTCGATGACGGTCGTCGCGACGAGAAGTTGGATCTTACCGGCCTTGAACGCGAGCATCGCCTCGTCTTTCTTTGCCGACGGCATGCGGCCGTGGACGAGACCTACCCGCACTTCCGGCAACGCCTCCGCCAGCACGGCAGCCGTCTCCTCGGCGGCTTGCGAGCGTAATTCCTCCGACTCCTCGATCAAGGGGCAGACCCAATAGGCCTGGCGGCCCGCCCGGCAGGCTTCCACGATCCGCATGACGACTTCGTCGCGGCGCTGCTCCGGGACGACCACCGTCCTGACAGGCGTACGGCCGGGCGGGAGCTCGTCGATGACCGAGATGTCGAGGTCGGCATAAGCGGTCATTGCGAGCGTTCGCGGGATCGGAGTCGCAGTCATGATGAGCTGGTGAGGAAAACGGCCGTCCTTCTGTCCCTTCTCCTGCAGCCTGAGGCGCTGCTGGACGCCGAAGCGATGCTGCTCATCGACAATGACGAGCGCAAGATGCTTGAAGTCCACGCCCTCCTGAAACAGGGCATGGGTTCCCACGACGATCCGGATCTCTCCGGACGCAATGGTTTCAAACACGCTGCGGCGCAGGCGTGCCGGCTGCGAGCCCGACAGGAGCGCCACGGTGAGGCCGAGGGGCTCAAACCAATCGCGGAAGTTCCGCCAATGCTGCTCGGCCAGCAACTCTGTGGGAGCCATGAGGGCGGCCTGCAGCCCACTGCCCGCCGCACGGGCGGCCGCGGCAGCAGCCACCACAGTCTTTCCGCAGCCAACGTCGCCTTGCAGCAGACGAACCATCGGCAGACTTCCGCGCAGATCGGCGTCTACGTCTTTCAGGGCGCGCGCCTGCGCATTTGTCAGACTGAACGGCAGTCCTGCAATGAATTTCCGTTCCAACTCCTCGGCATCGTGGAGCGCCGCCGCAGGGTCCGTTTTCGCCGCTCGCTTCTGGAGCGTGAGGGTCAAATGATGCGCGAGGAGCTCTTCGAACGCGAGGCGTCTCTGGGCCGGGTGTCGGCCGACGGCGAGCTCGGCCAACTCCGCTTCGCGGGGCGGCCTGTGCATGTAGCTCAGTGCATCCTTCAGCGACGGAAGGCCCAGCGGCTCGATCATGTGCGCAGGAATCCAATCGCGCACAGCCGAAGTATCAAGCTCTCGCAACGCCTCTGCGATGAGCGCTCGCAGGCGTCCCTGCGGCACGCCTTCGGTCAGCGGGTAGATGGGAGTCAGAGTCTCTTCCAACGGTGCCTGCTCTTCGAGCACGCGGCGATACTCCGGGTGAACGATCTCCAGGCCGAGGGGTCCGCGACGTATTTCCCCGAAGCAACGGATCCGTATGCCGCGGGCCAGCCCATTCTGCTGCGCCGCCGAGAAGTAGAAGAACCGCAGTGTCAGAAAGCCCGAGCCGTCGGAAATCCGGCACAGGAGCTGGCGCCTGCGGCGGTACGTCACCTCGGTGAGTTGGATCTCTCCCTCCACCACCGAACGCATTCCCGGCAGCAGCGAGCCGATCTGACAGACCTGCGTACGATCTTCGTAGCGCAGGGGCAGGACGAAGAGCAGGTCCTGAACCTGCGTAACGCCGAGGCGCAGCAGCTTTTCGGCGAGCGCGGAGCCGACACCCCGCATGGCGGTGATCGGCCGCTGCTCAGAGTGCCCGCCAACGCGCTTCGTGGCCCCTTCAGCCAAGATACAAAACGCACTCGATCTCGACACGCGCGCCGCGTGGCAGCTGCGCGACGCCGACGGCCGCGCGCGCGGGGTAGGGCTGCGTGCAATAGGTCGCCATGATTTCGTTGACCTTGGCGAAATTCGCCAGATCGGTGAGGAACACAGTCACCTTGACGGCATTCGCGAGGGTGCCGCCCGCCGCCTCGGCTACGGCCTTCAGATTTTCGAACACCTGGCGGATTTCCGCTTCGATGTCATCCGTGACGAGCTGCATCGTGGCCGGGTCGAGGGGAATCTGACCCGACAGGTAGACCGTGTCCCCGGCGCGGACCGCTTGTGAGTAGGGGCCGATTGCCTGCGGAGCGTGGCTCGTGTGAATGATCTGGCGGCTCATCTTCGTGAATCCTTCTAAGGGTGTTACTCGCGATTCTCGGTCTCGTCGTGCTCGTCCGCTTCCTGCTCATCGCGTACGTTGCGCGCGTGCGCGGCGATGGTTCGCGTAACTCGCGTTACGTCGGGCATCCGCCGGATGACACGGACGATACGTGCAAGGTGCTTGCGATCGACCACTCGCAGCTCGAACGTCAAAATCGAAGCCTCGCTGTCCTGCTCGTCGATCGAAACGTGGTCGATGTTCGTCTCGGTGCTGGCGATGGCGGCGGCTACGGCCGCGAGCACACCGGTGCGGTTCGCCACGTAGACGCGGATCTCGGAGCTGAAAACGCGATCCGGCGTGGCTTGCCAGCTGACCGGCAGCCACTTCTCGGGGTGCTTGCGATAATCCTCTACGTTCACGCAGGTCTCGCGGTGGATCACGACGCCACGTCCCGCGGAGAGAAAGGCGAAGATCGGATCGTACGGAATCGGAAAACAACAGCGCGCGTAGGTGACGAGCAGGCCCTCGGTCCCGGCGATCGCCAGCGGCGCGGGTGTTCCGGTGCCGCTCTCCGTGTAGCCGCCGGGCAGCAGCCGCCGCGCGACGAGCGGCGCGAGGCGCTCACCGAGTCCGATCCTCTCGTAGAGCTCATCGAGGTCCTTCATGCCGAGCTCGCCGAGCGTGGCGCCCTGCGCTTCCGGACTCACATCGTCGAGCGAAACCCTGAACTCGCCCAGCGCCTGATTGAGGAGCCGCTGTCCGAGAGCGATGGCCTCGGTCCGGCGCAAGCTCTTCAGGTAATGGCGGATGGCGTTTCTCGCCTTCGCGGTGACGACGAAGTTCACCCACGAGGGGTTCGGCATCGCACCTTTGGCGGTGATGATCTCGACAGTCTGGCCATTGCGCAGGACCGTGCGCAGCGGCGTCAGGCGCCGGTCGACCTTGGCGGCGACGCAGCGATTGCCGATGTCGGTGTGAACCGTGTAGGCGAAGTCGACCACCGTGGCGCCGCTCGGCAGCCGCAGAATCGTGCCCTTCGGCGTAAAGACGTACACCTTGTCGGGAAACAGGTCGACTTTGACGCTTTCGAGGAATTCTTCCGAGGAGCCGTCCTCCTGCAGCTCGACGAGATTCGAGAGCCACTCGCGCGGGCGCGCCTGTTGCATGGAATCGGCGGCATCGCCGCTCTTGTACTTCCAGTGCGCGGCGATTCCCGCCTCGGCGACCCGGTGCATGTCCTCCGTGCGGATCTGTGCCTCGATCGGTACGCCGTTCGGGCCGAACAGCGTCGTGTGCAGCGATTGGTAACCGTTCACGCGCGGAATGGCGATGTAGTCTTTGAAGCGGCCGGGCATCGGTTTGAAGACGGCATGCACGATGCCGAGCGCTCGGTAGCAGGTGTCCGGCCTGTCCACGATGATGCGAATGCCATAGACGTCGACGATCTCGTTGAGGATCGAGCGCTTGCGCCGCATCTTGTTGTAGATGCTGTGCAGATGCTTCTCGCGCGTCTCGACGCGCGCCGGAATGCCGTTCTTCAGCAGGGCGGCGTTGAGCTGCTGCTCGATCTTCTTGAGGAATTCCTTCTGGTTGCCGCGCGCCTTCTTCAGCGCGCGCTCGAGCACCAGGTACCGTCGCGGATACAACGCCTGGAAGCCCAGATCCTCGAGCTCGAGCTTCATGTTGTAGAGCCCGAGGCGTTCGGCGATCGGCGCGTAGATCTCCAGCGTCTCCCGCGCAATGGCACGGCGCCTCGCGGGCGCCATCGCCTCGATCGTTCGCATGTTGTGCGTACGGTCGGCCAGCTTCACCAGGATGACGCGCAGGTCGCGCACCATGGCGAGCAGCATTTTGCGAAAGGATTCCGCCTGCGCCTCTTCGCGGCTCTTGAACTTGATCTGATCGAGTTTCGTGACGCCGTCGACCAGCTCGGCGACATCCGCGCCGAAGCGCGCCGCCAGCTGGTCCTTGGGCGTCGGCGTGTCCTCGATGACATCGTGGAGGATCGCCGCAATGATCGTGTCGGCGTCGAGGTGCAGATCCGCGAGAATGGACGCGGCGGCCACCGGGTGAGCGATGTACGGCTCGCCGGATAGGCGCTTCTGTCCCTTGTGAGCCGATGCACCGAACTCGGCGGCCTCGCGGATGCGGGCCACCTGCTCGGCCGGGAGATAAGTACCGACCGCGGCGAGGAGCTCTTTCAGCCCGGGAGTGCGCCTTCCGCCGGGGAGCAGTCCCAGGAGCGAAGACGCGTAATCCATGGCCGGCGGCAGTGGTTCGTCAGTCTCCGAGGCCGAACTGCGGAGCGCGGAACGTCGACTGCATTTCCATTTCGGGCACTACGGGTTCCGTGGGCGGCTCCGGTTCGCGGAGCATTTCGACGGTGACATTGCCGGCGGCGATCTCGCGCAACGCGACGACGTTCGGCTTGTCGTTTTCCCAGGCAAACGTGGGCTCGGCGCCGTTGGCCAGGCGCCGCGCGCGCTGCGCGGCCAGCAGCACGAGCTGGAACAGGTTATCGACGTTGCCCAGGCAGTCTTCGACAGTGATTCGAGCCATAATTCAATCTTTGAAAGAGGCGCGCCGCGGCGGGCGCGAAAGGTCGTTAAC
This sequence comes from Gammaproteobacteria bacterium, assembly GCA_028293805.1. GTDB lineage: Bacteria > Pseudomonadota > Gammaproteobacteria > Steroidobacterales > Steroidobacteraceae > 13-2-20CM-66-19. The sequence goes on from JAQGOC010000101.1 coordinate 13,548, forward strand.
TATAGCCAGAAACGGCGTTTCAGGCCAGCCGAATGCGCAACCGGGACCTCAGGGGGACCTCAGGCCAGCAGCTCCGCCAGCAACGGCTGCAGCTGCGGCCGTCCGGCCCGCAAATCCTCACCCCGGCCCGCGACGATCCGCATGAGATCCCCGACCGCCTTCTCGAAGTCATCGTTTACCACCGCGTAATCGAATTCCCGCGAGTGCGACATGTCTCCCACCGCATCACGCAGCCGCCGCTCGATCACCTCGTCCGCGTCGGTCGCCCGCTTGCGCAGCCGCTCCTCGAGCGCCGGCCGCGACGGCGGTAGAATGAAAATCGTCGCGCATTCCGGCATCGCCTTGCGCACCTGTTGCGCGCCCTGCCAGTCGATCTCGAGCACGACGTTGTGGCCCTGCCGCAGCTGCGTTTCCACCGGCCGACGTCCGGTTCCGTAGTAATTGTCGAACACCCGCGCATGCTCGAGAAATTCCTCTCGCTGCACGAGCTCCTGAAATTCCGGCACGGATACGAAGTAGTACTCCCGCCCATGCTCTTCGGTCGGCCGCTTCGGCCGCGTGGTATTCGACACGGACACGTGCAGCTCAGGCATCCGCTCGAGCAGCGCCTTCACCAGCGAAGTCTTGCCTGCTCCGGAAGGCGCGGCAATCACAAAAAGTTTTCCGTGCCGCGTGGACGGCGGAATGGGTTTCTGGTTCATCAGGTCGCGGTAGCGGGACAGTCAAACCGAGGATTCTGAAGCCGCGACGCGGCGAGCGCTACTTCTTGCGTCTCGTGATCAGGCAGCGCAGGGCACTGCCGGGTTCACGCGCTATCACGGTCCTCGAGCGCCGCCGTAAGATACTGTGCGATCGCGCTCGATGCAGCGGCCGTTGCTTTAGGAAGCGAGGCCGGTTTCCTTGAGCTCGGTGACGAGCGCGAGCAAGGCGCGAGCGCGATGGCTCACGGCATTCTTTTCCACACTCGTCATCTCTGCGGCTGTGCGGTGGAGGCCGGCGGGGATGAATATCGGGTCGTAACCGAAACCGCCCGCGCCGCGCGGCTCCAGAGCGATCTGGCCTTCCCAGGTGCCGTGGGCAAAGAGCGGCTCAGGGTCTTCCGGGCCGCGAACAAACACGATGACGCAGTGGTAGCGCGCTTGGCGGAATTCGGCCGGAACGCCGTGCAGCTCGGCCCGCATCTTGTGAACATTGTCCTCATCGCTGGCGTTCTCGCCGGCAAAGCGAGCCGAGTAGACGCCGGGTCGACCGCCGAGTGCGTCGACTTCCACGCCGGAGTCGTCCGCGAGCGCCGCTCCCTTGGCTGAGCGCGCGGCGTGCCTCGCCTTGATCAAGGCATTCTCCATGAAGGTCGCGCCGGTTTCCGGTGGCGAGTGGATTCCGAGCACGCTCTGGGCGACGAGCTCGAAGCCGAGGGGGGCGAGGAGCGTCGTGAGCTCCCGTAACTTGCCGGAATTGCCACTGGCCAGCACTACGCGCATTGCTTCATCGTCCGGTGTGTGATTGCCGCCACCGTGGGCGCAAAATATCGACTCGATCGGTCGCGCGGCACCCCAGCTCACGTCCAGCCGGTAGCAGACCCCGTTCCTCTTCGCGGGCTCAGCGAAGCCTGCGCCGGCCGCGGCAGCGCAGGCTCACGTGCGGTACAGCCGGTGACAACGAGCCGCGCCGTCAAATCGTTCCCGTGCGCGGCGCATCAAGCGCTTGCGCCTGCAGCGCAAACAGCTCGCCGATGCCGTTCGCCGCGAGATTCAGCATGGCATCGAGCTCGTGGCGGCGAAATGCATGGCCCTCGGCTGTGCCCTGGATTTCGACGAAGGCGCCGCCGTTGTTCATCACGATGTTCATGTCCGTTTCCGCCTGCGAGTCTTCGGCGTAATCGAGATCCAACACCGGGATGCCCGCGACGATTCCAACGGAGATCGCCCCAATCTGTCCGTGAAGCGGGCTCGCCGCGATCGCCCGCTTCTTCACCAGGCGCTCGCACGCCTCCGCCAGCGCGACGTATCCACCGGTAATCGACGCGGTGCGCGTGCCGCCATCCGCCTGCAGGACGTCGCAGTCCAAAGTAATGGTGCGCTCGCCGAGCGCTTTCAGATCGATTACCGCGCGCAATGAGCGGCCGATGAGTCGCTGGATCTCTTGCGTGCGGCCGGTCTGTTTACCCTTGGCGGCCTCTCGCGCGGAGCGCGTGTGAGTCGCGCGGGGCAGCATCCCGTATTCTGCGGTTACCCATCCCTGGCCCTTGCCGCGAAGGAACGGCGGAACGGATTCCTCGATGCTCGCGGTACACAGCACCTGCGTATCGCCAAACTCGACCAGCACCGAGCCTTCCGCATGTTTCGCGAAGCGACGCGTAAAGCTCACGCGTCGCAGCTCATCGGCCGCGCGCCCACTCGGTCTTGCCATCGATTACCCCTGGATTTTAAGCGGACTTCGCGAAGCGCAAAGGTCCGAAATATTGCGTTCTACTCGCCGAGCCACCGCAAGGCAGCCGCCGAGGTGTTGTCACTTGCGGCACCGGTTCTCACGACGGCGCGCTGCGCGAGCTCGAGGAGCTTCTCGTTGAGCGGCGCCCCTATCGTAGTCACTTCGCTTGCGATCTCCGTATCCTTGACGCCTCCCCACATACCATCGGTGCATACCAGCAGCACGTCGTTGGGCTCCAGTGCGCGTCGCCGCGTGAGAGTCATGTCCGGGAGGATCGGATCCCCCCCGAGACAACATTCGACGAAGTTGCGCATCGGATGCGTTTGCGCCTGGTCAGCAGTAATCAGGCCCTCCCGCAGCAGAAGCTCGACATGACTATGGTCGCGGCTCCGCGTCACGACCCCGCCGTGTCGCAGATGGTAGAGCCGGCTATCCCCTACGTGCGCCCACCACGCGGCACCCTGCTGCACGAGGCAGATCGCACAGGTTGCGCGCGGCCTGTGCTCAATCGGCAACTGCACGCCGAGCTTGACGACCTCTTCGTGCGCCCGTCCCAGTGTCAGATGTAAAAAGCCCAACGGATCGAACAGGGGCAGCGGCGTGTGCCAGAACGCTTCGAGGACGACCTGCTGCGCGACCTCGGCAGCCTTCGCGCCATCGGCATGCCCTCCCATGCCGTCCACAACGACGAGCAGAGCCGCATGCTCAGCCACCGCTGCAGCAACCCGATCCTGGTTCTCCTCGCGCCCGCCCAGCAGGCTGATGTCGGCGTAGTCGACCCGCAAGAAGAATTCCATGCATCTGTTAGACTTGATCTCGCTTTATATCACCCCGCAGCAAACGAGCGTAGCTTTCGGCTACATAAGGCGGCAGCTGGTGCTGCGGCGGCTCGAATTGCCGGTCCCCTGATACCCGAAAGACGCCACTCCAGGACCCAAGCATGATTGCCAGCATGACCGGCTTCGCTCGCCGTGAGATCTCCGGATCGTGGGGCGCCCTCGTCTGCGAGTTGCGCAGCGTGAACCATCGCTTCCTGGAAGCCGGCTACCGTCTCCCGGACGAGCTACGCGCCGCTGAAGGGGAGCTGCGTCAGCGACTTGCCCGCGAGATCAAGCGCGGCAAGGTGGATTGTTCGATCAGCTACCGGCGGGTGCAGGGAGCCGAGAGCGCCCTGCAGGTGGATCCCGCGGCTCTGGAGCGCCTGCTGGCCGGGGTTCGCAATGTGGCTCGCTCGCTTCCGGGCAACCACACGGTGAATGTGCTCGATGTCCTGCGCTGGCCGGGGGTGGTCCGCGACGAAAGCGTCGCTGGAGAGGAGCTGCTGGCCGCGGCGCACGCTCTGTTCGGGAGCACGCTGGAAGATCTGGTGGCCGCCCGCGCGCGCGAGGGACAGCGACTGCGCGAATTGCTCGAACAACGGTGTACGGGTCTGGAGGCGCTCGTGGCCCATGTGCGCACCCGGCTTCCCGAAGTGCATGCACGGGTTCGGACCCGGCTGGATGAGCGGCTCGCGGAGCTCAAAGCCAACATCGACCAGGAACGTCTCGAGCAGGAGCTCGCGCTGCTGCTCCAACGCCTCGACGTGGACGAGGAGCTCGATCGCCTCGCCGGCCACATCGTGGAGATCCGCCGGGTCATCGACGGCAGCGAGCCGGCCGGCCGGCGCCTCGACTTCCTCATGCAGGAGCTCAATCGGGAGGCGAACACGCTCTCCTCGAAATCCCAGGATCTCGAGACCACCCGCAGCGCCGTCGATATGAAAGTCATCATCGAGCAGATGCGCGAGCAGGTACAGAATGTTGAATAGGTGCGGCCGCAGGGGCGGCCGCAGGTGCGACCGCAGGGGCGGCCGGCCCACGTCCAGCCGGGAAGGTGCCCCTGGCCTGGGCCTGGCCGGGTAGCCGCGGCAAGCCCCGGACGGTCAGGTACAGGCGCCAGCTGCATGCCGCAACTTTCGACACCTCCCCTTTCCCTCTACATCCATTTTCCCTGGTGCGTGCGCAAGTGTCCGTACTGCGATTTCAACTCGCATACGCTGCGCGGCGAGCTCGATGAGGCTCGGTACATAGAAGCGCTCGGGCGCGATCTCGAAGCCCAGGCGACGCAAGTCAGTGGCCGCGAAGTCATCAGCATCTTTCTCGGGGGCGGCACTCCCAGCCTGTTTTCTCCGGACGGCATCGGGCGAGTGCTCGCCGCGGCCCGCCGTCATCTGGCCGTCGCCCCGGATGTCGAGGTGACCATGGAGGCGAACCCGGGAGCCATCGAGCGTGGCAGGTTCGGAGAGTATCGGGCGGCGGGCCTCACGCGCGTATCCCTCGGTGCACAGAGCTTCGACGCGCAAAGGCTCGCGGCGCTTGGCAGAATTCATTCGCCGGATGAGACGCGGCTTGCCGCTGCGGAGCTGCACGCGGCGGGTCTCGATAACTTCAATCTCGACCTCATGTACGCACTGCCGGGGCAGGACGTTGCGGCCGCCGTACACGATGTGAGAGAGGCGCTTGCGCTGAAACCAGCGCACATCTCGCACTACCAGCTCACCATCGAGCAGGGAACGGTATTCGCGGCTCAGCCGCCGGTTCTGCCGGAAGAGGACGTCGCGGCCGACATGCTCACGGAATGTGGTCGGGGCCTTGCGGGCGCCGGCTTCGAGCAGTACGAAGTGTCTGCGTATGCGCGGCCTGGCAGGCAATGCCGCCACAACGTGAACTACTGGACCTTTGGCGACTATCTCGGAGTGGGCGCGGGAGCGCATGGGAAATTGACCTTTCCCGCATCCGGAACCATCGTACGCACACTGCAGTTGCGCGAGCCGCGGCGTTATCTCGCATCGGTACCGGCGGTGGTGACGCGTAAAGACGTTGCACCGCATGAGCTGCCCTTCGAGTTCATGCTGAATGCGCTCCGACTCGTGGATGGTTTCGATGCTGCCACGTTCTCGCAGCGGACCGGCCTCGATTGGGGGGACGTAGCCGCCCCGGTGAATGCTCTGATCGCTCGCGGGTTGCTCATCACAGAGGGTGCCCGGTACAGGCCCAGCCCTCTTGGGCTGCAATTCCTCAATGAGCTCCTGCTCAGCTTCATGGGGCGCGCCCGCCCGGAAAGCTCGAAAACGGCCGGCCCTTTTGGATTGTCAATCGCGCTATAGGCGCACTGAGACCTGAAGCTCCAGGTCTTTATTCACAGGGGTGGGGTGGTCTATCGGAGAATGAGTGCATTACACGCTAAACCGACCAAGTAGCTGAATGAGATGCTCGTAAGTGCTTGAGTACAAAGGGCAAAAAGTTCTGGTCATTTTTTGATCAAGGTAATAAATATGCAATCTGGCAGCGAAATGGGGTGCTGCGCAGGCAAGCCATCCACAGACTTATCCACAGGTTTTGTGGATAAGGAAACGCCAAAGTCGACCACTGCAGGGGGCAGCGAGGCCCCGAGCTGGACGGCCGGCGGCGGGGGTCGTCAGGTAGCGCTTGAGGCAGCCGGGTTCTGCCGCTAAACTCCCGCGCCCTTTAACTTGGAAGTCCGCGCCGCAATGATGTGGTGACGTTCTTCCACCCCCGCAGTGAGCTCCCCATGAAAGCCGCCATTCATCCCGACTACAAAGAGATTACGGTCGCCTGCACGTGTGGCAACACGTTCAAGACGGGCTCCACTCTCGGACAGGACCTGCAGGTCGAGGTGTGCTCGAACTGCCATCCGTTCTATACCGGCAAGCAGAAAATGGTCGACACCGCCGGTCGCGTGGACAAGTTCCGCAAGAAATACGCAGCGGCCGCCGGCGGCACGAAGGCCGGCTAATCGGTCCCCGACGCCGCGCACTAGCGGCGTCCTACCCGTGAAACCGAGCATCGTGCGCCTTCCGCGTGCGGCGCTCGGTTTCGCAGGGTTCCCCCGAATCTCTCCGGCTTCTGCTTCCCCCTGGGACGACCGTCCGTGAAGCACGCCGCCTCCTCTGAGAATCTGTAATGCACTCGCCGCGGTGAACTGCGGCTGCCAGTGTCCGCAGAGCGTCGCGGCGAGCCCATCCAACACGCCTGCGGACTACTGGATCGCCACGTCCCCTGGCGCGATCTTTCCCCCCGGCAATATAAAACCGGCTTCATCGTCGCGAGGCGAATCGCCCGCGATGACTCCTACCCGCCGGTAAACCGACGTCAATCGGTTATGCGTCTTGATTCGGCGCACGGACCATGTAAACCTCTTCGGCCCGCGCCTGATGCCTCCTTCGCACCCGCGCAGCTCAAGACCCCTTTTACGAAAGCTTCTACCGCATGACCGACAAAAAATTCGAGCTCGTCGATCGAGCGACCGAGCGCAAAACGCAGCTGCCCGTCCGCAGTGGGACGATCGGACCCGCGGCCGTCGACATTGCTTCGATCAACAAAGATCTGGGTCTGTTCACCTTCGATCCGGGGTACGGTCTCACGGCGGCCACCGAGAGCCGGATCACCTATATCGATGGCGATGCCGGCACGCTCCTGTATCGCGGCTTCCCGATCGAGCAGCTGGCCGAGAAAAGCTCCTTTATGGAGTGCGCCTATCTGCTGCTGCTGGGCGAGCTGCCCAGCCGCAGGCAGCTGGACGAGTTCACGAGCAACATCCGTTATCACACGATGTTGAACGAGACGCTGCTGCGCTTCTTCAATGGGTTCCATCACAACGCGCATCCGATGGCGATGGTGTCGGCCGTTGTGGCCTCGATGTCCGCGTTCTATCACGACACGATGGACATCCATAACCCGCGGCACCGAGAGATCTTCGCCCACCGCATCATCGCGAAGATCCCGACGATCGCCGCGGCCGCGCACAAGCATTCCCTCGGCCAGCCCTTCGTTTATCCGCGCAACGATCTCGACTACTGCAGCAACATGCTGCACATGTTGTTCGCGGTTCCCTGCGAGCCGTACCAGGTCGATCCGATCGCCTCCCAGGCGCTCGACCTGCTGTTCATCCTGCATGCGGACCATGAGCAGAATGCCAGCACGTCCACTGTGCGCCTCGCGGGCAGCACCGGAGCGAATCCCTACGCGGCGATCTCGGCTGGCGTCTCGGCGCTTTGGGGCCCGGCGCACGGCGGCGCCAACGAGGCCGTCCTCGCGATGCTCGAGCAGATCGGCACGGTCGACAACATTCCGAAGTACCTCGACATGGCGAAGGACAAGTCGAGCCACTTCCGGCTCATGGGCTTCGGCCATCGCGTCTATAAGAACTTCGATCCACGCGCGAAAATCATTCGCGAAATGTGTCACAAGGTGCTCGCGCGGCTCGGTCGCTCCGACAATCCGCTGTTCGAGCTGGCGCTGCGGCTGGAGGAGATCGCGCTCAAGGACGAGTACTTCGTCTCCCGCAAGCTGTATCCGAACGTGGATTTCTACTCCGGCGTCATCTACAGCGCGATCGGCATTCCGCGCTCCATGTTCACGGTCATGTTCGCGATCGCGCGCACCGTGGGCTGGGTGGCGCACTGGCAGGAGATGATCTCCGATCCGGCAATGCGGATCGGACGGCCCCGCCCGCTGTATACCGGACCCACGCGGCGGGACTACTCCGAGAGTACGAAAAGGGCCTGAGCGCCGGGGCGACCTGGGCGCCCATGGGAGCCTGGACGCCCGCGGCGAGTCGTCGGCCGTCTTGGCAACAGACAGCCGGGAATCGCTTAGTGCCCGCCGAGTAACGCCTCCACCTCGAAGGTGGTGGCGCGGCGCATCGGCTTCCCGTCCACCGGGCTCACCGGCGCCTGCCGGATCCCATCGGTCGGGAACACCGTCGCCTCGATTTCGTGGTCGTCCAACTCGAAGCGCACGCCCGGATACGCGAGCACCCGCTCCGCGTTCATCTTTACGCGCTTCTGCGTTACTTCATACGGAACGCGTCGGTCCATCAGCTTGAGAGCCACCGATTCCGCGCGATCGGCGAAGAGGTGCAGCTGCACGTCCGAGTGCTCGGTCGCGGTTCCACTGAGCACGGCGCCCACCAGCCGTGGTTCGAACTCTTGCAAATAGCGCATGGCATTCAGTGCCGCACGGCGCTGCGCGTGCAGCGATTCCGCGTGCGAATCGCCACCGAACAGCCTTTGGTATTCCACGAGAGCCGTCTCGATTTCCGTGTTTTTCGGCAGGACCGCCGAGCCGTCCGTGACGCCGAGGCGCTCCGCGGCTTTGCGCTTGGCTACGAAAAAATCCCGGATGCCATGTTCAGCCATGATGCGCGCGGCTTCCTGTGCCAGCGCGCGCCGCAGGTTGTCGCTGCGGCTCGGGTGTTTTTTTGTCATCGCACACTCGTCGCTAACTGGGGAGCCCGTCCGACGCGCTCCCGCCTCAACATCAACTCATCAGAAGATCGGCTCGCCGCTGGCCTGTCCCGCTCCTTCGGCGCTTTGCGCCATAGAACCTTGATCTCCGGCCGCCGGAAGGTGGTCGGCCATGAAAATCTCCGCCATGCCGTCCGGATTTTCAGCGCTCACCAGAGCGCCGGTCGCGGGCGAGATGCGTAACGTCACGATGCCATCCGGTATCGGCCGCCGCTCCTGCGGCACTCCCTTCAACGCCTCACGCATAAAATGTATCCAGATGGGAAGCGCCGTCTTGGCGCCCTCCTCGCTCTCCCCGAGCGGCCGTTCCTGGTCGAATCCAACCCAGACGGTGGCGACGAGCCGCGGCGTGAAGCCGTTGAACCAGGTGTCCTTCGCCTCGTTGGTCGTACCGGTCTTGCCGGCAATGTCGGTCCGATTGAGCGCCTGGGCGCGCCGTCCGGTGCCATGCTTTCCCCTGATGACATCGGCCATCATGTCCGTCATGACATAGTCGTTCTGCGCAGAGATGACGCGCGGTGCGATCTGCTCCGGCTGCAGGGGCCCCGGACCTCCGCGCACGGCATCTTCGCTTTGCAGCACTTCCTCGGGACTCCCCGTGAAAGAGACATCGCCCAGGCTCGCTGGATGCTCGCACTCTTCGCAGACGATGCGCGGCTTCGCCTGCCAGACGACTTCGCCCGCGGCATTCTCGATGCGATCGACGAAATACGGCTGCACCCGGTAGCCGCCATTCGCGAACACCGCGTACCCCGCCGCCATCTCCAGCGGTGTCACCTGCAAGGTTCCGAGCGCAAGAGTCAGGTTCTGAGGCAGGACGCGCGGATCGAAGCCAAAGCGCGCGGCGTAGTCCGTCGCGTACGGCGTACCCATCTCACGCAACAACCGGATCGTGACGAGGTTGCGCGATTGCACGAGCGCCTCGCGCAGCCGCATGGGTCCGCCGAACTGACCGTGGGAGTTCTCCGGGCGCCAGGAGCTTTCGATGCCCTGGCCTTCGAGCACGAACGGCGCATCGAGCAACACACTCGCCGGCGTGAAGCCGTTATCCAGCGCCGCCGAATACAGAAAGGGCTTGAACCCCGAGCCCGGCAGGCGCTTCGCCTGGGTGACGCGGTTGTACTTATTGGTGAAATAGTCGAACCCACCGACGAGAGCCGCGACGCTGCCATCGTTGGGATCCAGCGCGACGAGCGCGCTCTGCGCTTCGGGCACCTGCGCGAGCTGCGCATGTCCCGAAGTGTCCGCGACCACGTAAACCACATCGCCGCGCGAGACCACTTCGTCGGCGCTTTTCGGGACCGGGCCCACAGCCTGATTGCTGCCGGGCTTGCGGGCCCAGGCCAGGCCGTCCCATTCGATCTGGGCGAAGCCGCGTGACCTGACATAGACGCGCGCGGTTTTCGCCGCGACGGAGACCACGACTGCCGGCGACAGATTGCCGACCGATGCATATTCATCCACGAACTGATCGAGCTGCTCCGGTTTTGCGTTGCTGCCGAGCTCGACATGGCCCGCCGGACCGCGAAAGCCGTGCCGGCGGTCGTACTCGATGAGGCCGATGCGGACCGCACGATTCCCAGCTGCCTGCAGTCGCCCGTCGATCGTGGTGTACATTTTGTAACCGGCGCTCTCGGCGGTTGCTCCGAACCGCTGGCGCAGCTCGAGACGCGCCATTTCCGCGATGTAGGGCGCTTCCACGTCGAACAACGGTGCGTGCGCGCGTGCCTGCATCGGTTCGCTGTTGGCTGCTTCCGCCGTCGGCGCGTCGATATATCCCAGCACGCGCATCCGATTCAGGACATACGAGCGGCGTCCCGTCGCGAGCTGCGGATTGACGACCGGGTTGTAGTGCGAGGGAGCTTTCGGCACGCCTGCGATCGTGGCGGCTTCGGCCACGGTGAGCTGGTCGAGCGTCTTGCCGAAGAAGGTCTCGGCGGCAGCGGCCACGCCGTAAGCGCGCTGGCCGAAGAAAATGACATTGAGATACAGGCCGAAGATCTCCTGCTTGGAAAACTCGTGCTCCATCTCGTATGTGACGAACGTCTCCTGCAGCTTGCGGCGGACCGTCTTGTCGAGGGTCAGAAACATATTGCGGGCGGTCTGCATCGTGATCGTGCTCGCGCCCTGCGTCTTGTCGCCGGAGATGAGGTCGACGGCGACCGCGCGCACGACGCCGAGATAGTCGATGCCGTGATGCTCGAAAAAGCGATCGTCCTCCGCCGCTAGAAACGCGTGTTTCACGACCTCCGGGATCTGGTCGTAAGTGGCGGGGATGCGCCGCTGCTCGCCGATCTGCGCGATCAGTGCGCCGTTGCGCGTGTAGACGCGCAGAGGCACCTGCATCTCCACGTTGCGCATCGCCTGCGTGGTCGGCAGCGAGGGCGCCAGGTACACGTAACTGCATGCAAACGCATACGCTCCGAGAAGTGTGACCAACATCACACTGCCGGCGGCAGCGACCAGAATCCGAAACCAATTCCATTTCACAGAAAACAACTCTCTCTGCTTGCGCTCCCCACGGGGGCTATGCAT
>JAQGOC010000122.1 GCA_028293805.1 Gammaproteobacteria bacterium
TAAGCCATCGGGTCACCTCAAAACGGATAACGAAGCTGGGAACGCGCGAAACATCAAATCAAAGCAAAACATCCCCTCATCCGCCCACGGCATCACGGCGGTGTTCGAACCGCAGTGAGCCGCAGGCAGACGAGGGGATTGACGCAAGGCGGTGGATTACTTGATCTCCACCTTTGCGCCGGCATCCTCGAGCTTCTTCTTCATGGTTTCCGAATCGGCCTTGTTCACGGATTCCTTCACGAGAGAGGGCACTCCCTCGACGAGGTCCTTCGCTTCCTTGAGGCCAAGACCCGTGAGCTCACGGATCACTTTGATTACAGTCACCTTCTTGTCCGCCGGGTATTCTTTCAGAGTGACGCTGAATTCCGTCTTCTCCTCTACCGGAGCGGCGGCCGCGGCGGCCGGGCCCGCTGCTGCGGCGACCGGGGCGGCGGCGGTAACGCCGAACTTCTTCTCCATATCGGAGATGAGCTCGACGACCTCCATCAGGGTCATTTTCGAGATCGAATCGAGGATTTCGTCTTTGCTGACAGCCATGTTGGGTCTCCTAAATTGAATTCAAGACAAGTTTCTAGGCGTTCGCGGCTTCTTTCTGGTCGCGTACGGCGGCAACGGTGCGCACGAGCTTGGACGGCGCCGCGGCAAGGGTGCTGACGAACTTCTGGATCGGCGCTTTCATGACGCCGAGCAGCATCGACAACGCTTGTTCGCGGGTCGGCAGGCTTGCGACCTTATCGAGATCCCCGGCCGGCAGAACCTGCCCGCCCAAGGACACGAGAGTCGCCACGAGCTTTTCGTTCGTCTTCGAGAAGTCCTTCACCACGCGCGCGGCCGCGCCTGGATCGTCCTTCGAGAATGCGAGTACGAGCGGCCCTTTGAGCTTCGGTCCGACCGATTCGAACGACGTGCCGGCGAGAGCCTTGCGTGCCAGCGTGTTCTTGACGACACGCACGTACACACCCGACTTCCGCGCCTTCGCACGCAGATCGGTCATCTGTCCTACCGAAAGCCCGCGGTACTCTGCGGCCACGACCGATTGAGCCTGCGCTGCAATCTCGGCCACTTCCGCTACGAGCGCCTTCTTGTCTTCCAGGTTAAGTGCCATTCAATCTCTCCTTAAGCCTTGAAGATCACTACGAATGAAGCCCTACGTTCCGTGTACGGCTTCGCCTTACGACGGTGACCTTCACGCCTCGAGGAGATCCTCGATGCGAAAAGCGGTTCACCATCTGCGCAGGCGGCGATTAAGAGGGCGCGAGCCGTGGACCAGCCCTTCCCTCGCCTGCGGTCTTCGATGAAACCCCCGCCCACCTACGTGGACTCGAGGGCCCGCATCAAACTCGACTGCAGGTTCCGGCGATCCGAAACCTGCGGATTCTCAAAAGCGGATTCCGGCGAGCCGGAATCCGTCCGAACGGTCTAGGCCGCCTGCGTGGGCGCCTTGTCCAGGCTGCCCTGGTCCACGATGACGCCCGGGCCCATCGTCGAGGACAGGGTCACGCGCTTCAGGTACTGGCCCTTCGCTGTCGCGGGCTTCGCCTTCTGCAGGTCCGCGATCAGCGCCGAAAGGTTTTCCTTCAGCTGCGTCGGCTCGAAATTCGCCTTGCCGATCGTGCAGTGGATGATTCCTGCCTTGTCGACGCGGTAGCGCACCTGGCCCGCCTTGGCGTTCTTGACGGCGTCGGCCACATTCGGCGTCACCGTGCCGACCTTCGGGTTCGGCATGAGGCCGCGGGGGCCCAGGATCTGGCCCAGCTGACCGACGACGCGCATGGCGTCCGGGCTCGCGATGACCACGTCGAAGTTGAGCTCACCGGCCTTGACCTTGGCGGCGAGGTCCTCGAGACCGACGATGTCGGCGCCCGCGGCTTTCGCCAGCTCCTGGTTCTTGCCGGAGGTGAACACCGCCACACGGACCGCCTTGCCGATACCGTGCGGCATTACGGTCGAGCCGCGGACCTGCTGGTCCGACTTGCTCGCGTCGATGCCGAGATTCACGGCCGCGTCCACGGACTCGGCGAACTTCGCCGTCGCGAACTCTTTGACGAGCTTGAGGGCCTCATCGACCGGGTATTGCTTGCCTGGCGTCAGCTTCTCTTTCCAGGGCTTCATGCGCTTCACTAATGCCATGATCAAACTCCTTCCACGTCGACGCCCATGCTGCGAGCGCTACCCGCAATGGTGCGGATGGCGGCTTCGAGATCGGCGGCCGTGAGGTCGGGCTGCTTCATCTTCGCGACTTCCTCGAGCTGCTTGCGCGAGATCTTCCCGACCTTGGCGGTGTTGGGAGTGCCGCTGCCCTTCTCGATACCGATGATCTTGCGGATGAGCACCGCGGCCGGCGGCGTCTTCATGATGAAGGTGAAGCTGCGGTCGCTGTACACGGTGATGATCACCGGGATGGGCAACCCCTTCTCCATCTTCTGGGTCTGCGCGTTGAACTGCTTGCAGAACTCCATGATGTTCACACCCTGCTGTCCCAGCGCCGGCCCGATCGGGGGCGAGGGGTTGGCGGCGCCTGCCGGCACCTGCAGCTTGATGTAGCCGTTTACTTTCTTAGCCATGAATTACCTCTCCTGGGTCCTGGCGCCGTTAAGCTCCCCAGATCTATTTGGCTGAAAATCGCCCCGGGGGCGCCTTCAGCGGACATCACTCGTCGCCCGCAGGCAAAAAGCGTGTTTTTTGCCTGCTGTTCTCCACTGAAGGGCCTGCGGGGCACTTTCAGCGGATATCGGAAATCGCTCACGGCCCTCAGGCCGGCAGAAGCGCGGCGCTTCCGGTCGCTGCATGAGCTCAGGCTTTCTCCACCTGCGAGAAGTCGAGCTCCACGGGGGTCGAGCGGCCGAGAATCTGGACGGCCACCTGCAGCCGGTTCTTCTCGTAGTTCACGCTCTCGACGACGCCGTTGAAGTCGTTGAACGGGCCATCGACCACGCGAACCACTTCGCCGGGCTCGAAGAGCACCTTGGGCCGTGGCTTGTCGGCGCCTTCCTCGACGCGACGCAGAATCTGCATCGCTTCCTTGTCGGTGATGGGCGCGGGCTTCTCCGGAGTGCCGCCGATGAATCCGAGCACCTTCGGCACATCTCGCACGAGATGCCAGGTGTCCTCGTCCATCTCCATCTGCACCAGCACGTAGCCGGGGTAGAACTTGCGCTCGCTTTTGCGCTTCACACCGTCCCGCATCTCGACGACCTCTTCGGTCGGGACCAGGATCTCGCCGAATTTCGGCTCGAGCCCGGCGCGGCGGATCCGCTCTTTCAGCGACTCCTGCACCCGATGCTCGAAATTCGAATAGGCATGCACCACGTACCATCTGAGCGCCACGAATCAGCCCCCTTGTCCGGTCAAAGCCCGTGTCGCCCATGCAAGGACGAGATCGAGCCCCCAGAAGAACAGCCCCGCGGCCAAAACGAACACGAAGACGACCAAGGTCGTCATGCCGGTCTCCTGACGACCAGGCCAGACGATCTTGCGCAGCTCGACCCGGGCGTCGACCATGAACTGCCGCAGATCGGTGCCGTACTGCGACCATCCGATGACGACCGCGGCCAGAACGATGCCGCCGACTACCGGGAGCCAGCGCAGCCAGACCGCATGGTTGGCGAGCAGGTAGTACCCCGCGACTCCGGCAATCACGATCAGTATCGCGATCACGAGCTTCGCGGTATTCGCACCGCCGCCATCCTGAGCTTTGATTTCTACTGTCATATCAACCGATGGCAGGCCAGGAGGGAATCGAACCCCCAACCTGCGGTTTTGGAGACCGCCGCTCTGCCAATTGAGCTACTGGCCTGCAGAAACTTGTCATGCGCATCGCGCCACGGTCCCGCGGGTCTGCCAAGGCGCAAACCTGCGAAGAGTAGCGGCGCTCGCGCCGATAGGAAATCCGCTTCGTACCTCGCGCCTATTTCAGGATCTTCGCGACGACGCCGGCGCCGACCGTCTTGCCACCCTCACGGATGGCGAAGCGCAGGCCGTCTTCCATCGCAATCGGGCTGATCAGCTCCACGTTAATCTTGATGTTGTCCCCCGGCATGA
>JAQGOC010000158.1 GCA_028293805.1 Gammaproteobacteria bacterium
GGCTGCTCCTGTTCTTCCTCGTTCCCTTCATCATCGTCTTCAAGATTTCCTTCTCGGAAGTCCGGCTCGCCATGCCGCCATACGCGCCGCTGTTCCAGTGGCTCAACGGCCTGCCGGTTCCCAAGCTGCACCTGGCCAACTATGCGTTCCTGTTCACGGATCGGCTGTACATCAGCTCATATCTGTATTCGCTCAAAGTCGCCGCGGTCGCGACCCTCTGCTGTCTGCTCATCGGCTATCCGATGGCCTACGCCATCGCCCATGCCGGGCCGACCTGGCGCAATGTGCTGCTGATGATGATCGTGCTGCCGTTCTGGACCTCGTTCCTGCTACGCGTGTACGCGTGGATCGGGCTCCTCAAGAACAACGGCGTGATCAACAATGCGCTGCTGTATTTCGGCCTCATCCACGAGCCATTGCCGCTGCTGCAGACCGATTTCGCCGTGTACATCGGCATCGTGTATTCCTATCTGCCGTTCATGATCCTGCCGCTGTATGCGAATCTGGAGAAGCATGACAACACCCTGCTCGAGGCGGCGGCCGATCTGGGGGCACATCCGGTCACGGCATTCCTGCGCATCACGCTGCCGCAATCGATCGCGGGCATCGTCGCCGGCTCGCTGCTGGTTTTTATTCCGGCGGTCGGGGAGTATGTGGTGCCCTCGCTGCTCGGCCGCACCGACCAGCTCATGATCGGCCGCGTGCTGTCGGATGAATTCTTCGAGAACCGCGACTGGCCGGTGGCCAGCGCCGTGGCCATTCTCATCCTCCTGGCGCTCGTGATCCCGATCATGCTGTTCCAGCATTTCCAGCGGCGCGAGCTCGAGGCGCAGAAATGAAGTCCTCACGGGGCGTTTTCTCGCGTACCGCGCTCGTGCTCGGGCTGGTGTTTCTGTACGTGCCCATCCTGTCGATGGTCATTTTTTCGTTCAACAATTCGCGGCTGGTGACGGTCTGGGATGCGGCGCATTCGCCCACGCTCAAGTGGTACACGGCGCTCATGTCGAATGGACAGATCATGGGTGCCGCCTGGCTGTCCATACGGATTGCCCTGATCTCGGCCACCGGAGCGGTCATCCTGGGCACCCTGACGGGTGTCGCGCTCGCGAGATTCGGCCCCTTTCGCGGGCGCACGCTGCTGACCGGAATGACGACCGCGCCCATAGTGATGCCGGAAGTCATCACGGGGCTGTCGCTGCTGCTGATGTTCGTCTCCCTGGAGCAGCTCATCGGCTGGCCGAAAGGCTCGGGCGCAGTGACCATCACTCTGGCGCACATCACCTTCTGCATGGCTTACGTGACGGTGGTGGTACAGTCCCGCCTGGTCGGCTTCGACGAGTCGCTGGAAGAGGCTGCGATGGACCTGGGTGCACGTCCCGTGAAGGTATTCTTCCGCGTCACACTGCCACTGATCGTCCCGGCGATTCTGTCCGGCTGGTTGCTTGCGTTCACGCTGTCGTGGGACGATCTGGTCATTACGCAGTTCGTTGCCGGCCCCGGATCGAGCACCCTGCCGATGGTCATCTTTTCAAAAGTGCGGCTCGGGGTGAGCCCGGACGTGAATGCCCTCGCCACGATCATGGTGACGGTGGTCGCGCTCGGGATCGCAGCGTCCGCCATTTGGATGCGTTATCAGAATCGGCGCCGCGAGCGCGACGAGCAGCTTGCCGCCGCCGCCAACCTTTGAGCTGTTGCCTTCATGACGTGTAAAATCCAAGGATTCGATGTGGGGGGCTCCTCGGTGAAAGCGGGGCTCGTCGATGTGGACGGCGGCCAGCTCATCGGCGAGTTGCTGTCCGCCCCCACGCCGCGGCCGGCAACACCGGCAGGAGTCGTGGAGGTCATCGCAGGACTCTCGCGCCGGTTGCCGCAAGGCAGTGGAAGAGTCGGTGTCGCCTTTCCGAGCGTCGTGAAGAAAGGCATAGTCCGGACGGCCGCCAACATCGATGCTTCCTGGATCGGAGCGGACGGCGCCGAGCTGGTTGCGGACGCACTCGGGCAGCCTGCGGAGTTTCTTAATGACGCGGACGCGGCCGGCATCGCCGAGATGCGGTGGGGCGCGGGCCGAGGGGAGCTGGGAACCGTCGTCATGCTCACCTTCGGCACCGGGATCGGCACCGCACTGTTCATCGAGGGCCAGCTGCTGCCCAACACCGAGCTCGGGCACATGGAATTGCGCGGGATGGATGCGGAGAAGTGGGCGTCGGCGCACGTCAAGACGGCGCTCAATCTGGACTGGACTGACTGGATCGCGCGCGTGAACGAGTATCTCGACCGCATGCACGCTCTCCTGTGGCCCGACATGTTCATTCTGGGGGGCGCGGTGAGCGAGCGCTTCGCTGACTTCGCGCCGCTGCTGCGCTCCGAGGCAAGGATTTGTTCCGCGCGCTTTGCCGGGCAAGCCGGTGTGATCGGTGCGGCGCTTGCGGCCGCCGAAGCGGACTCCCGCTAGCCGCGCGGACCGCCGGCCCATGGACACCTTCCACCGCAGCAAACTGCCCGACGTCGGCACTACTATTTTCACCGTCATGTCGCGGCGGGCTCGGGAGCTGGGCGCGCTCAACCTCGGGCAGGGCTTTCCCGACTACGACATCGATCCCCGGCTCACCGAGCTGGTTGCGGCCGCCATGACCCAGGGCCACAACCAGTACGCTCCGATGGAAGGAGTGATGACGCTGCGTGAGCGGATCGCGCACAAGCTCGCCATGAGTTACGGGCTCTCGGTGGACCCCGAGTCGCAGGTCACCATCACACTTGGAGCAACGGAGGCGATCTACTCGGCGATCCAGGCGGTCGTTGGGCCGGGCGACGAGGTCATCGCGTTCGATCCTGCGTACGATTCCTACGATCCGGCGGTCCGGCTCGCGGGCGGGAACTGTATTCGTCTGCCGCTCATGCCGCCGGGATTTCGGTATGACTGGGACCGCGTACGCGCCGCTATCAACGAACGCACGCGGCTCGTGCTGTTCAACAGCCCGCATAACCCCGCATGCACGGCCGCGACGACCGAAGATTTGAATGCCCTGGCGGATGTGATCCGGGGGCGGGATATCCTGGTGCTGTCGGACGAAGTCTACGAGCACGTGTTGTACGACGGCCGCAGCCATGCATCCGTGCTCATGCAGCCGGAGCTCGCGCAGAAGAGCTTCACCGTCTTCTCGTTCGGCAAGACGATGCACTCGACCGGCTTGCGTGTGGGCTACGCCATTGCGCCGGCCGTACTCACCCGTGAGCTGCGCAAAGTGCACCAGTTCAACACGTTCAGTATCGCGCATCCCCTGCAACACGCGATTGCAGCCTACCTGGCGGAGAAGCCGGATTCCTGGCGTGGGCTGCCCGCATTCTTTCAGGCGAAGCGCGATCGTGTCCGTGGCGCACTCGAGGGCTCCGGGTTCCGCCTGCCCCCGGCGCAGGGCACGTATTTTCAATTGCTGGATTTCAGCGAGTTCTTTCCGCCCGACGATATCGGATTTGCGGAGCGCCTGTTGACGGAGGCTGGCGTGGCGACCATTCCCTTGTCGCCGTTCTATGCCAAGCCTCCCGCGCTGTCGGTCGTGCGGCTGTGCATCGCCAAGCGCGACGCCACGCTGGATGAGGCGGTCCTGCGGATCAACGCCTTCGCCGCACGAGCCGGTAAGCGGACGACTGATCAGCACCCGCTCACGGCTGCAACCCCCATCGCACCCAAGCCATGAAGAAGCCCACACGCGTCAATCATCCGCCGGCGGTCGACCTGCCGCCCGACAACCGGCCGGTAGTGGCGCCGATCTATCAGACCGTCAAGTTCGAGTTCGACTCTCTCGAGGAAACGGAACGTTATTTCCGTGGCGAGCGTCCCGGGTTCTTCTACACGCGCGCTTCGAATCCCACGACGCGCCAGCTGGAGCTCCTGCTCGCGGAGCTGCAGGGGCGTGAAGAGTGCCTCGTGACATCGTCCGGCGTCGGCGCCATCTCGCAGACCCTGTTGGCGTTGACGAAGCAGGGCGATCACATCCTGTGTTTCGTCGAAACCTATAACCCGACACGGTATCTCATCCGTCGCCTGCTTGGCCGCTTTGGCGTGACGCACACGATGATTTCCATCGAAGATACCGCGGGTGCCGAGCGGGCGCTGGCGGCGCATCCCACGCGGCTCGTGCTCTTCGAGAGTCCCACGAATCCGGTGACCAAGATCGCCGACATCCCGGCGCTCACACGGCTCGCCAAGGCTGCGGGCGCTCTCACCGTCATGGACAACACTTTCGCAGGGTTCCACCAGCATGGTGAGTACGACGTAGACGTGTTCCTGCATAGCCTCACGAAATACGCATCCGGCGCCGGTGACGTCATGGGCGGAGCCGTCATCGGCCGCAGCGACCTCATTCGAAGCTTGCGGAACGATTTCGGGGCGCTCGGCGGGATGCTCGATCCACACGCGGCCTTTCTCATTCTTCGCGGCCTGAAAACCTATTTCGTCCGCTACCAGGCGCAGTCCGCGAGCGCCATGAAGATCGCAGAGTTGCTGGCTGCGCATCCGGCCGTGGCTCGCGTGCATTACCCCGGTCTGGCGACGCACCCTCAACACGCGCTGGCGCGGGCGCAAATGCGCGACTTCGGCAGCATCGTGAGCTTCGATCTGCAGGCTGGAGCGGATGCGGGTGGGAAGTTTGCCGATGCGCTCAAGTTGTTTGCCTTGGCCGCGAGCCTGGGCTCCACGGAATCGCTCGTGGTCGCTCCGCAGATGATGGGCGGGCGGGACTTGACTGCGGATCAGCAGAAGCTGTCCGGCGTCACGGAGGGGACGGTGCGGCTGTCGATCGGCCTCGAGGATCTCGACGACCTCGTCGAAGATGTTAAACAGGCGCTGCAGGCTGCGCAGTAGCCGCTGCAGCCTACCGTGGCAGCGCTTCGAATGAAGCGCTGTGTGGGACGGGCGCCGCTTGGCGAGCCGCCTTGTCAGGCGCTGCTGGCGACCCGCACGCGGTGGGGATGATAGGGCAGCACTTCCAGGACCTCTCCCTCTTTGAGCCGTTCCTGCACGGTGCGCCAGAACTGTGCCGTCAGGACCTCTCCGTGCATCCGCAAGAGCGCTTCCCGTTGCGAATCGCTGAAGGCGAGGAAGCGGAGGAAGGTCTCCGGGAATACGTCGTTGTCCGCGACATAGAACCACGCCTCGCCCCGCATTTCATCTTCAGGGTTCGTGGCCTCCGGCAGATCGCGAAAACGACAGTCGGTTACGGCGCATAGCTCGTCGTAGTCGTAGAAGATCACGCGTCCGTGGCGCGTGACGCCGAAGTTCTTCAGCAACAGGTCGCCGGCGAAGATGTTCGTATAGGCGAGGTCACGAATGCATTGCCCGTAGTCGAGTACCGCCCGCTCGGCCGCAGCATCCGTAGCGGAGCGTAGGTAAAGGTTGAGCGGCGTCATGCGTCGTTCGATGTACATGTGATCGAAAACGAGGTTGCTGCCATCCTCGTGCACGGTCATTGCCGTTTCGCTGAGCAACTCCTCGAGAAGCTCAGGTGCGAACAGCGTGCGTGGGAAGCGCAGGCGCCTGAACTCCTGCGCGTCGACGAGCCGCCCGGCCCGATCGTGCTTGAACACCAGCTGGTACTTAGCCATCACCTCTTCGCGCAGCACGCTTTTCGGATAGGGGAAGCGGTCACGGATGATTTTGAACACGACATCGAAGGAGGGCAGCGTGAAGCACACCATCACGAGGCCGCGCTCGCCGGCGGCATGCACGAACTGGTCGTGCGTCTTTTCGAGATGATGCATGAGCTCCCGATAACGTTCCGTCTTGCCCTGCTTCGCGCGGCCGAGAACGGTGAACAGCTCGCTCACCGGCTTTACCGGCAGCATCGATTTGAGGAACACAACCGCTTCGCCGACGCGCTCGAGGTCGACGTGAAAGTAGGAGCGCGTGAAGCTGAATACGATGCTGACATCGCCCTCGGCGAGCATGACGGCGTCGACCAGAATGCCGCCATCGGTGTTCTTCAGCGCGATGACCAGGGGGACCAGGAATCCTGCTCCGACGATGCGCCCGACGATGTAGGCCCGGCTGATCTGGTAGAACACCGGGCGAATGATTTCCACGCGCAGCACGGGCCGGCGCTCATTGCGCGCATGCAGATGCGCGGTCACCTCGCTCGTGACGTGCAGGATGCTTTTGTCGAGATCCCTCCAGGATGAGCGGAACCGTACGTCGCCGAGCACGTCCTCGAATAGCAACGGCAGTGAGCCGTGATTGAGATAGGTGTTGGTCCCAACCGCGGACGTGATGTTTGCCAGCGGATCCAGGTCCGTTGCGACGAACTCGATGTCGGGGGCGATGCCGACAGTCCCGAACAGGCGTCGGGTAATGGAGCTGAAGAAGGTCTTCGCGAATTCGGGGTCGGGAAGGCTGCTGATTTCCGCGGGGAAATTATCGCGGATCCGGATCCACAGGCTCCGCTCGAGCGCTCCCTGCCCCAGCCGCGTGCGTACCGTGGTGACCGTCTGATTTACGAATAGATCGTACAGGTCGATCCGCTCGACAGCGTCGCGCTGGCTTGCCTTCGAGTCGCGGCTGTCGAACCGCAGCGGCGCGCGGCGTGTGATCGACCGGAACTGCGCGTTGTAGCTCGCGAACGCCTCGGCAATCTGGCGCGCGCAGGCGCGCGCGAGGTCAGGCGCTGAGGTGTCCGGGGCCGCGGTCATTAGTCGAAATCGGTAGGCAGGCCTCTGTTGAGCTGATGTACGTACAGGCGCTCGATCTGCGAGCGTAGCGCGCGGCCTTCGGAGAGCTCCGGAAGGCCATGCACGGGAAAGAACTCCACCGCGTCGGTTTCATTGCTGATCGTGGCGGTGCCGCCTACCAGCTCGCAGAGGAAGAACAACTTGTAGATGTGGTGAACGGAGGGCGGGTGAGGGTGCCTGTTCTTGTCCACGAGCGCGGCCAGCTTGAGCGCTTTGGCGCGGTAGCCGGATTCTTCGTAGATCTCGCGGACCACTGCTTCCGACGGCGCATCGTTCACGTCGACCCACCCGCCCGGCAGCGTCCACCTGCCGTCGGACCGCTCTCGCACGAGAAGAACCTTATCGCCGTCGAACACGCCGCCGCGCACGTCCACTTTGGGCGTTGCGTAGCCTTCCTCTTTGTCCCAGAGCGCCTTCGCCTTGCCAAGCGGGATGTCGAGCTCGGAGGCGACGATGGAGGCAACCAGGTCCTGCAGCTGCGTGTAACGTTCGCGGTCGAACGGATCCGTCGAGAACATCAGGCCGTTGTGCGCGATGGCCTGCACTTTGCGCGCCCATGCGAGGACGGTCATGTTGTCGGTCGTCGACGGCATACGCCCCACCCGCACCGCGCGGTCGTTACAGATTCCTGATCAGCGCATCCCCGAAGGCGCTCGTCGACACTTCCTGCGCACCTTCCATGAGGCGGGCGAAGTCGTATGTCACGATCTTCTGTCCAATCGTCTTGTCCATCGCATTGATGAGCGCGTCCGCGGCCTCGAGCCACCCCATGTAACGAAACATCATCTCGCCGGAAAGAATGACCGAGCCGGGGTTCACCTTGTCGAGGTCCGCATACTTCGGTGCCGTGCCGTGAGTGGCTTCAAACACAGCATGGCCCGTCTTGTAGTTGATGTTGCCGCCGGGCGCGATGCCGATACCACCCACCTGCGCGGCGAGGGCGTCGGAGATGTAGTCGCCGTTGAGGTTGAGAGTCGCGATGACGTCGAATTCGTCCGAACGCGTCAGCACCTGCTGCAGGGCGATGTCGGCGATGGCGTCCTTGACGATGACCATGCCGGCTTTTTTGGCGGCATCCATCTCGGCATTTGCATCCTTCTCGCCCTTGGCCGCCTTGGTGCGCTCCCACTGCTCCCACGTGTAGGTGGTGCCGCTGAATTCGCGCTCGGCCAGCTGATAACCCCAGTTCCGAAAGGCGCCTTCCGTGAACTTCTGGATATTGCCCTTGTGAACCAGCGTCAGGCTCTTGCGCTTGTTCGCCACCGCGTACTCGATGGCGGAGCGGATGAGGCGCTCCGAGCCTTCCTTCGATACCGGCTTGATGCCGATGCCCGAGGAGTCCGGGAAGCGGATCTTCGCGTACTGCTTCGGGAAGGACTGCTTGAACAGGTCGAGGAACTTTTTGTTGTCCTCCGTGCCGGCCTCGAACTCGATGCCTACGTAAATGTCCTCCGTATTTTCACGGAAGATCACCATGTCCACTTTCTCGGGATGCTTCACAGGGGAAGGCACGCCCTTGAACCAGCGTACCGGGCGCAGGCAGACGTACAGGTCCAATAGCTGTCGCAAGGCGACATTCAGGGACCGGATACCGCCGCCGACCGGCGTGGTGAGAGGACCCTTGATCGAGACGAGATAGTCGCGGCAGGCCGTGACGGTTTCGTCCGGTAACCACGAATTGAACAGCTTGTTCGCCTTCTCGCCCGCGAAGACTTCCATCCAGTGAATCTTCCGTTTGCCCCCATAGGCCTTCTGAACCGCAGCATCCATGACGCGCACGCTGGCTCGCCAGATGTCCCGTCCGGTGCCGTCGCCCTCGATGAACGGAATGATGGGGTTCTCGGGGACGCTGAGCTTGCCGTCGCGGATCGTGATCTTCGCGCCCTGCGGGGGCGGCGTGACCTTCATGGGTGCAGCCGTGGACATTGACGATTTCTCCGAAAGATTCATCGGCCGCGGGTACGCGCCGCCGGGCTGGAAATGCTAGCACAGCGCCGCAGGCCCGCTGCGGAGAATCAGGACCGCTGCATGCGGGCGCCAGTGGCGCGCTTTCCGGTGACAACCACTGCCTTGACTCACGCTCGTCCTCGGGCAGCTGCCTTGACGCGCGTCCCCGCCGCTGCGCAGGCATCGCAGGCTGTGGGCCGCGGGCCCACGAGGCCCGTCGCACAATTCGCGTGCCGTATGAGAGACTTGCGCGGCTTGCCGGAATAGCACGTCATTTCGCGCCTATGCGGCTACCAACAACAGTGTCGACTGAAGGGGTCTTGATGGGGTCCATCCTGCGTCAAATGCTTGCCGTGCGGCCTATTGACCCCGCGGACAGGTCCGGCGCCAAGCGCCTCAACCAGGTGCTCACCGCCTGGTCGCTGACCGCGATCGGCCTGGGTGCGACCATCGGGACGGGCATTTTCGTGCTCACGGGCACCGTCGCGGCCGCTCAGGCCGGCCCGGCGGTCACTCTGTCCCTGCTCATCGCCGCGTTTGGCAGCGGGCTGGCGGCGCTGTGTTATGCGGAGTTCGCGGCCTTCCTGCCGGTGCCGGGAAGCGCCTATAGCTATACGTATGCGACGCTCGGCGAAGGCCTGGCGTGGTTCATAGGGTGGAACCTGCTTCTCGAGTACGGCATCTCCGCCTCGGCGGTGGCGGTGAGCTGGTCCGGATATGTCGTGAACCTGCTCGGCGACGCCCACATCCACCTGCCCGCGCTGCTGGTCAACGCGCCCTTCGAGCAGGACGCCAACGGACACTTCGTTTCAACAGGCGCCATCGTCAATCTGCCGGCGGTTCTGATCGTCGCGGCGATGAGCACCGTGTGCTACATCGGAGTGTCGCAATCGGCCGGTGCGAACACCTTCATGGTATCCCTGAAGGTTGGGATCATCGTGGTCTTCATCGTCGCCGGGTTGAAGTACATCGACCCTGCCAACTGGCATCCGTATATCCCACCCAATACGGGCAAGTTCGGCCATTTCGGCTGGAGTGGCGTGCTGCAGG
This sequence comes from Gammaproteobacteria bacterium, assembly GCA_028293805.1. Lineage (GTDB taxonomy): Bacteria > Pseudomonadota > Gammaproteobacteria > Steroidobacterales > Steroidobacteraceae > 13-2-20CM-66-19. Next base: position 9,718 of record JAQGOC010000158.1, read on the forward strand.
GTGCGGCCATCATCTTCTTCTCGTATGTCGGTTTCGACACCGCCTCGACCACGGCGCTCGAGGCCCGTAATCCGCAGCGCGATCTCCCCATCGGCATCCTGGGCGCGCTGGTCATTTCCTCCATCCTCTACGTAGGCATGTCTGCCGTGATGACGGGCATGGTGCCGTTCACGAAGCTCGACGTCGATGCGCCGGTCGCCGTCGCCCTCGACGCGCACCCGCAACTGGCCTGGCTCGGCATATTCGTCAAGACGGGAGCCATCATCGGCATGACGTCGGTTATCCTGACGTCGCTCCTCGGGCAGCCGCGCATCCTGCTGGCAATGGCCGACGATGGGCTGCTGCCCCCGTCGATGAGCAAGTGTCATCCCCGGTTCAAAACTCCGCATGTGGCCACGGCGGTCACGGGTCTCGTCGCGGCATTGATCGCCGGTGTGTTTCCCCTTGATGTGCTGGCGGACCTCATCTCCATCGGCATCCTGCTCGCCTTTGCTGTCGTGTGCCTCGGCGTTCTCGTGATGCGCAAGAAGCGTCCGGATGCTCCTAGGCCCTTCCGGGTACCCTGGGCTCCGTTCACCTGCATCCTGGGCACACTGGTCTGCCTCAGCATGACGCTTGCGCTGTCCAACGCCACCTGGATCCGGCTCGTCATCTGGACCGCCATCGGTATGGCGATCTACGGGTTCTATGGGTACCACCATAGCCGCTTGCGGAAATGACACAGACGCTCACAACCACGCCGGCCGCCGATGGATTCTGGATGCCGGGCGAGTTCGAGCCGCACGCCGGCTGCTGGATGCTCTGGCCGGAGCGGCCGGATAACTGGCGCGAAGCGGCACGGCCGGCACAACTTGCCTTTGCGGGCGTCGCCGCGGCCATTGCGACGTTCGAGCCGGTTACGGTCGGGGTTACCGCGGCTGACTTCCAGGTGGCCCGTGCACTATTGGATCCCCGCATACGGGTGGTCGAAATATCGCACGATGACTGTTGGATGCGCGACGTCGGACCCACGTTTGTCGTGGACCGGCGCGGCGCGGTTCGCGGTGTGGACTGGCAGTTCAATGCCTGGGGCGGGTTGCAGGGCGGGCTGTATTTCCCATGGGATCAGGACGACCTCGTGGCGCGCAAGGTGTTGGAGATCGAAAACCGTGAGCGTTATCGCGCGCCGATCATCAACGAGGGCGGTGCCATCCACGTCGATGGCGAAGGTACGGCGCTCGTCACCGAGGAGTGCCTGCTCAACATCAATCGCAATCCGCTGTTGAACCGTGAGCGGCTGGAGGCGATTCTGCGCGATTACCTGGGTGTGACCCGGATCATCTGGCTCGGCAAGGGAGTCTGCAACGACGAGACGGGCGGGCATATCGACAATCTCGCGTGTTTCGTGCGTCCTGGCGCGGTCTGTCTCACCTGGACCGATAACAAGCGCGATCCGCAGTATCCGATTTCGCTGGATGCGTGGGAGCGCCTGAACGACGAGCAGGATGCGCGGGGACGGCGGCTGCAGGTTACCAAGCTGATGATGCCCGGCCCCCTCACCATGAACGCAAAAGAGGCGAGCGGCATCGTCGCAAGGGAGGGGACCAAGCCTCGCGCCGGCGGCGAGCGGCTGGCAGCGAGCTACGTGAATTTCTACATTGCCAACGGCGGAGTGGTCATGCCGTTGCTGGATCCACGGACCGACCGGGCGGCGGCCGCTCGCCTGAAACGCCTGTTTCCCGAGCGGCGGATTGTTGGAGTGCCCGCGCGGGAAGTGCTGCTCGGCGGCGGCAATATCCACTGCATCACGCAGCAGGTGCCAGCGGCTGGTGTCAAGAGACGGGCTTCGCAATAGACGGACGTGGCTGTTACCAATTGTTAAATGTCGGCGTTAGGAGCCGTAGCTCGACGCCGACACGGTTTGGCGCTTGCGGTGCAGAGTATCGTGCGGCTCACGTGCGGAGCTTTCCGCCCATTGGAGACGAGCCAGCGCCATGGATACGCTTCGTGCCTGCCTGATCGGGGTTCTGGCCGCCTTCTCGGCGAGCTTTGCGGAGGCGACCGCTGCGACCCCCGAAATCAACCCGGTGCGGACTCATCCCACCGGCGTGACCCAGCCGGGCACGGTGCAGGTGCTCGTGAAGCTACGTTCCACTGCGGCGAGTTCGCGGCCGCAGGCCCAGGCGGCCATCGACGTGGTCGAAGCTCTTGCCATGCGTTCCAACATGACTCTCAAGCAGTCGCGGCAGATCACGAGGGGATTGCACCTGATGCAGGTTGCTTCCGCTCCGGGCGAAACGGCGGCGGCCACGTTGGCGCGCCTACGGGCTGATTCGACCGTCGAGTCTGCCGAGCTGGACCAGCGACGCTATCCGCACGCAATGCCCAATGATCCGCTGTATGTAAACCAGTGGTATGAACAGAATGTCCAGCCTGCGGCAATAGATGCAACGACCGGGTGGGATACCACGACGGGGCGCAGCGATATTGTCATGGCCGATCTTGATACCGGCATCCGCTATGACCATCCGGACCTGGGCGTCTCGGGCGGCGCACGCCTTCTGGCCGGCTACGATTTCATCACGGATCCTTCGATTGCCAACGACGGCAATGGCAGGGATGCCGACGCGTCCGATCCGGGTGACTGGATCACGTCGGCCGACGCCGCCACCCCCGAATTCACAGGCTGCACTGTCGGGGACAGCTCCTGGCATGGCACGCGTACTGCCGGCATTCTGGGCGCGGTCACGAACAACTCCAGCGGCATCGCCGGTATCACCTGGGGGCCGAAGATCCTGCCCGTTCGCGTGCTCGGCAAGTGCGGTGGCCTGGACTCCGACATTCTGGAGGCAATGCGCTGGGCAGCGGGACTGCATGTCGCGGGAGTGCCGGACAACACTCATCCCGCGCAGATCATCAACATGAGCCTCGGCAGCAGCGGCGCGTGCACGTCGGCCCAGCAGACAGTCATCGACGAGGTGGTCGCGAAAGGCGTGCTCGTCGTCGTGTCTGCGGGCAATGAGGGAGGGCCGGTCGACTCACCGGCCAATTGCGTTGGCGTGGCGGGCATCGCCGGCCTGCGGCAGGCCGGCACGAAAGTGGGATTCAGCAGCCTGGGACCTGAGGTGGCCTTGAGCGCGCCCGCGGGAAACTGCGTGAATACCAGCGGGGCCTGCCTGTTTTCCATCGATACCACGATCAACAACGGCACGACGGGCCCGACGACGAGCGGCTATACGGACCAGCTCAATCCCAACCTCGGTACCAGTTTCTCGGCGCCGATCGTCTCGGCCATTGCGGCGCTCATGACGAGCGTCAACAGCAATCTGCGGGCGCCGCAGCTCATTGCGCGCCTGCAGGAAGGCTCGAAGGCCTTCCCGGTCTCTTCCGACCCGACCATTCCCAACTGCCATGTGCCGGCAAACGCGAACGATGTGCAGCCAACTGAATGTAATTGCACAGCCCGGACCTGCGGGGCCGGGATGGCAAACGCTCCCGGTGCGCTCAAGGCGGCATTGCGCCCGATTGCGGCTGTAGCAGTGCCCACGACGGTTTCTGCTGGTCAGAACGTGATGCTGTCAGGCATCGGCAGCACGGCTGCCTGCAGCCATGTCATCGCCAGCTATGCGTGGACCAACATCAGTACTTCCACGAATGCGATTCAGGGTGCCAACACTGCCTCTGCAACTCTTGTGGCACCGGCCGCGGGCTCCTATACGGTGCGGCTGACTGTTACCGATGACGCTGGCCATACGGACACCGCCGACGTCGTCGTGAGCTCAACTGCCGCAACGACGACGGCTCCTCCAACAGCAAACAATGGCACATGTCCCGTTCCGCCCGCGCCTGTGAACGTCTCGATTACACCCGCTAGTGCGAGCGTCCAGGCAGGGACGGGCACGCAGGCGTTTACCGCGACAGTCACCAACGCCACGAATATGGCGGTTACGTGGGAGGTCGACGGTATTGCGGGCGGCAACTCAGTTGTCGGCACGATTACCGCTGCCGGGCTCTATGCGTCACCCTTGACCGTACCTTCGGTGGCGACGGTTACAGTCACGGCCATCTGCGCTGCGGATTCGACTCGCATGGGCTCGGCGGAGGTCACTATTACAGCACCACCCAGCACTTCGGGCCCGGGTGGCACGACTGGCGGCACGAGCACCACGACCGGATCGGCCAGGTCCAGTAGCAGCGGGAGCGGCGGCGGCGGTGGTGCGATGGACGTATGCACTCTGCTTGCAAGCACTCTCATGCTGGCGTCTGCCTGCCTTCGACGGCGAACGGCGCTGCGTCTCTGACTGGCGGGAGCGCACCGGCGAGGAACTTGCCGTATCGTCACGGACCCAACCGCAGGTTCAACGGTCATATGGCGAGACCGACATTGAGTTTATTTCACTGGGTTCCGCGATGGAGCGTCCTCTTTATCCCCCTTGCGCTGGCGGCCTGCGCGAGCCGACCTTCCGCGGCCGACCCTGCGGGCGCACGCACGGGTGGTTGCGAGACGCGAGTCATCATGGCGTTTGCCGCCGAAATGCAGCATGCGCCGGATGATCGTTTCGTGGCGGACCTGGCGCGGGCGACCGACGTCCAGCTCACTTTCGTGAGCGTCATTGCCCGCAACCTCTTTCTGTTTACGTTATCGGGCGCTAGCGGCGAGGTCGATTGTCGTGCGGCGCTCGAGCGCCTGCGCCAGGATGCGCGAGTCCGCGCGGTCGATATCGATGAGCGGCGCCAACATCATTGAGGTGGGTTGCAGGGAGCTGGCATTGCAAAGAGCTGCCGCCGGCAAGCAGCCAGTGCCGGCCATGAGCTGGCGCTACGCCAGGCGCTGAGCCGCATCCAACCAGGACTTCTGCGCCTTGCGGTAATGCGCCGGCGCTATCCGGGCCTGCTCGAGCAGTTCGCGTGCGACTTTTTGCGCTTCTTCGCGCCGTCCCTGTGACTGCAGCAGCTGTGCATACCGCACGGCCGCTTCCGCTCCAGGATAGGAGGGGGCGAGCACCCCATACTCTTCGAGCGCCTTCTGGAAGTTACCCTCACCCTCCAGCGCACGAGCGTAGAGTAGATGCCCTTCGGGCGATTTGAAATCCGGATTCACCCGGATGAGATCGTCGAGCGTCGTACGAGCCGCGACCGCATCGCCCTTGGCGAATTGCGTACGGGCAACGCCGAGCATGAGGTTGGGGTCATGCTCGTAAAGGCCGGTGAGCGCTGAGCGATATTGAGCGATGGCCTCGTCGTGCTTGCCGTGGCGCTCGAGCTCTTCCGCATAGCGCTGGCGGCCCGCCACGTTGCCGGTCACGCGCGCTTCGCTCTCGTAGCGCCGCAGGTTGGCCTGCGGGTCCATCGCTTTCTTGAAGCCGCGCGCGGTGCGTTGAGCCGTCTGGCTGCGGAACAGATCGGGCAGGATCTCCACCGCGATGTAGGCGATGGCTCCCGGAATCGACAGCAGCGCGAGCACCCAGATCCAGATCTGGTTCCGGCCGGTCTTGATGACATGGATGATGAGGCCCGCCTGGATGGCGATGGACAGAATCAGAAAACCCGACATTCGAATCTCCGCGAGCGTAAATCGTAGATGACGTGCATTGAGCCTAACTTCCCGGGCGTGGCATCGCCGGCAGCGCGAAGGCGATGACGTAGTCGCCGCGCGGTGTCTGCAGGCTGCCGTGGCCGCCGGCCGCGATGACGATGAACTGGCGCTGATTACGGCCCGCCCGGTACGTCATGGGAGTCGCCTGGCCGCCGGCCGGCAGCCGGTGTTTCCAGAGCTCGCGACCGGTTTCGATGTCGAACGCGCGGAAATAGCTATCCATCGCCGCGCCGACGAACACCAGATCGCCCGCCGTGCCGATGGGGCCGCCCATGTTGGGCATACCGAAATTGCGTGCCGGCGCGAACCATGGCCCGACGCCGTCGGTCGAGCCCAGCGGCACCTGCCAGACGATACGATTGCGGCGCAAGTCGACACTGACAAGCGTACCCCAGGGCGGGGCCGTACACGGCAGCCCCCAGGGGGACAGCAGCGGCTCGCGACGCATACCATAGGGCGTGCCTGCCTGGCTTGCGAACTCGGAATTCGGATAGTCGCCGGAGCGCTGCTGCTGCTCGAGGTCTGCCTGTGGGACGAGCGTTACGACCGTTGGCAAGTGATTTACGGCAGCGATCACGCGCTGCCGTTGCTCGTCGAACACGACACCACCCCAGTCGACCCCACCGATATACCCTGGCGAGAGGAGGGTGCCGCGGGTGTCCGGAGGCGTGAAGATGCCTTCGTTGCGATGAGACGTAATGAGGTTGCGGCACTTGCCGCGGTCCCAGAACGTGACGCCCCAGGCATCCTGCGGATCGACCGGCCGCTGGGACACGACCGATGGGATCGAGGAGAACGGTTGTGTCGGCGAAGCCTGCTCGCCCGGAGTCAGGCTGCGCGGCACGGGCTTCTCCGTGATCGGGAAAAGAGGCTGGCCTTTCGTGCGCTCGAAGATGTACAGCATGCCTGTCTTCGTCGCCTGAATGACTGCCGGCACGGGAACGCCCTGGATTTCGATATCACCCAGGGCGGGTTGGGCCGCGAGGTCGAACTCCCACAGATCGTGGTGCACCAGCTGCTGGTGCCATGCGAGCTTGCCGCTCTTCGCATCCAATGCCAGGAGCGAGTCCGCGAAGCGATTGCTGCCGAGGCGTTTGCCGCCGAAAAAATCCGGGCTGGCCGAGCCTGTCGGGACCAGAACGAGGCCGTGCTCCTCATCCACCGACATCACGCCCCAGGAGTTGCCCGCGCCAGTGCCCGCCGCCTGCGCAGGGTTCCACTCAGCCGCGGCAGGGTGAGAGGGCGAATCGGGAAGCGGATCGAAAGCCCACAGCAACGCGCCCGTGCGCGCATCGAATGCTCGGATCACACCCCGCGCAACATCGGCGGTGCCGTTGTTACCAATACCCGAGCCGACCACCACGACGTTCTCGTAGATGGCCGGAGGCGAGGTGACGACATATGTCGCCCGATCGCGGATGCGTAGACCCGTCGTTAGATCGATCTGTCCGCCCGCACCAAAGTCAATGCATGGCGCGCCGGTCCCGGCATCCACCGCGAGCAGCCGGGCATCCAGCGTTCCGGTGAACACTCGTCGTGTGCACGGTCCCTGGTGCCTGGCGTCCGGATCATCCCAGATACTCACACCCCGCGAAGTGGCATCGCTGTATTGGCGTGACCGATCGATGTGAGGGTCGAATCGCCAACGCTGGGTACCGGTCTCCGGATCGAGCGCGATCACAATGTTCGTCGGCGTCTCCAGGTAGAGAAGGCCGAACGCAAGCACGGGCGTCGCCTCGAAGGAGAGTTTGCTCGCCCGGGCGAAGCCTACCCCGGTCTCGCCGGTGCGATAGGTCCAGGCGACGGTGAGATGCGAGACGTTCTTGCGGTTGATCTCATCGAGGCTGGAGAAGCGCTGGCCGAACATGTCGCCGCCGTAATAGCCCCAGTCGCTCGCGTCCGGCGACTGCGCGAGTGCGCTGCCTGCCGCAGCCATGCCTACCGTGGCGGCCACTGCGAATGCGGCTCGAAAGAGGCGGCTCGCGCTGGCGACCGCACGCGGCGTGGTGCGGCTGGGCTTATGGTTCATGAGCGAATTATCGATGACAGGCCGTGCCTGCGGCGAGCGCCAATCCAGCAAACCGCAAGGCAAGGTCAAGTTTCGGGCGCCGCATACTGGTATTCTTGCGCGGTGATTTCACCACGGGCGGTCAGGCCCCGTCTCGGGGTATTTGGTTTTCTTTTCGCGGCCCTTTGGCTCGCGGCCTCGACTCCCACGACTGCGCAAAACACGCCCGATCCGGCCGCCACTGTGCCGGACGCTCCCCATCGCCCCCGCATTGGCCTGGTTCTCTCGGGCGGCGGTGCGCGTGGCGCCGCACACATCGGGGTGCTGAAAGTGCTGGAAGAGCTGCATGTGCCGATCGACGCGATCGCCGGCACGAGCATGGGCGCCGTCGTTGGCGGCCTCTACGCGAGCGGTCTGGATGCACACGAGATCGAGGCCATCATGACCTCCCTCAACTGGCAGGACGCCTTCCGCGACCGGCCACCGCGCGAGGACCTCACTTTCCGCCGTAAGCAGGAGGACCAGAACTTCCTGGTCAAGTTTCCGCTGGGCATCCGCGGCGGCAAGGTGCTTCTGCCCAAAGGGCTCATCCAGGGGCAGCGGCTGAACCAGACGTTGCGGCGGCTGACGCTGCCGGTGGCGTACATCACGAAGTTCGACGATCTGCCGACCCCGTTCCGGGCCCTGGCGACGGATCTCGAGACCGGCGAGGGGGTCACCATCGACTCGGGCGATCTGACGAGCGCGATGCGCGCCAGCATGTCGGCGCCGGGGGTTTTCGCGCCTGTAGAGAGAGAAGGGCGCCTGCTCGTGGATGGCGGCATCACCGAGAACCTCCCGGTCGACGTGGCGCGCGCCATGGGCGTCGACATCCTCATCGTGGTGGATGTCGGATCGCCGCTCTTGAAGCGTGACAAGCTGTCCAGCGTGCCGGTGATCTCGAACCAGATGCTCGCGATTCTCATCCAGCACAACTCGAAGCAGCAGCTCGAGAAGCTCCGGCCGGACGATATTCTGATCGCGCCGGCATTGGGCGATACGTCATCGTTCGATTTCGGCATTGTCAAACGCGTGGTCGGCGTCGGCGAAGCAGCCGCGCGCGCGGCTGCCGGCCGCCTGGCCTCGCTTGCCATGGACCCGCGGGAGGTGAAGCGTTATGCGCAGCGCCGCGAAGCGGCGCGCCAGATTCCACCGCGTATCGACTTCGTGAAGGTCGACTCCGGCTCGGAGCACTATTCCGAGCGGCTCAACAGCCTGTTCGCGGATCTGACGGGCAAGCCGCTCGATCCCGATGCCATCGCACGCCGCATGACGACGCTCTACGGCGAGGGAAGTCTCGACACACTCGACTACCGCGTCGTGGACGAGAACGATCACTACGGACTTTCGCTGGATGCACGCGGCAACTCTATCGGCCCGAACTACGTGCGTTTCGGGCTCAACCTGCAGGACGATTTCCAGGGCAACTCGACCTACAACGCCGCGATGCGCTTCGTGATGTCGGAGATCACACGGCCCGGGGGCGAATGGGTGTGGGACCTCCAGATCGGCCATACGTCGCTCATCGCAACGGAGTTGTTTCTGCCGCTATCGCAGTTCTCCGGCTGGTTCGTGGACCCCCACGCGCAAACGGCGGTGCAAAACATCCCCGTTCTCAAAGGGCAGAACGAGATCGGGGAGTACCGGCTGCACACCTACAACTACGGCGTGGATTTCGGCCGCCAGTTCGGCAACTGGGGCGAGATCCGCACCGGTATCCAGCGTACCCAGGGGCGCTCGCACCTGACGATCGGGGATCCGCTCGATGCCGCCCTGGTGGCCCAGACCGAGCAGAATTTCGCGGTGCGCGATTACTTCGTGCGATTTTCCTACGACCGTCTGGATGACGTGAACTTCCCGCACAACGGGCAGCAGGCGACGCTCCAGTGGAGCGGGGAGCGCAACGTCAGGGGCGCTAATCAGGTGACCGACCAGGTCACGTTCAACTACATCGCGGCCCATTCGTTCGGTCGCGACAGCGCGGTGTTCTCGACTTCGATGGGGACGACGCTGCAGAGCGACGTCACCGACGTGCGGCTGTTATTCCCGCTTGGCGGCTTCTTCAATCTCTCGGGCCTCAAGGCTGACTCGCTCATGGGGCCGCATTTCGGGATTGCGCGCCTGCTGCTCTTTCGGCAAGTGGGGCGCGGAGGACCTGGTTATCTCGACGTGCCGACGTATCTCGGCGTGTCGTTAGAGGCGGGCAACGTCTGGCAGAACCACACGCATGCATCGCTCAGCAACACGCACAAGGACGCGAGCGTGTTCCTTGGGATGGATACTTTCCTGGGCCCGGTGTACCTGGCAACCGGGTTCGATGAGCACGGGTCGCAGGCGTTTTACCTGTTCCTTGGACGGACGTTCTAGGGCTGCTGGGGACCCGGGGTCGACCCGAACCGACCGGTCACCGGACCGCTCACCCGGGCAGCATCCGTTACCTCACCTGCCTAGAGGCCGCGGCTCTCGGCCAGCTTTTCGACCTTCTCGAAAACCTGTGACGGCTTATCGGTTGCCCGGGAGTACTGGTGCCTTCGACTCATCTCGGCGAGCGCCGCGTCACGCTCTTCCGGCGATGCGTACCAATGGAGCCGATGCCACTCCGACCCGAGAAGCTTGCGGAAGGGATCGCCGGCGGGAAGGCTCACACGGATCCCATAAGGGCGCAGCTTCTCGATTGGCGGAATGCGGAGGTTTTGCGGTTGACTGATTCCCATAGCCGCGAAAGCTTACGGTGCGAAATGGGGCGTCGCAAGCAGTGGGTGGTGACGATGCCGTTTTGGGACGTACCTTCGTCACCATAGGCCGCGTTGCCACCACCGCTTGAGTTGCCCCGTGCCGGTCCCCACACTCCCTGTCCCCTATACAGGAGTGCTCCCTATGGCCCTGTTCCGCAAAAAAGCCACCATGCCCACCCAGGAAGAAGCCCTGCCGGGACGCAATGCGCCCCTGAGGGTGCCGGAAACGCACTTCGCGAACGGACACCGCATCGTCGCGCCATTCCCGGCCGGCCTGCGCGAGGCCGTATTCGGCCTGGGCTGCTTCTGGGGCGCTGAGCGTCTGTTCTGGCAGCTTCCCGGGGTGTACTCGACCGCTGTCGGCTACGCGGGCGGCCTCACTCAAAACCCGACTTATGAGGAGGTCTGCTCCGGCCAGACGGGCCACACCGAAGTCGTGCGCGTGATCTACGACCCTGGGAAGGTCGACTACGAGGACCTGCTGAAGGTGTTCTGGGAGTCGCACGACCCGACCCAGGGCATGCGGCAGCAGAATGATGTTGGAACGCAGTATCGATCTGCGATCTACCTGTTGGATCGGGAGCAGCGGGAAGCTGCTGAGGAGTCGCAGCGGGTGTACCAGGCGCGGCTCACGTCGGCAGGGCGCGGGACAATTACGACGCAGATACTGGATGCGCCGCAGTTTTTTTATGCGGAGGATTATCACCAGCAATACTTGGCAAAGAATCCGGATGGATATTGCGGGCTGAAAGGCACGGGAGTCAGCTGTCCGATCGGCGCAAGCGCGCAGGTTCCGGCACACTGAGCGTTTGGACGCGCGCAACATCTACCGGAACTGCGGCGGGTAAACGAGCGCGTGCCTTTATGGTACGCGCTCGCGAACTACGCCAGCGGCGTCAGTTTCAATCGTCGTGGTCGTGATCTTTCACCGGCACGATGCTGAGCGACCCGAACAGACCATCGGCCTCGTCGTTGATTCCCGCAGTGAAGTAGAGCGTCCCCGGATCCGACGCCGCACCGGTTCCGAAGATGATCGACCACAGTCCATTGATCTGAATGTCGTGGCCATCCGCTGCGCGCAGCGCCCCGCGGAGCCTCCCCAGGGAAGTGAAGCCGTTGATCCGGCCGTCACCGAAGTTTCCGACGAGAATTTCGCTGCTGTGCGGACCGAAATGATAAGGGGCTCGCGCAATACCCCACGGAGAGTTGAGCGCGCCCCGCGAAGCGAAGCGCAGGAGGAGGTGGCCCTGCGTGTCGAAGATGTCGACGAATCCATGGCCGGCACCCTTCACGTCGTCATGTTTCTGCGCATTCTGCAGTGCGTAGGTCACAAAAAGATTGCCGTCGATCTGAGCGATTCCGAACGGAGCGTAACCTGGCGGTATGGAGGGATCGGAGAATGAGCCGTCGAGCGTCGCAGGGTTGAAGCTCGAGTCGAAGACATCGATCGTGCCCGCGTTGAAATTGGTGGCGTAGAGGAACACGCCCTTCGCGTTGTTTGCGAGCGCCAACCCCTTGTAGACGGCGCCGCTTTGAGAGTTATCGACCTCCAGGATCGCATTGGTCAAGTTGACGCTGGAATTCCACGCCGAGATCGTTCCGTCCTCGGTCGCGAAGATGAATAATGCCGACGACGTCGTCTTGCCTACGTGGAATGCGACCGGATTACCGTTCCAAACGATTCCCGTCGGAGCGGCTCCACTCGGCGCGCCGCCCGGTCCGGGAATCGTGACCTTCAACGGAACGATGTTGCCCTGGCCGTCATAGAGTGTCGAAACGCCCGTCCCATTGTCGGATATCCAGAACGGCCCTCCCGGGAACGAAACGATGCCCCAGGGATTTTTCAGGTTCGTGTCGGTCGTCTTGGCCGTTACCGCGCCGTTGGACACGAGGTTTGCCTGTTGATACGCGAAATCGTCGTCGTCTGCCCGGGCAAGACCTGCCAACCCTAAGGCGGAAACGACGACCAGCGGCATAATGACTTGTCGGAGACTCATGTTGCATTACTCCCCTTGGAATGACTGACGGTATAGAAGTCGTGAGGACCGCGCAGCAGTGGGTAGCAGCTGGCTTCAGCAAGGTTCAGCAAAAGTGTGAAGCTGTTACAGCGCAATGTTCCCTGATAGCTATGAGCTCCGTGAGCTCGGCCCTGACACTCGACTGCGGAATGTTTTGGTGTTGCGCTGGTGTTTGCGCCATCGCGTAGGAACAGCGCCGGAGATTGGACGAGCTCCTCCTTGAGCCTGGCCAGGTCAGGTGCACCGCGAATCGACCGAACGGAGCCTAGTTGGGGCGGATAGCTGTTCCGCAGGGCTGTATGCGGGCCCATCCGGGCAAGGGTAAGAGTCTGCAAGAGGAGTTGCTGGACCCGCCAGGTTTATCGGCTCATGCGCTTGCGAAGGGCCCGGGTGTACCGCTGCCGCGGGCGAATCACATCATTCGGCAGAAGCGTGCGATTTCGCCTGTGATGGGTGTGCTGCCGGCGGCTGTCCAAATTGCGGTAAGCCAACCTTCTGCGACCGCCTGTTCACTCGCGCTCGGCCGTTGGCTCAACGACGCCGAAACAGCCGGGCGCCGGGTAGTTCCCGGCACCGCGCCCGTTCTCGGTTACTTCTTTTCGTCCCGCGCTTCCTTCGACCCCACCGTGGACGGCAAGCTCACGTCTTGAACCGTGACCGTCAGGTTCAATCCGGGGATCTCAAACTGAGTCACACCGGGTGAGCCGATTGAGCCAGTCGAGCTGCTCGAACCGACTGGGCCCTCGGAGCTGACCGGGCCGCCCGCACTGCCTGCGCCACCCGAGCCGCCTGAGTCTGCCGAGCTGCCTGGCCCACCGGAGCTGCCGGGCGCACCGGAGCTGCCTGAGGCACCCGAGCCGCCTGAGCCAGCGGAACCACCTTGGCTGCCGAAGCTGAATGAGTCGGCCGTTACGGTCGGGCTCGTGAAGCCGGAAGGTGGACCCGCAGGTGAAAGGGCGGTGGGCGGCACCTGGGCACTTGCAACTGCAGAACTCACCGCGCTTTGGAGCTTGACCATCGGGCCGATATTGGCCGTCAGTCCAGTAGGCTGCGTCAGGGCATAGTTGCTCGCGGCCGTTCCAGCCAGGGTGTCTGCCGCCGCGACTGCGATCGCATTACCGACGTTCGCACTGGCGAATGCGCCGGCCGGATTGAGGTCCACCGTCTCACCAGCGACAAGGCCACTGACAGTGCCTCCAGACAGAGTCGCGGTCGTCGTACCGTCATAGACCTTATCAGAGGCTGTTTGGCCCACAACCGTCACAGATTTTGGGGTGATGTGGGCAGTAGCCGTCGCACCGCTTGCGAGACGGTAGTTGCTTGCGAGCCCCCCGTTGGTCCCGTCGCTAAGTGTTGTGCTGTTGACCGTAACCAGATTGGCAGTAACAACGTTCTTGCTGTTGAAGCTGCCCGTTCCGCTCACTCCGACAGTCTCGGTACCGATCAGCCCGGTAAGCCCGGCCAACGTGGCACTCGCCGTGGTGTTGCCGTCGTAGACCTTGTCCTGCGCAGTGACCGTGGCCGTCAACTCTTTGTGCGAGATGTGAGCGACTGCCGTTTCTGCGCTCGCTAGAGCGTAGTTGCTTGCGAGCCCGCCGTTGATGCCGTTGCTCAGCGTAACGCCAATGACCGTAACCAGATTGGCAGTAGCAA
>JAQGOC010000165.1 GCA_028293805.1 Gammaproteobacteria bacterium
AACTGGCGCTCCCGCTACCTCACGTCCAATCTGGACTGCTGCATCGGTTTACCGGTATTCCAGAAGGCTGCGGGATTCCTCGACGGCTCGATACGCTACTCGGTAGGCTCCCATCTCGAGCTGTCGCTCGATGCGACCAACTTGCTGAATACCACGACCGTGTATGAGCAGCAGATATTCGGCGACTCTTCGGCTACCCCAGGCGCCGCGGCGGTCTTCAAGGACTCTGGTTGGTCTCGTGTCGATCGGCGTTACCAGCTCGGCCTGCGTGTCAAGTTCTGATATTCTGATGGGCGGACGGATTTAATCGATCGAAGCGGGTGAGTTGAGCAAGGTGCGCCGTCGTGAATTCCTGCGACGGCGCGCCCTCTCCCGGCGGGAGCTCAATGAGCGAAGCCATTCGGAATAGGCATGGATCGCAGCCGTTGCGCGTCGTCATCGTGGGCGGCGGCACGGCCGGATGGATGAGCGCTGCCGGCATCAGCCGTCAACTTCGGACAGAAGACTACTCCGTTACGCTCATCGAATCCGACGACATCGGCACGGTCGGCGTCGGTGAGGCGACGCTGCCGCATATCAAGATCTTCAACGACATGCTCGGGATCGACGAGGCGCAGTTCATGCGCGAGACGCGGGCAACGTTCAAACTGGGGATACAGTTTCGCGACTGGGACCGGCCGGGTGACTGCTACATTCATCCGTTCGGGGCATTTGGGGAACCCTGGGGGGGCGTGGAATTTCAGCACCATTTTTTCAGGGCGCTACGCGCGGGAATCCAGCATCCCTCGCTGCAAGACTACTCTTACGCGGTGGTGGCAGCCCGGAACGACGCCTTCGAGTTTCCCAACGAAGACAGGAAATCGGTCCGCTCCACGTATGCGTATGCTTACCACTTCGACGCGGGTCTTTATGCATCATACCTGCGCTCCTGGGCAATCGAGCGGGGGGTGCGTCGTATCGAAGGGAGGGTGTGCGACGTCAGCCGCGACCCGACGACCGGCGATCTGGTGGAGGTGACGCTCCAATCAGGCGAGCGTATTGCCGGTGACCTATTCATCGACTGTTCCGGCTTCAGGTCTCTTCTGCTCGGAGGCATCCTGGGCGTTGCGTGGCAGGATTGGACTCATTGGCTCCCCTGCGACCGGGCGTTGGCTGTGCCATGCAACAGGGTCGGTGCGCTGACGCCCTATACGCGGGCCACGGCGCGCCAGGCGGGCTGGACATGGCGCATCCCTCTCCAGCATCGAACCGGCAATGGTTACGTGTTCTCGAGCCAGTTCATCAAAGACAGTGATGCGCAGAGCGCTCTGTTGGCCGTGTTGGACGGCGCTGCGCAAGGGGAGCCGCGACTCCTACGGTTTTCACCCGGGCGGCGCGCACTGGCCTGGTCTGGTAACTGCGTGGCGATCGGTCTGGCGAGCGGCTTTCTGGAGCCACTGGAATCCACCAGCATCTACCTCATTCAGGCAGCCGTGACCGATCTCGTCAAGCTCATGCCCAAGCCGGGATCGGGGACAGACCCCCGGCTCGCCGATGAGTTCAACCGCCTGAATGAGATGCAGTATGAGCGCATCCGCGATTTTCTCGTTCTGCATTACGCCGCGAACAGGCGGGTGGGCGAGCCCCTTTGGGACTATGTCCGAACCATGCCACTGCCGGACAGCCTCGTTCACAAGCTGCAGCTGTATCGTTCGCGCGCCGCGCTCCCGAACTACCAGTACGGCCTGTTTGCCCGCGACAGTTGGCTGTCCGTTCTGTACGGACAGGGAATCGTTCCCGAGGGTTATGATCGACTCGCCGATGCATTTACGATATCCAAGCTGGCAGAGCGGTTGACTGAATTGCGGAATCGAATTCAGACGAACGTCGATGCAATGTCAGCGCATGGCGCATTCATTGCGGACTATTGCCGAGCGGCGGAAGCGGCAGGCTCCGAAGAAGCCGCGGCATGACTGACCACCGACCGGTTTCGCGCGTGGTGGTGATAGGACGGGACGCGGACCTATGGCTGTGCGTCAACGCCATCGGCCGGGCGCTTGGCCCCGTGGGGGTGAACGTGGTGGCGATTGAGCTCCCGACCCGATTGCAGCCGTCTCATGTCAGCGCAAGCCTGCCGCCGCTCGAAGCCTTTCACGCAAAACTCCAAATCACAGAGTCGTCCCTCATTCGCCTCACCGGAGGCAGCTTTTCATTCGGCCAGAATTTCGTGGCCCTCTCCGGCCGGATGCCCAGCTTCTTTCATGCCTGGGGGGCGTATGGGGCCCCTGTTGAGGGCAGTGCGTTCTATCCTTGCTGGCTGAAGGCGACACGGCAGGGCTTGAACGTTTCCTTCCAGAATTTCTGCCTGACAGCCGTCGCGGCGCAAAACGGGCGCATGCTGCTTCCGGACGAGGCCACGTCCGCATTTGGCCGGACGGACTACGGCTACCACCTGCAGACGATGGCCTATGTGGGCTATCTCAAGTCGCTATCGGCCACACTCGGCGGCAAAATATACGAGGCGCAGAACGTAAGCGTCGAGCGCGGGGAAGATGGATCGATCGCGGCGCTGCTCATCGATGGGTGGCTGCGTGTCGAGGGCCAGCTCTTCGTTGACGCAACCGGCGAAGATGCAATCCTCATCGGCCGGACGCTTGGCGTTCCGTGCGACTCTTGGCGAGAGTATTTCGGTGTCGATCGTGTTCTTTCGGCACGAGCCCCTGCGTTTACGTCGACTCCGCCGTTCGCGGAGATACGAGCGGCACGCGTTGGTTGGACTGCGCTTCATCCCAACCAGGTCGCTACGGGCGTGGTTCACGCCTATTCGAGCAACCTTCTCAGCGACGAAGCCGCTCTCGACTCGGCGATCGCCACGTCCGGCGCCAAGCTCGCCGAGGTATCCTGCCATTCAGTGAATCCGTGCATCCGATCGAGAGTCTGGGAACGCAATTGCGTCGCTGTCGGCGGATCGGCGTGCACTCTCGATCCCATCCACGATGTCGAGCTCCATGCTCTGCAACTTGGGATAGTCCACTTACTGTCCTTGTTTCCGGTCAGCCAGCAGTTCACGGCTGAGCGAGCGGAGTACAATCGAATCATGCGTTCGTACTACGAGCGCATCCGTGATTTCCAGTGCGCATTTTATGCGCTTGCTTCATTTGACGGCGACTTCTGGCAACAAAACCGTGATCTGGCCTTGCCCGAACCGCTGTCGCACAAGATCGCCACCTTCCGCGCGCGCGGCGATATTGCGCCCATGGAAGACGAAACCTTCTCACCGGACAGCTGGCAAGCGATGTTCACCGGTCTCGGTGTAATGCCGGAGAGCTGGCCGCCGGCGATCGACCGAATTTCGCCGGACCGCTTTAAAGAAGCATTCCGCCGGACGCTCGAATTCATAAAGGGAAAAGTTCTCGAGCAACCCACGCATGAGGCCTATCTCGCCGACCTATGCCGGAGCTCGACGGCATGACGGCCCCTCTTGCACGTTCTTCCGCAGGGGGAACGGCTGAGATTCTGAACAGGCTTCCCGGAATACCGTCCGTCTCGATCAGGACCGCGGGGCAACTCGCTCTGGCGGTCGAGGCATCGAAGCCATTGATCCTGAAGGGTCTCATTGAGCATTGGCCGGCGCTCGCGGCCGGCCGACACTCACCTTCGATGCTCAACAATTACCTCAAATCCATGGACCGCGGCATTCCTGGTCCCGTGATGGAGGCACCCGCCAGTACTCACGGACGATTCGGGTACAGCGCAGATCTTCGGGAATTCACGTTCTCCACGCGTCAGCGCGGCGTCAGCGAGACGCTCGATCGCATAGAGCGCCAGCTCGATCGTCCGAGCGCGCCCATCATTGCGATGCAGATGCTGCCGCTCGCCACCCATTTGCCGGACTTCGTTCAGCAAAATCCACTGTCCATACTTCCCCAGATTGGGCCGCTGTTGTGGCTCGGCGGCGGTGTACGGACGCAGATCCATAACGATCGGGACCACAACCTTGCGTGTGTGATCGCAGGCCGGCGCCGGTTCGTGGTCTTTCCGCCCGAGCAAGTACCAAACCTTTACATCGGTCCGATCGATAATCCACCGCCGCTGTCGATCGTCGATCTCGAGGCGCCGGACTTCGCGCGCTTCCCGCGCTTCGAAAAGGCATTGGCCACTGCACAGGCCGCTGAGTTGGGCCCAGGTGATGCGCTGTTCATGCCGCGGCACTGGTGGCACCACGTGACGTCGCGCGACCCTTACAATGCCATGGTCAATTATTGGTGGGGCACGCACGCGCAAGGAGTAGAAAACCCTTACGATTGCTTTCTGGCCGCCGTGCTGGCCATCAAGGATCTTCCGTCGCCAGAGCGGAGCTACTGGCAAGCCATGTTCAATGCCTACATCTTCCAATCCGAAGGCAGTGCGGTTGAGCATATTCCTCCTGAGCTTCGCGGCGTCCTCGGAACGCTTCGTTCCGGCATCCGCGCCGCGCTCAAACAGCGCCTCAAGGCCTCTTTTCTGAAGTCGCCATGACTGATCGTGCGCTGTCCCTTTAACCACGTAGAGTACCCATGAACTTCAAGTTTGCTGCCATTCTGTCGGCGGTGTGCATCCCGGCTGTAACCTGGGCGGCCTCTCCCGAGTGTGCCCAGTCGCCCGGCCGTGTGATCAAGGTATGTGTTTCCGTGCAGGCCGGCCTCGCCACGTTCGAGGTAAGTCGCCTGGGAAAGCCGGTTTTGGCGCCGTCGAATCTCGGTCTTGATTTCGTCGGCCAGCCCGAGGCGCATTACAGCGCCATCACGAGCGTAGATCGAAGGGCTTCCGATACCAGCTGGGAGCAGCCTTGGGGCGAGGAGCGAACTATTCGCGACCACCATACGGAAATGACGGTCGGACTGAAAGGCGATACACCGAATACCAGCCGCGTTGATGTCACATTCCGGCTGTTCGACGATGGGATCGGATTCCGGTACGGGTACACCGCAATCCCGGCCGGTCGCGAGGTTGCAGTCAGCGCAGACCGCACCTCATTTCATACGCTCGGCGATTACGAGGCCTGGTGGTATCAAGGGCTGGGCCAGGAGCGGGACGAATATCTCTACACACACACTGACGCCAGACGCATCACACTTGCCGAGACACCCCTGACCCTGAAAGGCGCAAACGGGCTTTACCTTTCGTTTCATGAAGCGGCGTTGATCGACTTTCCGAGCATGCTGCTCTCGGGAAATGGCGTGGGGACGCTTTCAGCGTGGCTGATGCCTTGGCCGGACGGCGTTCTGGCACGCAAGACTGGCCCATTCACGACTCCATGGCGGACGGTGCTGATCACAGACAGCGCCGGCGCGCTTGCCGATAGCCGCATCGAGCTCAACCTGAATGAACCCAATAAGCTGGGCGATGTGTCCTGGTTCAAGCCCGGAAAATTCGTCGGTGTGTGGTGGGAAATGCACCTCGAAAAATCCACCTGGGAGAGCGGGCCCAGGCACGGCGCGAACACACGCAATACCGAGCGCTACATGGACTTCGCCGCCACGTATGGCTTTGACGGCGTGCTGGCGGAAGGCTGGAACCAGGGCTGGGATGGCGATTGGATCGCAAACGGCGACCGCTTCAGCTTCACCAAACCCTATCCGGATTTCGACATGGATGCGGTCGTGGCGTATGGCCGCCGGCTGGGTGTCAAATTGATCGGCCACAATGAGACCGCAGGTGCCGTGCCCAACTACGAAGCGCAGTTGGAGGACGCGATGCGGATGTATGAAGATCACGGGGTCTCGATCGTCAAAACCGGATACGTCCGCCACAGCGGCGACATCATTGACCAAAGTGGCGGCCGTGAATGGTTCGCCGGCCAGTACATGGTCCGCCATAATCTTCACGTGGCCGAGGTCGCGGCGGCCCATCACATCGCAGTCGATGCGCATGAGCCCGTCAAGGATACCGGGCTGCGCCGAACGTGGCCGAACATGATCAGCCGTGAGGGCGCACGTGGGCAGGAATACAATGCCTGGGGCAAACCGACCAACCCGCCCGAACATACAGTCATCATTCCATTTACCCGGATGCTTGGCGGACCGATGGACTTTACGCCCGGCATCTTCGATGTCGCTCATGGTCAGCAAGATGTTTCGCGGCGCGTACAATCAACGGTGGCGACCCAGCTCGCGGAATACGTCGTTCTGTATAGTCCGATCGAGATGGCTGCGGATCTGCCGGAGAATTACCAGGCAAGGCCCGATGCATTCCAGTTCATCCGCGACGTCCCTACCGATTGGGAGACATCAAGGACGCTGCAGGGTGATATCGGCGAATTTATCGTTGTCGCGCGCTTGCAGCGTGGCGGCAAAGACTGGTTCCTGGGTGCATTGACGAACGAGAAAGCCCGCAAGTTGACCCAACCACTGTCGTTTCTGGCATCCGACAAACGATACGAAGCACAGATCTACCGTGATGGACCCGGAGCGGACTACCGCACCAATCCGCAACCGCTCACGATCGAGCAGCGAATGGTAACCGGCAAAGACACCTTGACGATCGATATGGCAGCAGGTGGAGGCACGGCCGTCAGGTTCAAGTGCCTCGATTGATCTTGGATGCCGTGTCGCGGCACTGGCCATGACTTTCAGACATACCGGCATGCGCCCGCTGCGGCTCGACGGCTTGCTCGAACAGCCGATTGCCGTGGGCACCAAGGGCCTGCCCCTGCGCGCAGCGGGACTGCGGCTGCGTGAGATCGGACGACAGAATTGGAACCTGCTGGCCGGCGATGTCACCCTGCCGGCAGCGGTGCTGCGGGACAGCGCTTTGCGTCACAACTCGGCAACGATGTCGGCCTTTGTGCGAACGCAGGGCGTTAGTCTCGCGCCACACGGAAAAACCACGATGGCGCCGCAGTTGTTTCAACGCCAGTTGGCGGACGGTGCCCGCGCGCTGACCGCGGCGACCCCGGCCCATATCGCGCTCTATCGGAGCGTCGGGGTGTCACGGATCATCTACGCCAATCAGCTGGTCGATCGACCGGTGGCCGCCTTTCTAGTGGCAGAGCTGATCGCCGATCCGCAATTCGAGCTTCTGTGTCTCGTCGATAGCCTTCCAAGCGCGCAGCTACTGGCAAAAGCGGTGCGTGACGCCGGCTCGAAAGTACGGATCGACGTGTTGATAGAGGTCGGCATGGCCGGGGGCCGCACTGGCTTGAGAACGGTTGCGGAAGCGGAGGCGCTCGCGCGTCTGATCGCATCTGAACTGCCCGAACTGCGACTGCGAGGTGTCGAGGCGTTCGAAGGCGTTGTTGGGTTCGATGCCGCGGGCCGGGCGAAAGTCGACGGGCTGCTGGATGCCGTCGTCCAGGTCACCAGAGCCATCAGGCCGCTCGTGCCGGCCGCTGATCCGATCATCTCAGCGGGTGGCTCGGCCTTCTTTCCATGGGTGGTCGAGCGGCTGCGCCGGGAAGGCCCGGGCTTCGACATCATTTTACGCAGCGGCTGTTATCTCGCGCATGACCACGGGATGTACTCGGCAGGCCAGGCGTCCGCGCACTGCCATCAGTCGCTATGGCTCGACCCGCCGCTCGAGCCCGCACTGGAAATCTGGGCCCAGGTTCAGTCACTGCCTGAACCGGGCTTCGCATACCTGAATGTCGGGAAACGCGACATTTCACATGACGCCGGCCTACCGCTGCCGATCAAGTGGTCGCCGCAGGGGACGCGTGAAATAAGACCCCTCAACGGCGATTATCGGATTTTGCAGCTCAACGATCAGCACGCCTTTATGGCGGTGCCTGCCACACATCCCCTCGAGGTCGGAGATCGCGTGGCGCTCGGCTGCTCGCATCCGTGCACGACATTCGACAAATGGAGGGTACTGCTGGTGACCGACGATGAGTACGGGATTGTCGAGGGTATCGCGACCTGCTTTTGAATCGGCGCTGGCGAGCTCGTCTGGTTGGGGATGAAGTCCCGCCTTAAAATTGAAGTGCAGCTTTATCCCGGCGCAGTGCTGAGCACAGCGTTCCTCCGCCTGCCGCGATAAGATCGCGAGCACATCTCACCAGCGGAAGCGTCGGGCCATGAACAGGACCGTGACAGTGGCAATCGCCCTCGCGGGCCTCGCGCTCGGTACCGGCGCCGTCATCTGGCTTGGTGCCGGGCATGTTATCGAAGCAGCGCTCCAGATTGGCTGGCTTGGCCTCGTCTACGTGGTGTCCTGGCAGCTGGCCGTCTACGTGCTGCTGGGAGTTGCCTGGTGGGTACTGTGTCCAAGCGTCAGGCTCTGGACTGTCATCTGGGCGCGGTTGGTGCGTGAAGGCGGTCAGACCTGCCTACCCTTCTCAGAAATTGGCGGGCTTGTGTTCGGGGCGCGCGCACTCATGCTGGGGGGCGTCGACTTTGCGCGCGCCGCCGCTTCCAGCATCGTGGATGTGGTTGCGGAGGGCATTGGGCTCGCACCCTTCCTGCTGTTCGGACTGATCACGCTGCTAGCCCGCAAGCCCGGGCCTTCGGTGACGCTTCCTCTGAGCATAGGCCTTGGAATACTGCTGCTAAGCGGCGGCACGGCGTTTCTGTTCCGCCGACAGTTGGCAAAACTGCTGCGCGTCGGCACCTCGCGACTGCTGAAGCCCTGGGTGAAGGATGCGCCAAAGCTTGCAGACGAGTTGCAGCAGACTGCCGAGGATCTGCTTCACCAGTACCGGAAAGTTGCAACCAGCTCGTTCATTCATCTGTTGTGCTGGTGCGGCGGCGGCGCCAACGTGTGGATCGCCTATCACCTGCTGGGCGCGAAGCCGAGCGTCGGGGAGGCCCTTGCGATCGAGAGCATGCTCAGCACCGTGCTGGCAATTGGATTGCTGGTACCAGCTGGGCTCGGCGTGCAGGAGCTGACCTATGTTGGAATCGGCGGCATTTTCGGAATACCTGCGCATCTCTCGTTCGCGTTGTCCCTGATCCGCCGGGCGCGGGACATCATCATTGGCGCGCCGGCGTTGCTGGTCTGGCAGGCTCTCGAAGCACGGCAGCTGCGCAAGCAGCTCCGCTGAGTGCGCACTCTGCGCACGCTGACGCGCCGAGGTTGACGTCTTACACTGTTCCAGCAGCGAGCGGCCGCGACGGAGACGACCGGTAGGCAGTCCACCACTTTCGCATCGCGCGGCAGGCAACCCGTCCCGCAAGATTTCGCACCGGACGGGCCTTTCTGCGCCAAATGGTCCGCGGCCAATGCAGCATCGGCATCCAGGGATGCAGCCTCTCAGATAGCCGCAGGATTCTGACCGGCGGGCCCGGCTTGGGGCCGGACGGCGCCTCCCTCGAGAACGCGTATGCGCAACCGACGCTTTGCGCTGCCCCCGCCCATTCTGCGATCATTGTCCCTGGTAGGGATAAGCGATCGGCCAGCCAGCGACAAGCTGTAGTGTTCAGTCGCCGGATCGGGACGATCGTGTATGCGGCGCAGCGGCGCGAGCCGCGGGCCTTTTTCGCCTAGAGCACGCCGGCGCCACAGCGTTCCGTTCGCCTCGCAGGTGAGAGCTGACTCATGCCCACTGCAACGGTCGATCCCGACGCCGCATCGGCCTCCTTCGCGGAGGTCGATATCCGTGCTGCACTCGCCTCGCGGCCGCGTCGAACTCCGAACTATGAGGTCGAAGTGCGCGCCATGACGGCGTTGGCCGATGAGCTGGCGCGCAATCCGCAGACCATTCTGCAAAGCCTGGTCGAGGCCGCGCTTGAATTGTGTCACGCGGACACTGCCGGAATCAGCCTCCTGGAACGTGAGGCCAATACGGAAGTATTCCGTTGGGAGGCCCTCGCCGGGGTATTTGCAGCGTCTCGAAACAGGACGATACCCCGCAACGCGAGTCCCTCCGCCGTTTGCATCGACGAGAATGCTACGCAGCTGATGCACCTCGCCGATCGCTGTTTCCCCGCACTGCGCGGCAACCCGCGCTCTGTGGAAACCCTGTTGGCGCCTCTTCACTGCCGCGGCAGGCCGATCGGCACGGTATGGATCGTCACCCACCGATGCGATCGGCAATTTGACGGCGAGGACGAACGGATCGTTCGCTCGCTCGCCGCATTCGCATCAGCGGGATGGCAGCTGTGGCAGTCACATTCCGTGCTGGAACGAAACGTCGCCGAGCGTACCGAGGCACTCGCACAAACAAACCTTGCGCTGCAGCAGGAGATCGACGGACGCAAACACATCGAAGCTCAACTCAGGCGTAGCGAAGCCTATCTGGCGGAAGGCCAGCGACTGAGCCAGACGGGGAGCTGGGCCTGGAATGTGCTTTCGGGCGAACTCTGGTGGTCGGCCGAACACTACCGCATCTTTGGCCTGGAGCCGCAAACCACCAGGATCGAGTATCCAGCAGCAATGCAATGGATGCACCCGGAGGATCGAGCCTTTGTTCAGCAGGCCTTCGAGAAGTCGATCCGGGAGCGCGGCGATTTCGAGTTGGATTGTCGAATCGTGCGTGCTGATGGTGCGGTCAGGCATGTCCACAGTCTGGCCCATCCTGTCTTCGGTGCGGTGGGCGAGTTGAGCGAATACGTCGGGACGATTATCGATACGACCGAACGCCGGGAAGTAGAAGCACAACTGCGAGCCGAGTACGCCAGAACCGAGATGCTGCTCAATTGCATTCCGGACCGGTTTTTCGGGATCGACCCGCATTGGCGTTTCACCTTTTTCAATAAGCAGGCCGAAGAGCAACTTTGTCTGCTCGGCAAGAATCCGCGCAACCTGATCGGAAAAGTGCTTTGGGAGGAGTTTCCGAATGCGGAGCTGGAACCGCAATTGCGGCGTGCGATGGCTGAGCGAATAGTCATCACCCACGAGTACTTCTCTGCGCGCTTGGGAGAGTGGCTGGACAATCGGATCTACCCGAGCCCGGACAGCGGGCTTGCCGTGTTCCAGAGTTACATCACCGAGCGCAAGCGATCCGAGGAAGAATTGCGACTGGCGCATAGAGAATTGGCGCGGGTGAGTCGCGTGCTGACCGTGGGCGAAATTGCTTCGTCCATCACACATGAAATCAGCCAGCCGCTGACCGCCATCATCATCCATGGCAGTGCATGCATACGTTGGCTTCGACGTGATATTCCGAATATCGATGAGGCTGCAATTTCCATCGGGCGAATGGTCAGAGACGCGGTTCGGGCCAGCAACGTTCTCAAGGCGCTGCGCTCCCTGGTAGAGAAGCGCAATTTGTCACAACCCGCGCCCGTGGAGCTCAACGACGTCATTGAGCAGGCGATCATGTTCATGAACGACGAGTTGCGCGGGCATCAGGTGAACCTACGGACGCAGCTGCGCAAAGGTCTGCCCGCGGTGCTGGGCGACCGGACGCAGCTCGAGCAGGTTTTGTTGAACCTGATCATCAACAGCAAGGAAGCGATGGCTTGCGTGGAGGCTCGGGACCTGATCATCAGCTCCGATTACACGGCGCAGGGCAAAGTCAGTGTCACGGTCCGGGACTCGGGGACAGGCGTGCCGTCGAAAGATCCGGAGCGGATGTTCGAGGCGTTCTACACCACGAAGGAAGGCGGATTGGGCCTTGGGCTCTCCATCAGCCGCACGATTGTCGAGGCGCATGGGGGAAAACTCATTGCGACGAATAATGACGGTCCCGGCGCGACGTTCCATATGGTGCTTCCCGCGATTCCGGCATAGCGATCCGAAAGCCCGTGCACACTCCTGTGGCATCACTTCTCCAGCCGCCCGGGCGAATGAATCGTTGCCGTTTCGGCTGTCAGAGCGGGTTCGGAGCTGTCTCAGCGTAACGCGCAATAGGGCGACACGGATTTCGCGGTAAAAGGCGCCTGCGCCAGAGCGGCGTCGGTCACTCGAGGGATTTTGGGCCCCACGAGGGATTATCTGTCAGGGGATTTGTGACATCCGTCACAGAGCTTGTGCACGAGAATCCCCCGCCGAAAGTTTCGCCTCCCCGAGCCCCAAATTTGCCTGAAAAGCGATTGTTTTGAGATTCAGCTGATGGGCGCCGCACAACCCAGGCTCCTCCGGCCGAGCTTCGCTGCGGACAAAATCAATGTGTCTGGTTCACACTCTTGCGCAGCGCGCAGCGCCACCGCCAACACGTAGAGGTAGGATTTCGGCCACGACTGTGCAGCATCCTCAGGATGAGACCCATGGCGCGAAGATCAACTGCCCTGAACCGGAGCGGAGCCACGCGCCAGCGACGCTTCATGCGCAACCTTTCCATCGGGGTGAAACTCTGGATATCGACTGCCATTATGGCGGTACCCCTCATCGGGCTCGGCATCTTCTACGTCGATTCTCTCACTTCGACGCTCTGGTTCACGGCCGCGGAGCAACAAGGTGCGAGGCTCTGTCGTCCGCTTGCGATCATCATCGCGCATGTTGCGCGCCACGGTGAGTTGTCCGCAGCATCACTCGCCATGCATGGAGGCGAAGGATCGGAACAGACCCAGGCGCAGTCGTTGACGGTTGAAATAGATACTCGATTGGATGAATTCAGGACGCTCGATGCGGACATTGGTAACGCGGCAACTCATGCCCTCCTTGCGAATGTCGAGACCAAGTGGAGATCGCTAAGAAGCGCACGTGCGGCGAACGCGCAGGAGACTTTGGACGCTCATGATGCGATTCTCGACGCCTTGGCGGCACTGAACTCCCGGATCACGACGGACTGGAAGCTCATTCTCGATCCCGAACTGGCCGCCTACAACATCATCGACGTGGCGACAGGCAAGTTCCCGGATGTCCTGCGCTTCATGGCCGACGTTCGAATGAGTATGGCGGTAGCCCTATCGCGCGAACAGCAAAGTCCGCAAGACGATGTTCGAATCGAATCGTTGACGGCGCTCATTGCAGATCGTCTGAACAGTGCGAAGGGTGAGATCGACACGGCCCTGGAATCGGCCAGCGACCGTGCAGAGTTGGCGGCAAGCCTACGCCGGATCACGCGCGGCTGGGATGCCAGCGCGCGCACCTGGATAGATGAGACGTCGAAGGAGCTCGCGGCAGGTCACCGCAGCGCGCAGTCCACACGGGTATTGCTCGAGAATTCTGCTTCCCTCGCCCAGATCCTCGCGGCTACTCAGACGAGCGCCCTGAATGCCACCGATGTTGCCCTCGGGTTGCGCCATTCCCGGCAGGCGCGACTCGCCGTTATCGCTTTGAGCGGCAGCATCGCAGCGTTGCTCGCGGCGATTCTGCTGATGATCGCTCTCGTTCGGCGCATAGGTGGGGCGATCAGGCGTCTGCTGGGAATCGCAGAACGCATAACGGAAGGCCACTATGACAATGCGATCGACGAATCAGGTCCCGATGAAGTGAGCCGCCTGTTTGCCGGCATTGCACAGATGCAGCGGAAGCTGAAGCTGCAGATAGAGGCCGAGCGCTCCATTTCTGTGGAGAATGGGCGGATCCGGGCTGCACTGGACAACGTGTCCGCAAACGTAATGGTTGCCGACGCGGATGGCACCATCATTTATACGAATACCGCGCTGGCGGCGATGTTTCGGGCAGGCGAATTGGACATCCGCAGGGATCTGCCTGATTTCGATGCGGTCCGCCTGCGCGGCCGCAGCATCGATGCGTTCGATCGAACTTCGAACGATCAGCACCCGCGGCTCCAGGACCTTATCTCGACACACACCGCTGAGATAGGAATTGGCGGCCGCACCTTCCGCGTCACTTACAACCCCGTGCTTGCTACCAATGGCGGACAGCGGATTGGAACGGTTGCCGAATGGGTGGACCGGACCGCCGAAGTGCTGGTCGAGCAGGAACTGCAGCAGATGCTCTCTGGAGTGCTTGCAGGGGATCTGAACAAGCGGATCTGTATGGATGGTAAGACGGGCTTCTTCGCCCTGATCAGCCGCAGCGTCAACGATCTCGCCGCGAACCTTGCCGACATTGTTTCGAGAGTGAAGATTGTGTCTCTGGCGGTGTACCAGGGTGCGCAGGAAATCTCTGAGGGCAATGCCAATTTGTCGCAACGGACCGAGGAGCAATCCTCTTCCTTGAAGCAGACTGCCGCCTCGATGGAGGAAATGACTTCGAGTGTGAAGCAGAATGCAACCAGTGCCCGGCAGGCCGATGAGCTTGCGGGCGCGGCGCGTGAGCAGGCCAATTCGGGCGGCGCCGTGGTGGCAAAAGCCACCGAAGCAATGGCTCAGATCAACGCGTCCTCGCAACAGATCTCAGCCATTATCGGGGTCATCGACGAGATTGCCTTTCAGACGAATCTACTGGCCCTGAATGCCGCCGTCGAAGCTGCCAGGGCCGGTGAGCAGGGTCGAGGCTTTGCCGTCGTTGCAACCGAGGTGCGCGCCCTGGCTGGACGCTCCGCAGAGGCAGCTCAGCGGATCAAAGCGCTCATCACAAACTCCGTAAAGAAGGTCGAGGATGGGTCAGATTTGGTGATGCAATCTGGTGAGGCGCTTCGAGAGATCGTCCGGGCAGTCAAAAAGGTCTCCGATATCGTGGCGGAGATTTCCGCAGCCTCGTTCGAGCAGTCCTCCGGAATCGAACAGGTCACCCATGCGATCCTGCAGATGGATTCGATCACACAGCAAAACGCCGCGTTGGTCGAGCAAGCCGCCGCCGCCTCTCGGTCAATGGCAGATCAGGGACGAGAGTTGCATCTCATGCTGGAGCGATACCTGATTGCAGATGCGTCCGCTTCGAGCCGCGCAGGCATGCAGGCCACTGGCTCAATGCAGGCGGCGTAATCGGTCGACCCCACTTGGGGTCCACGCTACCAGTTCCGTAGGTTACGCTTTGGTGGGCGACCGCGCTGTAGGGTCAGAGGCTCTGCTGTGCTCCGGGCGCTCTCGCGAGGCCCGGTCGCAATTCGAGTCGGCCAGCGGCCTCGCGCTTGACCCGCTTTACGGGCACACCGCAGACAAGGCAGCGCTCGTGTCGGGTGTGCCGATGGGTCGCCTCGGCCTCGTATACCGGATTCAGCATGGCTCGGGCGCAAGCTCCGGCATTCGCGTCTCGCAAGGCACGCCTCCCCTGGAGACGAATCCGTCTACGTTCGACGTACACTGAGCCTCGCGTTCGAGGTAGTTTTCCTGACCTTCCTGTCTGCTTTGTAGGCCATGGCTGATACCGCTTCCTTACGACGAGACGTAAGTTGACTCCCTGAAGGCATGACCTACTCGGGAGGGGAAATGGTCCACGCTCTCTCAGATACGAACAGCCAAGAGCGCCGGCCCCACAGCGAAGTCGCAAGCGATGTGAAAGTTGCCTGGGCAGAGGGGTCGGTTCAATTTGGGACCATGTCTGCACAGGGTCGCTGCGAACGCAAGATAGTGCGGAAGGAGCTCGCGATCGGCATCTGCTTCCAGAATCCCGGCAGCGCGGTTCAGTGGCACCTTGACGGTAAACGGGTACTCAACAAGATCTGGCCATCCAGGGGTGGCTCGCGGGACTTGATCATCCTGCCAGCGGGCCACGAATTTGTGGGTCGCTGCCGCGGAAGCGGACAAGGACTATGGCTTTTCGTCGATCCCCAGTCGATCAACCGCAACAGCCGGATCAAGGCGTTCGCAGAAAGGGCGCGGATCGATTGTTCGTGGGCGCATGACCGATTGTCCTGGACAATTGCAACGGAGCTGAGAAAGGAGTGCACCACCGGCTTCCCGCGCGGCTCGATGTTTCTTGAATCGGCGTCCATGGCGTTGCTCGCGCAACTGGCCTACGTTTTTGACAAGGCTGCGCCCGAGGCGGGGCCGGTTCGCGCGCTGAGCCAGGCCAAGCTCAGCCTGGTCCTCGAATACATCGACTGCAATCTCGACCACAATGTCACGCTTGCGGAGCTCGCAAGCCTGGTCGAGCTCACTCCCAGGTACTTTTGTGAGGTGTTCAGGCGCGCAATGGGTCGTCCGCCGCACCAATTTCAAATCGAGCAGCGCATCGAGCGCGCCAAATCCCTGTTACTTCGACCGTTGGTGCCACTGCGTGACATAGCACTCATGGTTGGTTTCAGCAGCCAAAGTCATTTGAACGTGTATTTTCGCCGCATCGTCGGCATCACCCCCGCTCGCTATCGGTCGCAGGCACTCTGCGCAAAAGGCGAACTGAGGGCGGAGTTCGGCAGCCACCACATCCCATCGTAGGCCGCAGCAGCGAAATATCCAGAACGTTATACAAACTGAAGTTCACGGAAGACCTGCCATGTGGCCGTGATTATCGTTCCCGCCGGTCGATCTTCGACTTTCGAATACGACGACGCAAACCGACCGGGGGAGAACCTATGTGCAAACTCAGTTTTTCGCTGAAAACTTTCATCGTTCTCAGCGCAGTCCTCTCTGGCCTCCTACTTGGCGCTCCAGCGCAGTCGCACCCGGCGAGCGACACCCTCGTAAATACTGCCGATGGCGCCGTTCAGGGCTTCATCAATGACGGCGTGGCTGAATTCCGCGGAATTCCGTTTGCCGCCCCACCTATAGGCAGTCTCCGCTGGAAGCCGCCTGCGCCACCCGTACGGTGGACTGGTGTGCGGGACGCAACACAGTTCGAGAACATCTGCCTGCAGGTCACCACGCTTGGTCCGTTTGCAGGTCCGGCGAATGCCAACGAGGACTGCCTGTACCTCAACGTCTACAGCCCGGACGTTCATCCTGCGTCGAAGGAATTGCTTCCAGTCCTCGTCTGGATCCATGGAGGAGGAAACCTCGATGGCGCAAGTAACGCCTACGACGGTTCCAAGCTTGCCACACGAGGCCACATTGTCGTAGTCACCATCAATTACCGCCTGGGCCTCCTTGGATTCATGTCGCATCCCGCCATAGATGCCGAGGGACATCTCTTTTCCAACTACGGCATCCTCGACCAGCAGGCGGCGCTGCGATGGGTGCAGACGAATATCCGTAACTTCGGCGGCGATAAGCACAACGTGACGCTCGGGGGCCAATCTGCCGGCTCAGTGGATACTGAGTCCAATGTGATTTCACCGCTTGCCAAAGGACTGTTCCACCGCGCCATATTCCAAAGTGTTCTTCTCGAGCCGGTTCCTCTGCCGACGGCGGAAGCCAACGGCGTGGCGTTCGCCGTCGCGGCGGGCTGCGGCTCCGGCAAGGATGCTGCCACTGCCAAGTGTTTGCGCGACCTGAGCGCTCAAAGAATCTTTGCTCTGTCGGGAACGCCCAGCAAAGCGGCTCCCTATGTAACGCAAATCACCGTCGATGGCACGATCCTGCCGAATAGGTTTACAGCCCTCATCCAGAACGGCGAGTTCAATCACATGCCCGTCATGAGCGGATGGACCGAGGACGAGGCGAACTTCGGTCTGGGCATCACGGAATTCTTTTCCGGACCGCCCCGGGTGCCGCCTTCGGCGGCGGCCTACAACGCCAGGATTGCCGCTTTCGGCACCAATCCCTCGTATCCGCCGGGGACCGAAGCACAGGCCAAGACGCTTTATCCACTCGCGAAATACGCTACCCCGCAATTGGCACTGGATGCGATCGGGACTGATTCGACCGCCTGCGCGCAACGACACACGAACCAGTTACTGTCTACACAAGTCCCCGTGTACGAATACGAATTCGACGATCGGACGGCACCTTCGTACTTCCCCGTCATGCCCGGGTTCCAGCCGCTCGCATACCACACGGCCGATATCCAATACCTGTTTCCGCTGTGGCACGGCGGACCCGAGGGTATCCAGCATCCGCTGAACAGCCTGCAGGAATTTCTCTCGGACGAACTGGTTACGGCTTGGAGCAATTTCGCCCGCACGGGAAATCCAAACGGCAAGGGGAACAGTCCATGGCCCCTCTTCGAGGACGAACCCGGCGGACCGAGCGTTCTGTCGGAGAGCATCCCGAATCTGTTCGCCCTGACGGATGCCGATATTTCGGAACGGCACAAATGTGTCTTCTGGGATTCAATCTCGAATTACTGAGTTGGGGAGGCGGCAGCGCGGCGCACGGGACGAAGCAAGCCGCGCTGGCCGTTTCCTTCGCACTCGGGTTGCTGACTAAACCGCACCTGCAGCGCGGGAGCCTCGCCCTCAGGCGATCGGGTCGGCGCCCGCCTCCAGGTGCAATCGATCACCTGTGTAGGGGTGGCGCTTGATGAACTCCTCGTTCAACTCGACGCCCAGTCCCGGCTCGGTCGGAGGGATCACGTAGCCTGCCTCCCAGCGGATCGGAGTCTTGAGAATGTCCGCGTGAAAGCCGTCCCAGCGTTCGATGCCTTCCAGGATCAGAAAGTTGGGGCTGCAGGTGGCCAGCTGGATGTTGGCCGCGCCCACGATGGGGCCGCAGTACAGATGAGGAGCGATCTGGACGTGATGAACCTCGGCCATGCCGGCGATCTTCTTTGCCTCGAGGAGCCCGCCCATCCGGCCCAGGTTCATTTGCAGAATGGCGGCCGCACCCAGTTGCAGCAGGCGTGCAAAATCGTACTTGGTCGCGAGCCGCTCACCCGTAGCGATCGGAATCGAGGTGGCGCGCGCCACCTTGGCCATCTCCTCCGGCGCATCCGGCGGAACCGGCTCCTCGAGCCACAGAGGATCGTACGGCTCCAGGCGCCTGGCCAGTCGGATCGCACCTGCCGCAGTCATCTGGCCATGTGTTCCGAACAGGAGGTCTGCCTTGAGTCCGACGGCCTCGCGCAACTGCTTCGCAAAACGCTCGCAGCGGTCGAGGTCGGCTAAACCCAGCTGCCGGCCGTCGAACGCCGTATAGGGTCCTGCTGGATCGAATTTGAGCGCCGTGAAGCCCTGATTCAGGTACCCGACCGCACGTTCCGCGGCAAGATCCGGATCATAGTAAACGTCCGTCGCATCGCCGGGCCGCGCGTAGATGTACGTGTACGAGCGCAGGCGCTCGTGCACGCGTCCGCCCAACAGCTTATAGACCGGTTGCCCCGCCTCCTTGCCGATAATGTCCCAACAAGCCATCTCGAGCGCGCTCAAGGCTCCCATCAATGTCAAATCCGGATGTTGAGTGAAGCCGGCCGAGTAAACACGCCGCCACGCCTTCTCGATGTCGTGAGGATCCTCGCCCTGAAAGTAACGCTCGAACACGTGTTCGAGCATCTTGGCCACGAGGTGCGGATGGAACGGGACGCAGTAGGACTCGCCCACACCCGTGACATTGCCGTCAGTAGTCAGCTTGACGAACACAAAGTATCGGCCCCCATTGTGTGGCGGCGGATTTCCGACGACGAAGGTGGCGATTTCGGTTAGTTTCATGGCGGGTCCTAAGTAGAAGCAGGGCCAGGGCGGCCCGCGGAGGTACGCGGCCCACCGCGCATCAAAGAGAGCGCCAGAAGCGCGGAGGCCAACATCAGGAACAGGCTGACCGCATTCAGCACCGGGCTGGCTCCTTCGCGCATACGCCCGTACATCATGACCGTGAGCGGTGCATCGGACCCCACCAGCATCAGGGTCGTATTGAAGTTCTCGAAGGACATCAGGAAGGAAATTGCGGCCGAGCCAATCAAGGCAGGTCGCAGATAGGGGAGTGTGATCGTCCTCAGCACCGCTGCGTGCGAGGCGCCCAGATTCAATGCTGCTTCCTCGAGTGTCAGGTCGAAGCGCTTGAGGCGAGCGCTGATCATCAGCGTGGCGATGGTTGCGATATAGGAGAATTGCCCTACGACGACCAGCGGCAGCCCCGGCCGCAGAAAATCCAGATCGAGCCCGAGAAGATCGTCGAGCAGCTCGGCCACGCGGCTCGACAGAGAAAGGATCGAAATACCGAGGATCACGCCGGGAATCACCAGCGGTATCAGCATGAGAATCGACAGAAGCTGCTTGCCGCGGAATCGATAGCGCTCCATGAGGAAGGAGTTGGCCGTGCCCACCGTCACGGATAGGAGCGTCACCCAGATCGCGACGATCAGGCTCGTCCAAAGGCTGCCAAGAAGCTGCGTGTCATGAAACAGCCCAGCGCGGCCGCTTGTGGGGCTGCCCAGGAACCAGTCAAGCGTGAATCCGCGCCACGGCGGTGCGGGGTAACTCGCATTGTTGAACGCGAACACGGCCACGATCAGCAGAGGGGCGAACAGGAAAACGAGAAACGCGGCAACGTAGAGCGCCGTTGCAGCACGCAGCCAGGCTGGCCGGGGCAGAGAGGCTATCATGTAGAGCCCGTCATGTTTGATCTGTTCAGCGTCTTGCTCTTCAGGAGCGTCGCATAACGTCGACGAACCGCTGGCCGCTCATGCGCAGTCCCAGCGCGACGATTGCGGTGGACAGTCCGAGCAAAAGGAAACCGAACGCCGCGCCCTGTTCCCAATTGAAACGCACGATGAACTGCGTGTAGATCAGCTCGGTGAACCACTGTGAGTTCTTGCCGCCGAGCAGATTGGGGGTCAGATAGTTGCCCAGGCACAGCATGAACACGACGATGCACCCCGCGGTGATTCCCGGCGCCGCATGCGGAATGACGATGTGCCTCAAGATCGCAAGACCGCTCGCGCCCAAGTCATACGCGGCTTCGACCAGGGAGTTGTCGAGGCTCTCCAGGCTGCTGACGAGCGGAACGACCATGAACAGAAGGGACGTGTACACGAGGCCGGTGAGTATGGTCGCGTCGTGATACAGAAGCTCTGGAGGCATTGCGGTGAGACCAAGCTTCACGAGCAGCGCCGGCAGGACGCCTGACTCGCGCAGCAGGATCAGCCATCCCAGAGCGCGCACGGTCTCGCTGACCCAGAACGGAATCAGGCAGATGGCAAAGAGCAACGAGCTCGCACGTCCGCGAGCGACCTTGGTGATGACCCAGGCGATCGGGAAGGCTACGAGGAGCGTCAGTGCCGTTGCGGTAACGGACAGCACCGCGGTGCGGACGAAGACCTGCCAATAGAGCGGTTCGGCAAAGAACGTCTGGTATTGACCGAGACTCGGTTCGTATTCGTGCGGGGCGACGCGCTCGCGGAAAGATAAGAGTGCGAGCTGCATGTGCGGAAGCACTATCAGTGCCACGAGCCACAATAGTGCGGGCGCCAGAAGCAGCGTCAATATGAGACGGGGCGTCCAGGCGCGGGGAAGAGGTAGGGCGAGGGTGTTAGCCATCTGCCGCCGCAAAGCAGATTGCGCGGGACGGATCGAAGCTGAAATGAACGCGCTCACCGACTTTCAGGTCCGCGAGGCGGCCCGTCTGCGGAAGGGCCACTCGAAACGGCAGGCGGCTGCTTTGCTCCCTGAGAAGCACTGCAGAGTTGGCCCCATCGAAAAGCAGGCTTTCCACGACGCCCACGTGCTTGGCGTGCTCTTCGGGCAGCGAGCTGGCGTCCCGCTCGAGGTGCGCAGCCTCAGGCCGTATGAAGGCTTCGACGGAACTGCCGGTGGCAATCGCACCGCTCGTTCGGGCATGCACGCGCCAGCCTTCGCTAGTCTCGATCGTAGCGACAGCGCCGCTGCGCTGGGTCAGGCGCCCGGCGACACGATTGTTGGCGCCAACGAAGCTGGCTACGAAGGCGGTTGCAGGCGAGTAATAGAGCTCCTGAGGAGTGCCCACCTGCTCGAATCGCCCTCGGTTCATCACGCCTACGTGACTGGATAGCACCAGCGCTTCCGATTGATCGTGGGTGATATAAACGAAGGTGGTACCGAAAGCCGCCTGGAGCTGTTTCAGCTCGATCTTCATGTGCTCCCGCAGCTTCAAATCGAGCGCGCCCAAGGGCTCATCCAGCAGCAGCAGCGTCGGCTCGAGAACCAGGCTGCGCGCGATTGCGACCCGTTGCCGCTGGCCTCCGGAAAGCTCATCAACACGTTTCGATGCAGCACCCGCCAGGCCGACGCGCTCGAGCATCTCGTGCGACCGGCGCACACGTTCCGCCTTGGGCACATTCCGTCTTGCGAGCCCGAACTCGACGTTCTCACCCACCGACATCATTGGAAACAGCGCAAGCTGCTGGAAAATCATGTTGACGGGGCGCCGGTTCGGCGCAACCTCGCGCATGCTGCGGGCGCCGATCAGGATGTCACCGCCATCCGGCTCGATGAACCCGGCAATCATCCGCAGCAGGGTCGTCTTGCCGCAGCCGGAGGGGCCAAGGATGGAGAAGAAGCTGCCGCGCTCGACCGCGAACGACAGATCGTTCACGGCCACATGACCGGCGAAATTCTTCGTGAGCCTGCGGACCCGCAGGTCCGCAGCGGCCCCAGCCGCCGTCACTTGGCGCTCACTGTCCATCACGCTCATTGGGTGCGCTCAGTTCGCCGCCTTGACACGATCGAGTATCTTGCCTTCCATGACTTCGAGGCCGGGAGGGACGGCCGGGTACCACTGGATGCCCTTGAAGATCCCTTCCGGGAAGCTTGCGTTGAATTGCGCGCGCATCGTCTGGTCGACCAGGTCCTCGGTGCCGCGAGCCGCGGTCCAGTTGCCCACATTCCGGGTGATGCGCGCGGCGATATCCGGCCGCATCGTGAAGTTGATCCATTGGTATGCCCCCGCATCGTTGCGACCTTTGTAGGGCAGCGCGAACGTGTCGAGCCAGCCGAGCGCGCCCGCCTTCGGCACGACGTAGCGAATATCCGGATTTTCACGGTTCAGCGTCCAGCCCCCCGTGTCCCACATCATCGCCGCGAGGATCTCGCCGGAGCGCATTCCGTTCAACAACTGATCCTTGTTGTCGAAAAAGAAGCGCACATTCGACTTGCAGGCAGAGAGCGTCTTGCCGACCTCTTCCATCAGCGCGGCGTATGCGCTGGGGTTTTCGTACAACGCAAACGGGTCCTTGCCCAACGCGAACGCGAAGGCCATCAGCGTCGGACGGCGCAGCCGCATTGAGGTTCTTGCCTTGAGATCGGCGCGGCACAGGTCCATGTAGTCGCTGGCCTGCGCTCTCCTGACGTTGACGACCAGACCCTCGGATCCCCACAGGTACGGCAGCGCATAGAGCTTGCCGTCCAACGTCGCGATCCGGCGCGTGATCTCGAGAATTTCCGGCCTGAATTGCGCGAGATTCACCTGCCGCACATCGATGGGCTTGTACAATCCAAACTCGCGCTGCACGCCGGTGATCCGGTCCTGGGAGGGCTGCGCAAGATCGTAGCCGGCCCCTCCGGTTGCATGCAGCTTGGAGATCATCTCTTCGTTGTTGGAGAGTGTGAGCTCAACGCGGATGCCCGTCTCCTTTTCGAACTGAGCCGCGATGTCTGCCGGGACATAGTCGGCCCAGGTGATGATCCGCAATCGCTTGGAGCTATCCACGCGCGCGCAGCCGCCGAACGCCAGACAAAGCACGATGAGCAGCCAGACGAGCCCTTTCATGCTCTGGCACGGGGGGTTGGGTCCCTTCGCAGGCGGCGGCCCCTCGGCGGACACGCGGTCTGTAGAGCCGCCGAGGCGGCTTCGGGCGCTGGTATGCTCTCGACCGGCTGTGACTTCATCGTCACGCCCGCCGGCGTCGATTCGCTGTCAAGCAAGCGTCCCCCCAGTCATTTTGGAGCCCCCCTTTATGCACGATACCAAAATCGGCTTCATCGGCCTTGGCAACGTGGGAGCGAAGCTCGCCGGAAGCCTGCTGCGCCACGGGATCCCTCTGACCGTGCGCGACCTGAACGCCGATCTCGAGGACGCCTTCGTGCGAAAAGGCGCTTCGAAAGCCTCTTCCGCCCGTGAGATGGCCGAAAAAACAGATGTCTTGATCACCTGTCTGCCCTCCCCGGCGGCGTCAGCGGACGTTATGGAGCGGTCCGACGGCATCCTGGCTGGCCTGAGCCCCGGCAAGATCTGGCTGGAAATGAGTACCACTGACTCTACCGAAATCAAGCGCCTGGGCGCCCTCGCCGAGGCGCGTGGGGCGACTGCGATGGATTGTCCGGTCTCAGGGGGCTGCCACCGGGCCGAGACAGGCAATATCTCTATTTTCGCTGGGGGCAGCCGCGCGGCCTTCGAGCGAGTGCTGCCCATCCTCTCGATCCTCGGCCGGCGCATTCTGCATACCGGACCGCTGGGGTCGGCTTCGATCCTGAAAGTGATCACCAACTATCTTTGTACTGTGCACCTGGCAGCGCTCGCCGAAGCGCTGTCCGTGTCCAAGGTCGCGGGCATGGACATGAACACGACCTACGAAGCGATACGCATTTCCTCCGGCAATTCGTTCGTCCACGAGACGGAGTCGCAGGTCATTCTGAACGGCAGCCGGGACATCAGTTTCACGATGGAGCTCGTGGTCAAGGACGTGGGGCTGTTCCAGGCCCTTGCCACGCAGCTGCGGGTCCCGGTCGAGATCTCCCCCCTGGTCCTCGACGTTTTCAAGGATGGTCAGCGCAGATACGGGGGGCGCGAGCTGTCGCCGAACATCATCAAGCGGCTCGAGGAGGCCTGCGGGATCCAGGTTCTGGGCGAGGGATTCCCGCCGCAAATGATCGATGAGGAGCCCGAGGCGCCCGGTTATGAGGTCGTGCCGAGGGGCACGAAAGCCGCACCTTCCGGGGCTGCGTAGCCATGTACGTCCGCAGCTGCGTACCTATTAGTGTCGCGGTCGCGATTGTTATTTAACGGTCGACTGTAGCCATGTTCTGCGCGCTGTAACGCGGACCGGCGACCTTCTCCGGCGCGAGGGCGGCGTCGAGCTCGGCCATTTCCGCCGCGCTGAGCGACACGTTCGCCGCACCAACATTCTCCTCGAGGTGGCGCCGGTTCTTCGTACCTGGGATCGGTACGATGTCCGGGCCCTTGTGTAGCAGCCACGCAAGCGCGATCTGCCCGGCGGTGACGCCCTTATGCGCGGCCAGCTGTTGGACTGCCGTCGCTGCTCGCATGTTCGCATCGAAGTTCTCGCCCTGATAGCGTGGATCGCTGCGGCGGAAATCGCTTGCCGGATACTCTTCGGCGCGTTTCACCGCGCCTGTGAGGAACCCGCGGCCCAAGGGCGAGAACGCGACGAGGCCGATGCCCAGCTCGCGCAGCAGCGGAATGATGCGCGGCTCGAGGTTGCGCTCCCAGAGCGAGTACTCGCTCTGGAGCGCCGAGATGGGATGCACGGCGTGCGCGCGACGGATGGTCTGCTCACCGGCCTCGGAAAGTCCGAGGAAGCGAACCTTGCCTTCGCGCACGAGCTCCGCCATCGTCCCGACGACATCCTCGATCGGCACCGCGGGATCGACGCGGTGTTGGTACAAGAGGTCAACGTGATCCGTGGCGAGCCGACGCAGTGAGCCCTCGACCGCCTCGCGAATATGTTGCGGCCGGCTGTCCAGGCCAGCGATGTCGCCGTTCCCGATTTTGAACCCGAACTTCGTCGCGATCGTCACGCGATCGCGCTTGCCCTGCAACGCGCGGCCCAACAATTCCTCGTTCGTGTACGGTCCGTACACCTCCGCTGTGTCCAAGAACGTCACGCCGAGCTCGATGGCCCGGTGAATGGTCGCGATCGACTCGCGCTCATCGCGCTCCTCTGGCGTACCGTAAGACTGGCTCATCCCCATCAGGCCAAGACCTATAGCCGATACCTCCAGGCCGCATTTTCCGAGTTTGCGCTTCTGCATGGTGCATTCTCCATTCATTTTCATCGCGCCCTGCTGCATCAGGCCGCGGGGTTGGCGCGAGTACCTCTAGCATACGCCGGGAACGAGTAGGCCGTAGCGACGTGCTCATGGGACTTGGCAATTGCGTCTCACAGCTCCTGGCGCGTGGGACGGAACAGGATCTCGTTGACATCCACATCTTCGGGTTGGCTCATGGCGAAGATGACTGCCCGCGCGAACGAATCAGCAGGAATCGCGAGCTCTTCATAGAACTTGTGAATGTCGTCGGCGATGTCCGGCTCAGTGATGCTGTTAGGCAGCTCCGACTCCACGGCGCCGGGTGAGATCACCGTGGTGCGGATGTTGTACGGCTTCACTTCCTGGCGCAGACCCTCCGACAGGGCCAGCACGGCATGCTTCGTCGCCGAATAAACGGCGCTGCCGGGACGGACCTTGTGGCCGGCTACCGAGGAGACGTTGATGATGTGCCCGGCCTTCTGCTGCTTCATGTACGGCAGCGCCGCGGCAATGCCGTATAGCACCCCTTTGATGTTCACGTCGATGGTCCGGTTCCAGTCATCGATCTTGAGGCGCTCGAGTGGCGAGTGCGGCATCAGCCCGGCGTTGTTGATCATGACATCGATGCGCCCGTATGACTGGACGGCTGCATCGACCAACTTTTTGACCTGCTCGCAGTGCGTGACGTCAGTAGTAACGGCGAGCGCCTTGCCACCATTGCGGCTCAGCTCGTGGGCTAGCGACTGAATGCGATCGGCGCGCCGTGCGCCGAGCACGACGCTCGCGCCCTGGGCGCACAGAAGCCTGGCGGTGGCCTCGCCAAGCCCGCTGCTCGCGCCCGTGATGACGACCACCTTTCCTGCGATGTTACTGTTCATGATCTTGCGTCCTGCTTACGATGGCGGTCGGTCAGACGCCCGCCAATTGCGCTCCGGACTGAATCCGGCCAGGGAATGGGTGTGCCATGCCGTCCGGGCGCATGGCTCGAAGGTGACACTAACGCCGAGCGCGCGTGCCTGGTTCCGCTCAATACGCGGTGGCAAGAATCCGGAGCTCGTGGGGCTCAGCACCCACAAAGGCCACGCTGAAGTCGTGAATTCAGCTCAGTACCCGTGCGGCGGCCGGCTCAGGCCCACTGTCACACCGGCATCGTTGTTCCGCCCGTGCAGCCGAAGCTATAGTGCTGGGCCATGGCGGTCGCGCCTCGGGATCAGCCTTCACGTCGCCAGCGCTCATTTGCCAGGCCGGTCGGCAGCAGCACCGCACCGGACGCCTGATGACCGAAGCCGCGCGAGCGGCTCGCAATCACTCAACGAAAGGTGTTGTTCGAGGTATGATCTCCGGCTAACCAACGCTTGAGCTCGGCGTGGGCGGTTTCCCGCTTCATGCGCCCGATGTTCTCGACTTCCGGATGATCGAGAGTGAACTCGAGAATCATACCGTTCGGATCCGTGATGTAGACCGAACGGCAGTAGCCATGCTCGAGCACGTACATCTGCGGCTCCATATACCCTGCCGCCCGCAGACGGCTTTCTATGCCCTGCTGCGACTCCGCGTCGACTTTCAGCGCAATGTGATGAAACGGGGAGGCGGGCATCAGCGGCCCGAACAGCGCCTCGTCCTCCGGCCTCGCGAATTTGAAGAAGGCCAGCGCACCGCCGTCGCCCAATTCGAAGAACACATGGCAGTAGACCCGCTCGGCACCGAACAGCTCATCGATCTCGCACCACGTGGCCATCAGGGGAAGTCCGATGAGGTCCTCGTAGAACCGGCGCGTGGCCTCGAGATCCCGTGCGACGTACGCCGTGTGGTGGAGCCGGGAAGGCAGCTTTGCGTTGGAAGCCATGACATGCACCTCGCGGTCAGAAGCGATAGTTGAGATCGAGGCCGTAGCGACGCGGCAAGGCCTTGAAAAGGAATCCGCCGGGGGAGAACTCGGCGTTGTATTTCTTGTTGGTCAGATTCTTCGACCAGGCGGTAAGTGACCACCGGTCGGTCTCCAGGCCCAGCCGGGCATCGACCAGAGATACCGGGTCGCGCGAAGTCGTGTTGTAAGGCTCCCACCATGTCCGGCCGATCTGCTGGAAATCGACGCGGACCAGCGCATCGAGTCCGGCGTGTACCGGCTGATGATATTGGACACCTGCATTGAACGTGGTCCTCGACACCAGCGGCGCCTGATTTCCTATGACCGTCGGATCCGCCATCGCCGTGATCTTGCTGTCGGTATAGCCGAAGTTGGCATATAAATCGAGATGCTCGGTCGGCTTCGCGGTGAGCTCGAACTCCACGCCCTTGTACGTTGCGTTCAGGTTGCCCAGGTTCTGCGTCGAGTTGGCGGCCAGAAATACGAAGAAGTACCCGTTGCGCGACTTGGTGTGATACACGCTCAGGCCCGCATTCAGGCGCCGCTCGAGGAATTGGCCCTTGGCGCCCACTTCGTAGGTGTCCGCCACCTCGGCGTTGAAGAGATCGTTGACGCCGGCAATGCCGCTCGCGGCTGCGACTGTACCGACACCCGTTTGATTGAAGCCGCCGCTGCGAAAGCCCCGGCTCCAGCCGCCGTATACGGTGACGTTATCGAAAGGCTTGTAGCGCAGGGTAGCTTTCGGCTGTGTCTGGCTCCAGGTGTGCTTGCGGAGCTCGCCCGTAAACGCGGCCGGGTCCGGCAGGAAGGCGCTGGGAGTGTCGGTCGTATTCTTGCGCGCATCCTCATCGTACCGGATCGCCGCATCGAACTCGATCTGCGGGGTGAGCTCAAAGGTGGCATCGCCAAACACCGCCCAGGCATTGTTGTTCTGGGAGTCTGACAGAAACGTCGCATTGGGATTGGTGCCCGTGAGTCGCGGGGTGTGATACACCGGAAACACGCCCGCCCCGGTGTCGACCATGTTGCCGGTCGAGATGAAGCGTTCCGTATGCACGAAGTACGCGCCCGCGAGCCAGTTGAGCCGCTCGCCTCGTTCCGAAGTAAAGCGCAGTTCCTCGCTCGCGGACTTCACATCCAGGAACTGGCTCTGGTTCAGGTCGGTGCCGAGGAGCGCCTGAAAGACCGAGACCGCCCGGGGGCGGAAATCGTATGCGTCACCGGTGATGATCTCCTTGGTCTTATCGTAGGCCGAGATGGAGGTGACGGTACCGTAGCCGGTATCCAGGTCCAGCTTGAGCGAGGTATTGAACACGTCGCGGTTGTCTTCCCCGGGGTTGTTCACGGTGATCGGAGTGCTGACGTTGTTCGCGTTCGGCGGCGTGCTGAACGAGCTGAAGGGGTTGTTCTCATCGTCCCGCGGGATCACGAAGTAGAAGCCACGTGTCTCCAGCCGGTCGGCAGCCAGGCGCAGATCCGCCGTCAACGCATCGTTCGGCTTCCACAAAAGTCGCAACCGGCCCGAATAGTCGCGCGCCGGGTCCGCTTTCTGATTCAAGTACGTATTCTGCAGATAGCCGTGCGTGTCGTAGAAATTCAGCGAGGCGCG
This sequence comes from Gammaproteobacteria bacterium, assembly GCA_028293805.1. GTDB lineage: Bacteria > Pseudomonadota > Gammaproteobacteria > Steroidobacterales > Steroidobacteraceae > 13-2-20CM-66-19. The sequence continues at coordinate 28,882 of JAQGOC010000165.1, forward strand.
ATACTTCAGGCTCTTTGCGGTATCGATGGGTCCGCTGACCGCAACCTGGGCTCTCTTCGCAGCGCCGTTGCCCACCCCGAGGCGCACGTTTCCCTCGAATTCGTCGGCGGGCTCCTTGGTGCGGATGATGATCGCACCGCCGATGGCGTTGCGCCCGTACAGGGCGCCCTGCGGCCCCTTGAGCACTTCGATCTGCGCGATATCGAACAGCTCCTGGTTGAATTCGGCCGGGTTCGTCTCCAGCACGCCATCGACGAGAACGGCTACCGACGGCTCGCTGTTGCGCGCCTGCGAAATGCCGCGCACGACGACGAAGGCGTTCCCGGCGTTCTGTGTCTCCACGAGCGTCATGTTCGGTACGAGCGCGATGAAGTCCGCGGGTCTCTGAATGCCCGCGGACTCGATCGTTTGCGCGGTAAACACGCTGACCGTCACCGGAACATCGCGATACGACTCGTCGCGCTTGCGCGCGGTGACGACCACCTCGTCGAGATTTTGCGTCTGCGCCCAGGTTGGGAACGCGACCCACTCTGCAACGAGCGCTGCCGCCGACATTGCAACCCATCTCCCCTTTGATGTGTGCACGCGGATCTCCGATGTGTGTATTTTCAGTGGTGGAGGTTCATGATTTCGTGGCCGCGGCAATCTGTGTGCGGACCATCTGCGCCCCGGCAACCATCGCGTTCAGCTTCGCGAAGGCGGTCTCGCGCGGCAGGTATTTCATCCCGCAATCCGGCGCTACGATGAGATCGCCGGCACCTACATAGGGCAACGCGCGGCGAATCCGCGCGGCCACCTGATCTGGCGTCTCGATTTGCGGATTCGCGAGATCCACGACACCAAGGATGATTTTCTTGCCACGCAGCAGACTCAGCACAGCGCAGTCCAGATTCGATTGCGCGGTTTCGACCGAGATCTGCTGGCAGGCGCAGGCGGCGAGCTCCGGCAGGAATGAGTAGCCGCTGGGGCGCGTATGAATGATTGCCGCGTAACCGAAGCAGATATGCACCGCAGTCGTACCGTTCACTCCGTCCAGAGCTCGGTTGAGGACCTCGAGCCCGAAGGCGCGCGCCTCTTCCGGACGCGCCTGCATATAAGGCTCGTCGATCTGCACGATGTCGGCCCCTGCCGCGAACAGGTCCCGAATCTCCGCGTTCACAGCGGCCGCATAGTCCATTGCAGCGAGCTGACGGCTGCCTCCGTAATGGTCTATTTGGGCTTGCTGCGCCATGGTGAATGGCCCTGGGACCGTTACCTTGACGCGGCGCTTGGTGTGACGGCGGAGAAACTCCAGATCCGCAACGCCTACAGGCTGGTTCCGCCGTATGGCCCCGACGACGCGCGGTACCGGATTCGGATGTCCGCTGCGGTCCAACGCCGTGCCTGGGTTATCGAGATCCACACCTTCCAATGCCGTCGCGAAGCGATTGGAATAGCTCTCACGGCGAGTTTCGCCATCAGTGATGATGTCGAGGCCGGCATCCTCCTGCGCCTTGATCGCCACGATCGTTGCGTCATCTTGGGCTTCCGCCAGATAAGGCTCCGGCACTCTCCACAGCTCACGCGCACGAGTCCGCGGTGGGAAGCGCCCCGCCAGGCGCTGACGATCGATCAGCCACTCCGGCTGCGGATAACTTCCCACTAGCATCGTTGGAAACAACATCGCGCCCCCTCGAACCCAGCGTCTCAGACCGTCGTCCCCGAATCCTCACTCCTGCGCTCCGGCCATCGTTCGCCACCATCAAGAGCCGCGCGAATCGCAGCTCCATGCTCGTCGAGCACAGGCGCCGCACGAACAGACGCGGAGCGCTTGCCCGCAAATTGCACGGCTGGCCGTACGGCTCGCGCGCCCGTCTGGCCGCACTCGACCGGTACGATCAGGCCGAGATGGCCGACTTGCGCATCATCCACAACTTCATCGATGGAATTGATGGGCGCGTACGGCACATCGTTGCGGCCCAGACTGGCCACCCAATGCGACAGGCTTCGCTGTGCGAATTGCCGGTCCAGCTCCGCTCCCAGTGACTCGTAGTTCGAGATTCGCGCTTCGCGTGAATTGAAGCGCGGGTCGGCGGCGAGCGCGGGCGCCTCGAGCGCCCTGACGAGACCCTCCCAGAACTTCTCGAGCGACGACAGGTGTATGGCAATCAGGCGAGCGTCGCTCGTCCGCAGAATGTAGGCCTGGGCCAGGCGCGGACGATCGCTCGAGGTCGGTGTCTGACCCAATGCGAAAAAAGCTGCGAAAGGCTCGACCGTAAAGTGTGCCATGGCCTCCAACATCGAGACTTCCACGAGGCAGCCTTTTCCGGTGCGCGCTCTTTGTACGAGGGCGCCGAGCGTTCCGTAGGCGGCGTATATGCCGGTAACGGCATCCGCGAGTGCCGGGCCGAGAAACTGCGGGCGGCGCGCATCGACGACGACGCTCAGAAAACCACTGAGGGCCTGCGCAACCGAATCGTAGCTGGGCCGATCCGCATAGGGCCCACTGGAGCCGAATCCGCTGATCGAGCAGTAGACGAGACGCGGATTGAGCTCGTGTAGCCGCTCGACACCCGCGCCGAGCCGCGTGGCAGTGCCAGGCCTGAAGTTCTGTATGAAGACATCGGCTTCGCGGATCAGGCCGTCGAATACCGTGCGGTCCGCTGGACTCTTGAGATCGAGTGCAATGCTGCGCTTGTTGCGATTGTAGGCTTGGAAGTGCGGCGAATACTGGTCGCCCTGATAGCTGCGGTAAGGATCGCCCGCGGGACTTTCGACCTTTACGACATCTGCGCCCAGATCGGCCAGCATCATTCCCGCACAGGGGCCCGTGATGAACGTGCCCTGCTCGACGATGCGTATGCCGTGCAACACTCCTGACATCTGTGTATCTCCCGGGCGCCAGTCAGGCGCTCGGCAAAAATCCCTCGGGGGCCTCGCCGTCGTACTCGATCGCCTCCGCGGCTGCGTGCGACATGACGAAACCGATGGGTCGCAGCTGCTCCTCCACCAGATGTGCGATCAGCCCCGCGGTACGCGCGAGAATCGGCACGCCTTTCAGCGCGGCCAAGGGAAAGCCGGCATCCAGCAGTACGGCCGGGATCGCCCCAGAGACGTTCAGCACCAGCGGCTTGCCGATGAGCTGCGGGAGCAATTTCTCCGCGCGTTGCGCGATGGCAACGAACGGCCCCGCGCACGCGGTTTGAGTAGCAATCTCCAACAAACGCTGCGCGCGGGGGTCGCAATCCTTGTGCAGAGGATGCCCGTAACCGGGAATTGCGCGCCCTCCAGCACGGTATTGCTGCACGACTGCCGTTACTGCGGCTTCCATCGTGGTGCCCTCTTTGGTGCGCTCGAGGACAGCCGTGAAAAAGAGGCCCGCGGCCTCCGCTGACCCCAATACCACCGAACCGCAGCCGAGAATCCCGGCCGCCACAGCTCCCTGCAGCGCCTCCGGGGCGGCTGCGAGCGTCATCCGGCTTGCCTGCACACTGGGGACCAGCCCGTGCTCCGCTATCGCAACGAGCGTCGCGTCCAGCACGCGCCGCTGCGCAATCGAAGGTAGGGCGCCGGTGACAAGCAGCCAGAAGTAATCCGTGAAGCCAATGTTGCCCAGCAACTCGGTCACGAGATCGCGGCCGCGCACGAGGATGGTCGCTTCGTTCGCAGTCGAGATCGCGGAACTGCGTTGTGTTTGCGGGCCGATCTTCACTCGTCGAGTCTCCTGTCGCCGCATTTATTCGCATATCGAATCTATATTCGAATAGCGAATATCCTGAGGCCTGGACCTCGCGTGCGTCAAGCACGGAAAAATCGCTTCCGCGTTTTCGCATACCGAAATAGACTCGCGGCATGGCACGACAGAACAACAGCCCGGCGCGTCGGGAGGCGATGGGAGGTCTCGCAAAGGGGCTTGCCGTCATTCGGGCATTCACGGGCGAGCACGCCGCCTTGAGCCTCAGCGAGGTCGCTCGCAGCGCGGCAATGCCTGCTGCCACAGCACGGCGCTGCCTGCTCACCCTCGAGGAGCTGGGCTACGTGACGCGTAGTGGGCGCCACTTCGTGCTTCGCCCCAAAGTGCTCGAGCTCGGTGCGGCTTATCTCGAGTCGATGAACATCGAGCAGTTGACCAGGACGCATCTCGAGGAACTGGCACGCAACACAGGGGATTCCGCCGCGCTGTGCGTGTTGGACGGAACCGACATCGTGTACGTCGCGCGCGCATCGATCCGGACGCTGCTGCGCCTGGAAGCGCATGTCGGCAGCCGGTTTCCGGCGCACGCGACGTCCACCGGGCGCTCGCTGCTTGCGGGACTGACTCCTGAGCGCCTCCAGCGCTACTTCGAGACTGCGAAACTGGAGGCACTCACCGATCGAACCGTCACGAGTCCCATCAAATTACGGACGCTCATCGATGAGTGCCGCCGCGCCGGGTACTCAGCGGTGGAAGATGAGCTGGCGTACGGGGTCGTTGCCCTTGCGGTCCCCGTCTTCGATCAGTCCGGCAGAGTGGTGGCCGCCGTGAACAGCTCGAGTCACTCGAAGAAAATGCCCAAGGCAAAGCTCATTCGCGAGCGGCTCGCCATGTTGCAACAGGTAAGCCGGCAGATCTCCACCGATCTCGCCGGCGTGCCCGGCCTGTCTCTCAGCGCCCAGGTATGAGCCCGGAAACCGAGCCGGCAACCGCGCCGGCTTGACGCTCCCCGCCGCGGGCTTTAGGCTGTTAGCGAAATATTTTTCGCTATCCGAAAGCAAATGAATTGCCGATGACTGCGGGTACCAAGCATCGGGGTGGCGGCCCGCCGCGGCAGAATGCGGACCTTTATTTCGAAAGGGATGGCGTCCGCCTGCGCTATCGGGATGTAGGTAACGGTCCGGCGGTGCTGCTCGTCCATGGCTGGACCCTCGATCTGGACATGTGGGATCTGCAGGTGTGCGACCTGAGCCCGACATTCCGGGTCGTTCGCTTCGATCGGCGCGGGTTCGGATTGTCCTCTGGTCAACCGGGAATTGCCCGCGACGTTGCCGATGCTGGAGCCCTATGCCGCCACCTCGGACTCGAGCGAGTGGCTTGCATTGGCATGTCGCAAGGCGCGCGAGTGGTCCGGGATCTCGCCGCTGCCGAGCCGGCCCTGACGTCTTGTCTCGTACTGGACGGACCGCCGGATCTGCGGCCAGGGGGCATTCTTACTCTCGATGACATACCCCTGGCAGATTATCGTGCGCTCGTTACAGCGCGGGGAATCGAGGCCTTTCGTCATCGTTGGGCCGAGCATCCCCTGGCCAGCCTGAGGACGCATAACGAGCGCGCGCGGCAACTTCTGCACACGATGTTGTGCCGCTACCCCGGCGTCGATCTTCAGGGACCCACTACTGACACCGGCGGGGGCGTGGCTCCTGAGCCCCTTGAGGAACTTCGCGTACGAGCTCTGGTGATCAACGGTCAACACGACCTCGAGAGCCGCAAGCAGGCCGGTCGCATGCTCGCCCAGGCACTGCCTCGCTGCGAGCACGGCTTTATCCCTGACGCCGGACATCTGCCCAATCTCGACAATCCGCAAGCCTATAACACCGTACTGCGGACTTTTCTCGAACGCTACGCGACGGCACACAGCTAGTCTGGAGCACTGCTCATGATCAATGTCCTCGTTTTGTACTACAGCAGCTATGGACACATTGAGGCCATGGCTGCCGCGCAGGCCGAGGGCGCGATGCGAGTCGCGAACACACGAGTCGTCGTCAAACGCGTTGCGGAGTTGGTGCCGGCCGACGTTGCCAGAGCTTCCGGCTTCCGGCTGGAGCAGCCCGCGCCCGTGGCTCTTCCGGAGGAGCTAGAGCAATACGACGCAATCATATTCGGCACGCCAACGCGGTTTGGGAATATGGCCGCGCAAATGAGAAACTTTCTCGACCAGACCGGACCGGCCTGGGCGCGTGGCGCACTCGTCGGAAAGGTAGGAAGCGTGTTCTGCAGTACAGCCAGTCAGCACGGCGGACAAGAGACGACGATCACGTCGTTCCATAGCACACTGCTTCATCACGGGATGATCATTGTGGGACTGCCGTACACGTTCCGCGACCTCACCACGATGAGAGAAGTCACCGGCGGTACGCCTTACGGCGCCAGTTGCGTCACCGGCACCGGAGCGGAATTGCGCGCTCCTACAGCTCTCGAGCTAGAGATGTGCCGCTACCAAGGCGAGCACGTCGCCGGGATCGCAAGTCGTCTCGCTCGCGGCAGCGCAGTTGCGTGACCCTCCATGGCCGGGCAGCTGGGGAGTGCATACTGATCAACGGCTCGGAGCCATCGACTCTTACAACCAACTCCCACTCCCGCGCAGCAGCATTGCCGAGAATATCGGAGCACACGCAGCGGGTGCGCGCGCATACAAGTGCATCAACGGGCGCCTGGGAGTGCAAAATTGCACTCGCGCCAGAGCGTGCACTCGCATTATCTACTGACGGCTGGCAAATGGGCAGACTCTCCTTCGACGCAGGCGCTACGTAGCACCCAGAAGTTGGGCCCTCGCTTGGCTTCGCGCTTACGCGGCTAGTTCCGCTGCACAGTGGTTTCGACCGCTGTTTGTCCTTGCTCGCGAACTGCTGTTTCCAAGCCATCGAGCGGCCGGGCGCTGCCGAACAGCAGGTAGAAAACGGCACCGCCGACGCTCACGGCTGCGGTGAGCAGGAATGCGCTCGAGTAGGTGCCAGTGGTCTCGACGAGCCAGCCCGTGATGGCGACTCCTGCGATTCCAGGAATGGTCGCTATCGTGTTGCTGATGCCGACCAGCACCGCGGAGTGACCAGGTGCGATATCCAGCCAGTTCGCAGGGAACCCCGCCATCCCGATGCCCAAGCACCCGGTTGCCGCACACATGAGGGTGAGGGCCATCGTCGGTGAGTGGACGTCGCGAGCCAGCATGAGGAAGATTGCGATGCCCACGAGTCCGACACCGATGGTCACGCGGCGCACCAGAGTCACCGAGACACCACTGGCAATCGCCTTGTCGGCAGCCATCGCCGCTAGATTCGCAGTTACAAAGGTTGCGAGCCAGGGCGCTGCCGCAAACAGGCTGGCATTGGAGATGCTGAGCCCGAGAGCGTCGCGAAAATAGCTCGGCAACCAGGAAATGAGCAGGTACAGGGCCCAGTTGTTACAGAAATGGGTGACGAAAATCGCCCATACCGGAAACGCAGTCAGATACCTGCGCCAGGGCATCGCCCGTTGCTCTTCGGGGGCAGCACTCTGTCCCCGCAACAACCGCAGTTCGCGACGCGAAATATGCGGGTCCGATCCGGGATCATCTGTCACATTCGGGAGCCAGACAGCGGCCCAGACCAGGCCGATTCCACCGAACACGTAGAAGGCCATCGGCCAGCCCGATTGCGCGATGATCCACCCTGTGCCGATGAAACCGAGCACCTGGCCGCAGGGAATGCCGCTCATATAACGCGTTACTGCCCGTGTCCGCTCGTGCGGAGGCACCCAACGGCCGAGCAATTCGTATGCGGCGGGCAGCACTGCAGCCTCGCCAATCCCGAGTCCAATTCTCACGGCGAACAGTGCGGCGGTGGAACGAGTGGCCGCCCAAGGAGTGAGCAGGGTAAACACCGACCAGGTAACAACGGCCGCCGCCAGCACACGTTTGCCGCCGTACCGATGGGCCAGCCAGCCGCTCACGATCATGAACAGCATGTAGCCCACGAAGAACGCGGACAGCACGAATCCCTTCGTGGTCTGCGTCCAGCCGAGCTGCTCGCGCATCGCTACCGCCGCGACCGACATATTGACGCGATCCGTGTACGCGATCAAAAGCGCCAGGAAGCACAGGATCAGCAGCGTATGCCGTCTCCCCCACGCTCGCTCTGCCCTATCACTCATGGAGTTGTTCTCCTATTCTGCGAGCCATAGTGCCCCTTCAGCGGCAGCTCATATTGCCAGATGACGATGCCGAATATCGCACTCGATGCAGTGCGATGATCGATTACCATCGGCGTGCGAGTCGCTCATCGTTCAGGCGATATGCTGGGGCGCAGGGGCGCGGTCATAGGGAGCGCTTGACTGCTGTGTCGTTCCGCGGCTGACCATAGGATTGTGCGTCGCCAGTTCCGTGCTGTGTACGGGGACCTGCCTTGGTCCGGACATGAACTAGCAATGCGTCTGAGCTTCGCTGCAGGCGGCTTTCTAGATCATATACACATCCACTGTTTTAAAGAGAGCGGCGGCCCGCGACACCTGTCACGGGGCGGCCAGTCGCCCTTGATCGCACAGTTGCCTCGGCGAGATAGTCGTCCGCAGACCCGGCGTTTGCACGCCGTTCCGTGACAGATGTCTCGAGGTGCGGATCGCTTGCACCAGCACGCAGCGCCGCCGCGAGCGCAAGCTCTCGCGAAACGCGCTTCGCGTACTCCATAGCTTCCTGCGCATCGGAGAAATCCCGACTGCCGGCAGGATCGTGTACCCGAAATACATTGAACGTTGGCTGGTTCACAAGGACGTCGCAAGTCTCTGACACTACGCCGGCGACGGCGCCAACTGCATTGCAGACGGCGGCATGGGCGGGTACGACTAGTTGCGCGCCGAGCCGGCGCGCAACTTCGGGATAAAACGCGCCGGCCGGAGCGCCAATGGCGATCAGCGGGATCGCAAGACGGATCTGAGCATCGACAAGTCGGGAAAACTGACGCCCTGCCGTAACCTCCTCGATCAGGATGCCGAGGGGGCCCCAGCGTCCGTTGTTCGATTCAACACCCGGGTCCTGCGCGAGCGTGCTCTCGAGTACGACACGACCCGCCTCCCGAACCACGTGCTGATAGATGCGCTCGCAAAGGCCCTCCGGCGTATCCCTTTCCCTGCGAGTGCTTGCGTTGCGCTCCTCGGTCGCCAGGATTGAGGCGCCAAGCCGCGCCGCCTCGAGGCTCCAATCGTGCTGCCGTTCAAGAACATGCATCGCATCACTCGGAGTGAACCCCGCGAGCGTCGCAAGTCCGCGGTCCACCAATCGTCGAAGTGCCTCAACACCCTGGGTGGTGCGCGCGACGTCATCGAGGCGCCGCGGGACCGCCGCGAGTGCCTGCCAGACCCGCTGTTCGATCGAATCCAAGTGGGCATCCGGATCGCGTCCGGGATTGCGATGCGCGTACCGCGCAGCAAAGTGTGGCAGGCGCTCGGCGCCCGCGAGTTTGTGGAGGTCCCTTAGAACGTCGGGAAACTGATGGGCGAGAAGACTCAACGGCATCGTCTTGCGCGGACCAACTGTTAGTTTCAGGTCGCGGTCGAAGGACACCTCGCTGTCGCCGCCGAGGCCGCAGGTACGAACATCGATAGCCTCGACCATGGTCCGCCAGCCCCCGATCACTGCGCCTTCGGCGCGCACGACTGGCCGGCCGCCGATGACAATCGCGACATCGGTTGTCGTCCCGCCCATGTCTGCGACCACGAAGCCGTCCAGACCGCTGAGGAAGGCCGCTCCGACCACGCTCGCCGCCGGCCCCGACAACACGGTCTCGACCGGGTACTCGAGGGCGACGTCGGCTTTCATCAGTGTTCCGTCGCCCTTCACGATCATCAAGGGAGCCGCAATCGCCTCCCGCTCGAGTACCCGGCTCAGAGCATCGAGCAGATGCCGGATCTGCGGGGTAAGACGAGCGTTCAGCGCGGCGGTCAGGGCTCGCTTCGGTGCGTCGAGCTGGGAGCTCAGCTCATAGCTGCAGGTCACCGGTTTTGCGCAGAGCGAGCGGATCCGCTCGCGCGCCCGCTGCTCGTGCATGGGATTGCGCACCGAGAACTGTGCGGCCACTGCAAAGGCCTCGACCTCCGAACCGAACTGGCGAACCGCCGCGTCGAGCGCCGATTCGTCGAGCGGCTCCGACTCCTGGCCGGTAGGCTCGTGACCTCCGCGCACGCGCACGACCACGCCGCCTCCCTCGCGTTTGAGACCTGAGCGCTCGACCATTTGGTCGTCGAAACCGATGAGGATTGTGCAGATTGGGCTGAACCTGTTCTCGACGACGGCATTGGTGGCGAGAGTCGTCGACACCGAGACGAGTGAGATGTGCTCGCGCCGGGCGCCTTCAGGAAGCGCTTCAAGTACGGCACGAATCGCACCGCCGAGCCCGATCGACAGATCCCAGTGAGTCGTCAGGGCCTTTGCGCTGGCAACGACTCGCCGCGCTGCGTCCAGCGCAACCGCGTCGGTGTAAGTGCCGCCCGTGTCGAGACCAATCCAGATCTCGGGCGAGGAGCTCGACGTCTCGACTCGAGGACCTTCAGGACTCGCCGCCATATTTCCCGGGCTCCTGGGTTATCCGCTTCAGTTCTTGCATTCCGGTCTTTCGACTTCGGTCGTCACGCGCTTTGCATGGTTCCGCTGCCGCATCACAGTCATCTGTGCGCATTTGGCACGGTAGTTTCTCATGCCTCCGTCCGCAACGTGGTCACGTGAGATCCATTTTTGGCATTTTTGGCTCCCAAGTAACAAGATTTCAGCATCAGGAATCGTCAATGCGCCTGGCCGTGGCGAAGGCGACCGAGGGCGGACGCCTTTTCTATTTTGAACCCAGAGGAAAGTGATGGGCATTCAGAGCCTGGAAGATCTGCTGCAGAGCGTTGGCAATCCTGTTGACCTGCTGCGCAACTCGCAGAGCGGGCCCAACGTCTATCCCGTCGTTCCCCCGGAGTACACCAACTGGCGGGACGAGCAGCGCGCGTGGCAGCAGACCTGCGTGCTCTTCAACCAGTCCTACCATATGACGGACATGTACGTCGAAGGGCCCGATGCACTGAAATTGCTCTCGCATCTGGGCATCAACAGCTTCAAGGGTTTCGAGCCCAACAAGGCCAAACAGTTCGTCCCCTGCAACTACGACGGTTATGTCATAGGCGACGTCGTGCTCACTTATCTGAGCCGCGACCGCCTCAATCTCATCGGCCGTCCGTCGGTGCACAATTGGGTACAGTTTCACGGGGAGACCGGCGGCTTCGATGTCAGCTGCGAGCGGGACGAGCGCACCGCGGCGCGCAGCGGCCCCGTCGTACGCAGAGCGTATCGTTTTCAGGTGCAAGGCCCGAACGCGATGAAGACGATGCAGAAGGTGCTCGGCAAGGCGCCGCCCGACCTCAAGTTCTTCAACATGACTCAGATCACCATTGCGGGCCATCGGGTGAATGCGCTACGTCACGGTATGGCGGGACAGCCGGGGTTTGAGCTATTCGGGCCTTGGGAGCACGGCGATGAGGTGAAGGAGGCGATCATCGAGGCGGGCAAGGACTTCGGTCTGCGCCTCGTCGGCGCCCGGGCTTACTCATCGAACACGCTGGAGTCCGGGTGGATCCCCTCCCCCATGCCTGCCGTCTATTCAGGCGAGAAGATGAAGGCGTACCGGCAGTGGCTACCGGCCAGGAGTTACGAGGGAGGTGCTTCGCTGGGCGGAAGCTTCTACTCGAAGAACATCGAGGACTACTATCTCACTCCGTATGACCTGGGTTACGGCTCGTTCGTGAAATTCGATCATGACTTCATTGGCCGGGACGCGCTCGAAAAGCGCGCCTCTGAGCCACTACGCCGCACGAAGGTCACCCTCGCCCTGAACAACGACGATGTACTGAAGGCCATTGGCACCCAGTATCAGAAGGGCAGCCGCGCGAAATATTTCGACTTTCCCTCGTCGGTGTATTCGACGCTGCCCTATGACAAGGTCACGTTAGACGGCCGGACGGTCGGCATTTCCACATGGTGCGGATACAGCGCGAACGAGGGCAAGCACCTGACGCTTGCGATGCTCGATACCGAGCACGCGAAGCTCGGTCACGAAGTGATGTTCGTCTGGGGCGAAGAAGGCGGGGGATCCTCCAAGCCGACTGTGGAGCGCCACGTGCAGACGGAAATTCGGGCCATAGTGAGCCCCGTCCCCTACTCCGAGGTCGCTCGCGTCGCATACGCTCCTCCAGGCTGGCGCACACACCCGTAGACAATCCGGAGTCTCGACCCTACTGGCTGCAGCTCAGCTACCGTCACCCATCTCCTGGATAGTGGCCGCGGCCAGAGCAATCGACGCCTCGAGCGAGCCGCTTTCATACAACGCTACCCTCACTTGATACACGTCGCGCCTGAAAGCCTCGGGCGTCGGTAGATAGTTCAGGGCGCCATCGGAAGCCATCAGGACAGCGACCGCGGCGTTCGGTGTGTCGTGCTCATCTCGGGGCCTCCGTCGGAATCTCAACCTCGATATTGCCAAGCCCGTCGAGCGCGCCACTCGATCGTCGGCTTGCGATAGCGCTCGCCCCGCCGAACCAGAAGGTGGATCAGGCCGTCGGGGGTCCGCGCCTTCTGCACGGCTTTGGCCAACCTGTGGTTGGTGTAGGCCGATCCGTTCATCTCTACAATGACATCGCCGTTTGTCAGCCCGCTCCGAAACGCAGGACCGCCCACAGAGCGCTTCTTATCGCGCGGTCCCAGACAGGCGGCCGGTGGCAGCTTAGACCGCGCATTGCAGTTCCGGCTACAGCACCACCAGGTGACGCATCGTCGCCTTCCGAACCGCCGCGAGAGCAACCCCGGTGTCGAACGTGACGAATCTTCCTTCATGCTCAACGGCAAGGGCGAGGAGGTAGATGTCGGTAAGTTGCCTCGGACCATGGATTCGCGTCGAGTCAACAACGTTCGGATCCAACATACTTACTTCATCCGACCAGAATTGGTGGACGTCTTGCTCACAAGCGTCGGCAAGGTGTTTTATGACAGCCTGCACCGGCAACGCGTTCGGGTAGCTCGGGTTCGACATGATACGGACACACCCGTTCTGGGTGATCGGACAGGAGGCCCAGCCTTCCCGCGCGTGCTTCGCGAACCAATTTATAGCGGCGCCGTGGAGCGTGTGATCGGAGTCGAGCAATGCGATCAGCACGTTCACGTCCAACAGTGCACGCATCAATCCAAGCCCTTCGAAGTCGGGCAACCGACCGGTCGGATAGCATCTGGCCCACGCATACGTCGCGCCGTCCGCAGGGCGCTAATACGCATCATCTTCGCGAAGCTTATCGATCAACCCATTCGTGACAATGCCCCCGCGCGGCGCGAATGGCCTCAGACCATAGATTGCCTTCGGCTCCTTTACCGAAAGCGGCTCCCGGGGGCTGGTCAGAGCGCGCCGGGCCAGCTCGGAAATCATCTCCCCGATAGTTTTTTTTTCGCGCTGCGCCCGCTCCTTGGCGGCCTGCAATACGTCATCGTCAATGTCGAGTGTGGTACGCATGCATCAAATGCTAACGCATCACGCATCAGATGTCTACCGACCACGCGTGGCTGCTTTGGTATTCTCCCACTGCGGGGTCGGTGCCATCCGGCGCGATGGGGCGCAGAAGTCACCGGACGATCCACACGCCTTGGCGAACCTTAGCTACGTCCCCGCTGTTCATTCTCTCGAGGAAAAGCCATGCTGGGGGAACCAAGCCGAGGATCGCAGGGATGCAGCCGTTGGCTTGCTCCTACGGAAGGACTGCGATAGCCGCAACCTTCAGGTCAGTGGAGCCAAGCGGAATCCCAGTCTGGTACGACCGTTGTCCGGATCTCCTGCGAACCGAAAGACAGGGACGCTCAAGAATTCTTCAAGATCGTTTGCGAAGCATTCATTGCCGCCGGACTGGACGTCACCAGCCTGCTCGAGCTTCCGTAAGCGGATCTCTGTCTCAAACCGCGCATGGTGGGCGCGCTTCCAATGTTCACCTCTGGCGCCTGCAAATGTTGCAAGTTAGCACTGAAATGCGGGCTGCACGCAGCTGACATCGGTGTGCCGCGTCCCGGAACTGGCGGCAACGGCGTGCTCCGTGAGCATTGAACGCGTAATAATGTCTCGCAAGCGTCCTCCCTCGTCGCGGTAGGATGTGACCCAGTTCTGCCATAGTGAGACAGCGCCCGTGTCCTCCGAAGCCAGCGCGTCCTGGAGCCTTCCCGAGACCTTCACCTTTGAGGGCCACGCGGTTCGTTATGGCACCCTCGGTAGTGCCGGCAACTTACCTCTCGTCCTGGTTCACGGGACACCATTCTCTTCGATCGTCTGGCGCCGAATCGCTCCGCACCTGACCGAGCACCGGCAGGTGTTCTATTTCGATCTCCTGGGCTACGGCCGCTCCGAGATGCGAACCGACCAGGACGTCTCGCTCGCAGTACAGGGCCGGCTGTTCACCGCTCTTCTCGAGCACTGGCGCCTCACCCGACCTGATGTGGTCGCGCACGACTTTGGAGGATGCACAGCGCTGCGCGGACACTTGCTGCATGGTTGTGAGTACCGCTCGCTGACCTTGATTGACCCCGTCGCCCTTGCTCCGTGGGGCTCGCCATTTGTGCGTCACGTCCGCGAACACGAGGCGGCCTTCGCAGGGCTCCCGCCCTACATTCATGCTGCGATCCTGCCCGCCTACATCGCCGGCGCGGCGTTCCGCCCCCTATCTGCGCAAGCCCTGCAGCTGTATGTCGCTCCGTGGCTCGGCGCCTCCGGGCAGGCAGCCTTCTACCGTCAAATCGCCCAAATGGATCAGCGCTACACTGACGAGATGGAGTCACGTTACGGCGAAATTCGCTGTCCGGTCATGATCCTCTGGGGTGAGGAAGACGACTGGATACCCGTAGCGCGAGGACGGGAGCTGGCGTCGCGAATCCCGGGCGCGGCATTGCGCTGCGTCCCAGGCTCAGGTCACCTCATGCAGGAAGATGCCCCGGAAGCGATTGTGGCCGCGCTGCTGGGACTTCTAACAGAGCAGAGATAGGCCCCGGGGCATCGTGGTATTGCTCTTATCGGGGCACCGCCTCCTCAAGCTTGACGCTCAAGGAGGCTACGGCGGAAATACGACTGTTCATGGGAACTGCGGTGTTGAGCACCTCAAAGCCGAGGAACTGGCCAGCAGCAAGCTCAACTTCGTAGCTGGCGCGCCCTTGGTGTTGCACTAACCGCCCCCATACTGCAAGCGCCCCTGCCCCGCAATCGACTGGATGGTTGCGCAATGCGATTCGTACCAGCCCTGGCGCTCGCCCTTGCGTGTTATGCGCAGGTTCAACCCGCTCATGCGGATTTTCTGCGCTGCGGCTCCGCCTTGATCGAGGCCGGTGACTCTGCCGCGCGCACGCTCGAGAAGTGTGGCGCGCCCACGTCGACGACTACGATCAATGAGCCCGTCTGGGCGCGCGATGTGAACGGCAGAGTTTATCCGTTCCTCAATGCGCAATTGGATGTTTGGCGATATAGCTTCGGGCCTGGCAAGTTCCCCGCCAGGGTGCGCATTAACGACGGAATCGTTGAATCCATCACGTTCGAGAGCAATCGGGAGTGACCGCCCAACTTCGTTGCTCGCGGCATTGATCAGCCGATCCGCGGCCGAGGTCGCGCTCAGCACCTGGTGTGAGACTTTTGAGCACCCAGCGCAGTTCGCCGGATTCCGCCAGAGCCGTTCCATGCCTTCGACCTTCAAACAGAACGCTTACGCCAAGCGGCCGGGGATGTCCCGAACCGGCGCTTGAACGCGCGACTGAATGCCGCCTCCGCGCCGTACCCGATCTCGAATCCTATTTGCGCCACGCTTCCAGGTCCTTCGCGCAAACGCTGCGCAGCCATGTGCATGCGCCAGAGCGCCAGATATTGCATCGGTGGCTGACCTACCAATGAATTGAAGCGTTCCGCGAACACAGAGCGTGACAGCCCCACTTCCCGGCCCAAAGACTCGGCGGTCCATTGCTCGCTCGGACGAGCATGTAACAAAGCGAGCGCGCGTCCAACGTGCGAATCCCGCAGTCCCGCAAGCCATCCGCGCCGGTCGGCCGGGAGGCTCTCGACGTAGCGGCTCACCGCCTCAACGAATAGCAGCTCAGAAAGCTTAGCCACTACCGTGGTGGAACCGAGACGGCCGGCGCTGATCTCACTTGCGGCGAACCGGAATGAATTCTCGATCCAGGTTCCGGCCGCCGTCGCACGCAGGTCCAACTTCAGTAGCCTTGGTAACGCGAGAATCAGCGGGTTGAACGGAACATCACTGCCAAGAAAGCCGCAAACCAGCCGCGTTTCCTCCCCACCTCCGCCGTGCAAGATGCGAGCTAGCCCGAAGTTCTGCGCTGGCTGGACGATTTCGCGGGCAGGCACCGGCGCGACAGTCAGTTCGCTGCCAAAGTGATGAATGTCGTTGTGGGGCAACAAAACGGACTCACCTGCCCGTACTTCGATCGGGTCAGCGCCCTCCGTACGCAGCTGCATGCGCCCGGAAGCAACAAAGTGGAAGGCCATTACATGACGTGGAGCTGCCAGGATGGGTTGGCAATCCTCCGGTGACACTTTGCCGCTGACGCACCAGGGCGCCGAGAATTCCGCTTCGAGAAACACTCCCCCCGAGAGCCGCACGACGCGCAGCACATCTGAGAGCGCATCCATCGTCGTTACCCTTTTTTCGGAGCTTCGGACATGAGATCCGGCGTATCGATCATTCAGGTTCGGCGACGCGATTCTTAGAGTAGCACCCGCCCAAAAGCAAGAGACAGATCGACCAAAGGGGGGATCAGCATCAGGACCTCTCGGAGGCTTCGATTTGCCTCATTCAATCAATAGGTAAGGAGTTGCAATGAATACCGCCGCCACCAATGTGATTGCCGCATCGGCCCGTGCGTCCCGCTACGCTCGTTGCGTACAGATGTCGAAGAAAAACGAGTGGCAGATCGATCGTGACCTGCTGCGGGGCCGTAACTTTGATTTCTCACGCAAGTTCTTGCCCGACGGACTCTCACTAGTCGATCGTTTGAGCATTCTCACGACTGACGAGGCGCGCACGTTGAGCCAGATCCAGGGACGTACGTATGCCTACCTATTCGGGCTCGTCGAGCGCTTCATTAGCGCCAAGATGCTGGAACAGACCCGTGCCCACGTGTTGGGTGACCAGTTAGCGCTCGAAGGCCTGGCGCGCTTCTCCAACGAGGAGATCAAGCACCAGGAGTTGTTCCGGCGCATGGAGACGATGATCGGTAAGCATCTGCCGCCTGGTTATCGTCAGGTCGCGGATCCGAACGACGTGGCGCGCGCCGTGCTCTCCGCCAGCACCTGGTCGGTGCTTGCGCTGACCTGCCATATCGAGTTGTTCGTGCAATCGCACTACGACGTGAGCATCGAGCCTCGACAGGAACTGTGCCCACTATTCAAGGACGTGTTCAACTATCACTGGAAGGACGAGTGCCAGCATGTGCAGCTCGATGAGCTGGAATGGACCGCTGAGCATGCTCGCCTTGACGCCGCCGAGCGCGATCGCGCGGTCGATGACCTTATTACGCTGCTCAAAGCTGTTGACGGCATTCTTCAGGAGCAGGCCGCCGCGGACGCGGAATACTTCCAGGCGATTATCAGCCGGATTTTAAGTCCGCAGGAGCAGGCTGCCCTCAACACCGGCGTCCTGCGCGCATATCGCTGGCAGTACATAGTCTCCGGCGTGCAGCACAGACACTTTGCGCGGCTGCTTGGCAGCATGACGACGCCAGTGCAAATGCTCCGGATCCAGAAGGCAATCGCGCCCATTGCGGCCGCCTGAGAGAACAATCTGCTGATCTAACCTTGGCAAGCACGCGGCGCAGCGTCGGCTTGCGCGCGTGACGTCCAGCAAGCCGGCGAACGAGTGATGCCCTGGCGGACGAGCAGCAGGCCTTGGTTGCTTATGACGGTAAACAATCCGTTGCGGATGTACCGCAGCTCCAAGGCTTGATCTTGCGTGCCCGTAATGTAGCGACTGACCAGGCGTGGTGACTGGCGTCGGGTTGAATAGTCGCGCCGACGCTCAAAGCCGCTAGGAGCCGTGTTCCGTCCGGCAGAAAGCGCTATCGACGTCCAGCTCTGGGCCCCTGAGCTCTGCGCCGTTCGCCGCAAAGAATCCGTCCGCCAAGTCGAAGCACACGAGGGCCCTATGTTCGCCAGCCAATACGCTCCAACGTGCGCCTTGCAATGGCTGCGCCACCCATCATGAGCTCTGGTAGATAGCGCGCGAGGATGAAACCGGTAACCCGCCTGGGGCTTTCGATCGGGACCAGGCATGCGCCTTCGTTCGGCTCAGCCAGCCATCGGCCGAGTTCCCTGCCGATTATCGTATTCACGCCAATCCCACGTCCGTTACAAGCCTGCACGGCCATGAGACCGTCTTCGACGCGTAACACTCGCGGCAGCAGGCTGCTGTTCAGCCATGCGGTTCCCTGCCAAATGTACTCGAGCGGCGTCCTGCGATAGTCGGGAATCAGCGTGGCGAGGCGCGTGTTGATGACATTGTCGATCTGTGCGTAGTGTATTTTGTTGCGGCCTGGGCAAGCCGTGATCAGCCGGCCCGCTCTGTCGAAGCGGATCGAAAACACATTGGTCGCTGAATCCGTGAGCACATGCCCCTGCGGCAGAATCTTTTCCCGCATCGAAGCGGGCAGCGGCCGCGTTGCCACTTCGCACACCGCCAAAGGCAATACGGTCTGAGCAAGGGCCGGATGCAGGGTTACGTTGCCGCCATTGGCGCATAACACCACGCGCCGTGCGGTGACTTCACCCGAAGGCGTTTGCGCTACCCAGCGATTCCCAGAACGAGTCAGCGACAGGACACGACTGTTGTGGTGCAGCGGTACCTGGCGATCCAGTATGGCCTTTGCCAGCCCCTGGCTGTAGGCAATCGGGTCGAGGCCGCCGCCGGTGGAATCGAGAATGGCCGCGGAGTAGCCCCGGCAGCCGGAGAGTGCCCGCACCTCCGTGTCGTCGATCAAACGCAGGTCAGCGCGAAATGGCCGCCACTCTTCGATGAGTTGGGCGTGTCGGGCCGCCCCGCGTAGCCCCGCCACCGGGTTGAGAAAACCCGATTGGACGGCATTGCACTGGATCCCCAGCTGCTCGATGAGGCCGAATGCATAGCGTCCGGATTCGGCAATCATACGGAGCAAGCGCGCACCAATTTCGGGGCCTAGGGATTTGAGCACCGCATTCGGTGTGGTACGTACGAGCTGCGGCGCGACGATTCCGGCACTGGCCCCCGTCGCCGCATTTGCCCCGCTCTGCGAGTCGAGAATCACGGTGTCAACGTGCTTGGCACTCAGATGCAGGCCGAGGGAGAGGCCTGCGACGCCCGCACCGACGACGAGAACATCGGTGGCGAGCCGTCCGTTGAGGGGAATTGCCGGCGGTGGCGGCGGATTAACCGCTTTCCACAACGAAGTCCCGATGATGCCGCTGCCATTCGTGTTGGCGGAACTCATCGTTCAAGCATCCTGTCGAATATCCAGCCGGCAGGCGCCGGCGCGACGGATCGACTGGCAGGCCGAGCGAACGGCTGCCAGGTCCTCGCCCGCCACACGGCCGCAGACCGAGGCCTGGACCCATCCCATGGGCATGAGCAGACGTGCGCCCCGACCATAAAAGAGACCCAGGTCAAGGAAGCCGAAAGGAGGTTGCCCCTTCCAGGTGTTCGCCGGCGCGTAAACCACTGCGATGTCGCCTTCTTCCGGAAAGCTCGTGGCATTTTCGAGAGGCAGATTGCCCAGGTCGATCTGCGCGGGCAGGTTCGCCGCGGGGATGGGGCAAGAAATCTCGGGACCTGTCCACATTGCATGGATCGCCTCGTGGACGCCGCCTGCGCCCGCGATCTGCCAGAGCGCTTCCGCCGAGCGCGGTGCGAGATCGTCGAGTAGTAACACTCGGGCATCCAGCGCGGAGCCCGATTCCCGGATACGAATGTGGCGGGTCATAGGAAACCTTTGATCGATGAGGTTTTAGCTCGCCGGAGGGATCCGACGGTTTTTACGTCTGCCGGCGTCACGTTATGCCCATTTTCATATGATTGCACTCATATATTTCAGCTGTCCCAAATCAGTGCGTGGCGCGCCCCACGTAGATGCAAGAGTCACAAATAATCGTAAGAAACTGTCGCAATTGGAGCGAGCGGGGCTCTAGTCCGCAAAACCCATCGCGAAAATGCTCCTTGCAATCCCTGCGCGACAGCGTAACTATTATATTCACTTTCACGCGATTTTGACCGCCTGTGATCCTCAACGAGAAGCCCCGGAGTCCAGCGATGAATACGGCACCAGCGCGACCGCGCCCAGATGCTACTGTCACCTCGAACGCCGCATCGGTCGGCACCCGCGCGAGCGCGCTTGCACTAACAATCGCCGCTATCCTGGCGGGGAATCTGGCCACCAGCGTCGCTCGCGCGGACGATGATACGGCGTTGGCTGAAGTCGTCGTGACTGTTCAGCGGCGTTCGGAGAATCTGCAGGACGTGCCGGCGTCGATCTCGGTCTTCACACCGCAGCAACTCGC
>JAQGOC010000168.1 GCA_028293805.1 Gammaproteobacteria bacterium
CGGCCCAGACCTACGGATCTATCCGGCTTGAAGCGCAACCTGCGACTGCGGGACGATGGCAGGTTTCACTGGCATTGGGACCAGCGGTTTCTCGCCACCTACGAGCCCGATGCCGACGAAGCCGAGCAACGCTACTGCGAAGCGGCCCGCAGGATTCGAGTTCCTACGCTGTTGCTGCGCGGCTCTCGAAGTGAAGTCGTCACGCCCGCGAATGTGGAGCACTTCCGGAAGTTGATTCCGCATGCCGAATTTTCCGACGTGCACGGGGCGGCACACATGCTCGCCGGCGACCGCAACGATGCCTTCAACGCGGCCGTGATCGAGTTTCTCGAGCGGATCTGAGGTTTGCCTCACCCTGAAGGCGCACGCAAAAGGGAGAATCAAACATGTCGCGGATCGAAGGTAAGATTGCGGTAATCACGGGCGCATCCGCGGGCATCGGCGCAGCCGTTGCACGTGAGCTCAATGCTGCCGGGGCTAAACTCGTGCTGACGGCGCGACGCCAAAGTCGGCTCGACGCACTTGCCGCGGAGCTCAGCGGCGACGTGGCGACGCTCGCAGCAGACGTCACAGCTCCAACTACGGCCGAGCGGCTGCTGTCGCTGGCGAAGGAGCGTTTCGGCACCCCCGATTTTCTCGTCAACAACGCGGGAATCCTGCGCGTGGGTCCGCTCGAGACATTTGAATTCGGCGCGCTTGAAGCGATGGTGGCAACCAATTACACGGCAGTGGTACGGACGTCATACGTGTTTGCACGGGCCATGAAAGCGGCTGGGTCAGGAGTCATCGTCAATCTGTCAAGCATTGGGGCCAGTATTACCGCGCCCGGCTCTGGCGTTTATGGCGGACTCAAGCGCGCCGTGGAGATGTTTACCGATGCACTCCGCATCGAGCTCGTCGGTACCGGGGTGCGCGCCGGCTTCGTTGCACCCGGTACTACCGCGACTGAAATCTTCGATGACATGAAAGCGCGTGGCCAGCCGGCATGGGACAGCTATGTGCGTCCACTGCAGCCTGAGGATATCGCCCGGGCAGTGCATTTCATGCTCGACCAGCCGTCGCATGCCATCGTGCCGCGGCTGCATGTCTACGCCGCCGGCGACGCATATTGATGCTCACCAGATAACCCGCATCTGCGCCTTGATCCGTCGCTCGCGAATCGCCACGTCACGCTGTGCCGGCGTAAATTCCGGCGTGTCCGCAGGAAGCTCGGAGCGGATGCCGCCCACCTTCACCTTGCGCACTTGCGGTATAGGCGCCGAGCTCGCATCGAACCAGCGTCCCTGGATGGCACCGCTCGAATAGCCAGCCGTATCGAGCCAGTTGGGGACGCCCGGATCGCGCGCCGCTACAACCGCACGGAACCAGCCATCGCTGTCAACATGCGCCTGCGTATCATTGAGGCTGGCCTGGTTGTTGGCCCAGTCGGTGGTCTCGTAGAGATCGTTCGTGAGGATGAGCGACCAGTACTTCACGTTGTCAGGCACTTTCGCTGCGACAATCAGCGCCTCGTCATCGGCAAGCTCGTACGCGCCTTCATAGTAATGCTGGCGGTTCAGCCCCGACATCTGCGAGACATCAAACACCTTCAGGCGATTGATATACCCATCCTGGCGCAGCTTCTCCACGTGGTCGGGAAAGGTACAGGCGCAGTTGCCGGTGATAGTCGGGATCTCGCTGAGACGAAACGCAAGATCCGCGGCCGAAGGCCGCCCCTTGCTGGGCGGCACATCCAGCCGGTCGATTCCATACCGAGGCTCCCGCTCGTCGCCCCAACGGCAGCCGACCGTGCGTACCATGAACTTTTCGGCGCGCTGATCGAGCTCCCACCAGTCGCCATCATACCCGGCCGGCCGCGCACGGCTGATGATGACATCGAAGCGACCCTCGGCATCGAGGTTGAGCGTATCGAAGTCATACTGTTTGAGGGCAGCCGAGTGTTGTCCCGTACGGATGGTGTCGGGGCCGAGTTGGGCCAGGATGAACAACCGCGTCGTGCCACGCTCACCCCGGATGCGGTAGGTGCCCGAGCCCTCGATCATCGCCGTCTTGTAAACCGTGTCGGAATTCGGCTGGAAGATATTCTGGGCGAGGCTGATTTCCGGTACGAACATGGGATGGCGGCGGTCGCCAACCACGGCATCCGACAGGCTCCGCGCCAGCCCGTACAGCAGCAACCTGTAGGATTCCTGCACGCTGCGCGGATCGCGGCGCAACCGCTCGGGAACGCGCTTCAGGAGGCGCTCACCCAGCGGCTTGAGCTGCTCGACGAACTCCTCCCACGAAAGCTCGGGGTCTGCGGGCGTGGTCATCGGGTCTCCTGGTAGTTGAGCCGCAGTCCTGGCCGAGGCCAGGACATCGTCACCAGGCGGCCCGTGGCACCCAACGTGATGTAAGCCGTCGAGAGCTCCGAACCGCCGAAAGCAATGTTGGTCGTGAGAAAGTCGGGCGTGGCAATCCTCTCCGGCTCACCACCCTCGGGCTTGAAAACGAGGATCGCACCCTTCCCTGGAGAGGCAACGCAGATATTGCCGGCGCTATCGACAGCCAGGCTGTCGAGTGCCTCACCGGCCCCGGCTCGCCCGACGATGTTGGCCCCGTTGGGCATGCGCCCCGCGGACCTATCTACCCTGCCTGGCGCTGACAGCCGGAAGCTCAGGACCTGTGAAGGGAACGTATCGGCGACGTAAAGCGTGCTCCCGTCGGGCGAGAGACCGATCCCGTTGGGAGAATCGAGGGGGTAGATCGCCTCGATGATTCGACTACCGTCAGCCAATGCATAGTAGACAGCGCCGCGGGTCCGAACTCGTCCGCGATTGCGCCCAAAGTCCGTAAACCAAAAGCCACCCTGCGCGTCGAAAACGAGATCATTGGGTCCCCAGAGAGGCGCGTTGGGCCCTGAGTCATAGATCGTCTCCACTGCGCCAATCGCGAGGTCCACCGCCTGTATCGTTCCCGGCTGCGTCTCCAATGGAGCGTCGGAGGGCAGCAGCATGCCCTGCATCTGGACGCTCGCGTAGCCGCCGTTGTTGGTAATCCAACAGCGGCCGTCCGGACCCATCGCAGCCCCGTTGGGACCGCCTCCGGTTTGCGCTATGACCGTCTTGGTCCCGTCGTTGTCGATCCGGGTGAGCCGGCCGCCCAACACTTCCACGACGAGCACGCTGCCGTCCGCCAATGCCACCGGACCCTCGGGAAAGACAAGTCCATCGGCGACCGGGCGTAAGTTCATAGCCGTCGTATTGAGCCTCAGTTTCCGTCCAGAGAGTTCCTGTCGGACGACAGGTGTGACCCATGGGACTGGAAAGGCCCGGCTACGTGTCTTGCCCGTAGAACAGGTCCATGTACTTGCTCGTCTCAATGATCCTGGCACGTCGAAGCGACGCAGATTGGTGGCCCGCCGCCAGATCGGCAGGCACCCGGTAAACCAATGTCGGCTCCTGGCCCAGCCGTTCGAGAGCCGCCCGGACAACCGCCGGCGCAGAAGCCAGATCCTGCACTACGGCATCGAGCGGTACTTTGTGCGCGGCAAGCGTTCGTCGAAGCGTCGGCGTATCAGTCGGACCCAGGACGAGGCTCAACACATCCACACCTGCTGGCGACAGCTCTGCCCAAAGCGATTCCCCGAGGTTCAATCCGAACGCCTTGGTCGCCGAGTAAACACTCAAGCGCGAGGTACCCGAAAATGCCGCTTCCGAGGTGACGATGACGATGCCTCCGCGCCCCGCATCCAGCATGTGCCTCGCGATGCTGTGACAACTCTCGAGCAGCGCATGCACGTTCATGCGCAACACGGCCCCCCAGTCGGCGACCGAAGTGTCCAGAAACTTCGTTCCGAAAGGGTCCGCTCCCGCGTTGTACACGAACAACCCGACATCGAGCCCTGCCGCGGAGCCCAGCATGCGAGCGGCCGCATCCGGTTGCGTCAGGTCGACGGACCGGGTGATCACCTCGACGCCGTGCTGCGCTTTCAATTCCCGGGCCAGCTGATCGAGAAGCTGCAACCGGCGCGCGACCAGGATGCAGTTGATGCCCGCCGCTGCGGCCTGGCGCGCAAATTCCGCTCCAACTCCATCGGATGCTCCGGCAACCAGGGCCCACGGCCCATAGCGCGCCTGCAGTGACCGCGCATCCGCAGCTCGAGTTTGTGTTGTAGTCATGACCGGTCCTTTCGCAGGCTGTACATTCGCCGCACCATGATGTCAGAGAGCGAAAATCGCCGCACCATGGCCGCCAGCGCATCATTTCACCGCAGGTCAAATCAACTCATTTGCGAGGCCGGGGCTTTCGGGTCATAAATGGGGCATGGTCGAGCAGCAGGCGGGCCCCACCGCAACCGAGCAGAAACTACGCAGCTTCGTCGAGGCTGTCACCGGCGGACACGTGATTCGCATGGAGCGGCAGATTCGCTGGCGGCCGGCGTGGTTTGTCGATGTTGAGCGTGGCACGGAAATACTCCACATCCACATCCGTGGGGACCGCAACAGCGACATACTGCCCTTCCCCGAGCTGAAGCGCGAAGCGGACATCCTGGAGGTGCTGGAAGCGCATGACATCCCAGTCCCGCACATCTGGGGCGTGTGCCCCGACCCCGTGGCCATCATCATGGATGCAGTTCCCGGCGCGCGGGATGTCAGTCGAGCCGCCAGTGATACCGAGCGACGCTCGATAGTCCGGCAGTACGCCACGGCCGTGGCGGCCATGCACAAGATCCCCACGCAGGCGTTTGTCCAGCGGGGCCTCGATCTGCCGCAGGGCGCAGAAGCGATCGCACTCGCCGGACTGGCCGCATACGGGCCCCTGTATGAAAAGACCAGGCGCAAGCCGGAGCCGCTGATCGATTTCGCACTTCGCTGGTTGAAGTCGAACATACCGCAGCATCGGACTCGCGCCAGCTTCATTCAATTTGATTCAGGCCAATTCCTGTTCGAGGGCGGCAGGCTCACCGCGCTGTATGACTTCGAATTTGCGATGCTCGGCGATCCCATGACGGACCTTGCCACCATGCGCATGCGCGAATCGTACGAGCCGCTCGGGGACGAGTTGCGCAACCTCTACCACCACTACGAGGCGGCCTCAGGCGAGCCCATAGATGTGCCGGTGCTGAGATTTCACAACGCATTGTTCGCCACGGTGAGCTGCATGCAAATCGCCGGTGCGGTGGCCGATCCGCAGCCTGGCGGACCCCATGCTGTCTATCTCGAGTGGGATCTCGCCTTGCGACGCGCCTTGATCACCATACTCGCCGAATGCATCGGTGTGAGCCTCCCGACAGTCACACCTGCGTCGGCGGCGGCCGGTGACAACTTCGCGCTGTTACGCATGTTGGGTGATGCCATCGAGCGGATCGACTGCGCACCGGGC
>JAQGOC010000189.1 GCA_028293805.1 Gammaproteobacteria bacterium
GTTTCAGGCCCTCGTTATATCTCGCGCCGTGGTGGCGAAAAGCCGGCGCCGTTGGTTTTGCCAACACCCGAAGGGCGGCCCCGAAGGGGCGAGGCGCTTCGCCGAGTAATCCCTCTCTCTCCGCCAATGATTTGTCGGCTTGAGTAATTCGTCGGTTTGGAATGGCTCCGGGATCGAGCAACGACGGAGAGGGATAACGCCCGGAGGGTACGCCGCTCGAGTCGAGTTTTATCCTGAGCCGAGGTGGTCGCGAGTATGAGCCACAGGTGACGATAACACCCGGAGGGCGGCCCCGAAGGGGTGAGGCCGCAGGGCCGAATAATCCCTCTCTCTCCGCCAGACCTTTCCACCAGTTATCAGGCACTTGTGTTTCTGGCTCCCTGTCTGTAGACAGCCAAGAGACAGCTCTTGGGGACTCAGGGGGAATAGACAGCGCCTGAGGGCGCGCGGGTGGCGCTGAGACCGCCAGTTTGCGCGCCATCACTCCGGCTGCGGACGGCCCCTCCATCGCCCGGGTTATCGCCACCAGATCAGACCCCGTCGTGCCTTCGAGCCAAGCGGCATAGGTCTCCAGCATCGTCTGCACGCTGTGGCCGTGTTGCTTTGCAACCCACAGCGGGTTTTTCCCGATCATCAGGTTCCATGTCACCGACGAATGCCGGGCGTTATAGGGCTCGCGATACCGTCCTTTGAGCGTGACGGTCAAAGTGCGTCGCCAGCGGACCCACGGATACTGCAGGTTGCGGATCGGCGTGCCATCGTCCTTGAGAACAGATCGTCGTGATTGATTTTTCCCTCGAGCCTCAGGCGCGCCCGGAATGCAAGGTGCCGCTTTAGGACGTGGAGGGCCCTCGGACAGAGTTCGACGATCCGATCCTCGCTCGTCTTGGTTCGATCCTTGTCGCGCGCCACCACGCGCGCTTTGTCGATCTTGACTTTGCCCTGCGCGACATCGCAGTCCGTGACGCGCAGAGCGTCTCTTCTGAGGGCCGCAGGCCGGTGAAGAACCTGACTGGTTCAATCATCGGCGCCTGCTCGAGCCGATCGGGCATGTGCCACGCGCGGAGTTCGAAGAGGCGTATTATCGGCAACAACCCGGGTCAGGCTATGGTGGCCTGACTCAAACCCGGAGCTCTCCGGGGAACCCGGGGCGGTTCATAGCTGCTCGGCTCATGGAACTCAGAATGTACCGATGTATTGCGGACCCGGCCTAAAGCGCTGCGCGCAGCCCCTGTCACTGAAAGTTCGGCTAAGGATCTGTTGCGTGCCAGTGGCCTGGCTCTGCTGCCGCAGGATGAGCCGAGTGTCAAAGAGGACCTCAAGAGAGTGAGCAAGGGCAAGCCGCTGGCTCCCGTTCTGCTTCTTCGCGGGGACATGTCGCGGGGGGGTTCCGCTGATCGTGGCGGACGGCTACCGCCGCATCTGCGCTGTTTGTTGTTACGACGAGCAGGCGGCGGTCGCCAATCAGATCGTCGAATTCTAGGACCGCCCCATTGGCCTGTCGCTGACCGGCGCGCCCCGCTGGGTGTCGCAGCGGCCAGATTGCCGCGCGCAGAGCGCGGGCTGCTCCCATCGGTAGAAGTGTACGCCTTGTCGACCTCCTTGAAGTAGATGCGGGTGCAAAGGGGGCGCACGGCCCATGTCTCGGGGGTAGTGAAGAGGGCGACGCTACGAATGGGCAGACCGCTGGCAAACCTCGTTCTTCTCCACCGGAATAAGTTGAATTGGAAGTTTCATCACATTAGCTACGTGAGGCATCCCTTTATACTCATCTCTCCGCACTCAAAAGACTAAGTCGAATGAACCGCCTCGTATTCGAGCGCCCGGCCTGCACAGTTTCACTATTGAAGTCGCTCACCGTTCTGCTGCTCGTTGGCCTGATGCTCACGTTGAGCGCATGCGACGACGACCGAACGGTGAGCCTGAAATGGATCGAGATCAGTCCGTCTATGGCGACTTTGTCAGCGGGCACGTCCGTACAGCTCTCGACAACCGCGATCTACAGTAACAACACTCACGCGGATGTGACCGGTCAGGCATCGTGGAGCTCGTCGGGCGCTTCCGTCGCCACAGTCGATGGGGCTACCGGCAAGGTTTCTGCCGCTGCCGTCGGCGCCGCCACCATTACCGCAAGCTTCCACGGACAGCGTGCAAGTGCTGCCGTTACGGTGACAGCGGCAACTCTCGTTTCGATTGCGGTAACACCCACATCCCCGAGCGTCGCCACGGGTAGTTCGCAGGCATTCAAGGCCTTGGGAACATTCACCGACAACACGACTCAGGATCTAACGGCAGACGTGGCCTGGTCGTCATCCGATTCGACGATCGCGATCATCAGTAATGGTGGGGTAGGTACTGGTATCGGTCCTGGCAAGGCTACGATCACAGCTACCTGCTCGGTCGCGAGCACCTGCGGGTCCGTTAATGGAAGCGCCACTTTGACCGTGACCGCCGCAACGCTGTGGTCCATCGCCATCGCACCTCGCGCTCCTGGCATCGCGCTCGGAACGACTCAGCAATTGCAAGCGACTGGGACCTACACTGACCAGTCGACCCATGATCTCACTTCTCAAGTCACCTGGACCTCGAGCAGTCCATCAGTCGCCACCGTTAGTTCTGCGGGATTGGCGACCTCTCTTGTTACCGGTACCTCATCCATCACGGCTGCATTTGGCGGCGTCACTTCTTCACCGGTCGTTCTGACTGTATTGCCGGCCACTTTGGTCTCGATCGCTTTGACGCCCACGAGCCCCACCGTGGCGGTCGGGCTGACGCAGCAGTTCACCGCGACTGGCACCTTCTCCGATCATTCGACCCAGGACATTACGGGCACGGTCACGTGGACGTCCGGAACTCCGGGCACGGCCACTGTGAGCAATGCTTCAGGAAGCAATGGCTTGGTGACTGCGCTGACTGCGGGTAGCACACAAATCGAGGCGGCTCTTGGCTCGATCACCTCAAGTCCAGAGACTTTGACAGTGATTGTCGTGAACACCACGATCTCTGCGAGCGTGTCTTCATTGGCGCTGAGCGTGAGCGATACGGCGACGTCGACAGACTTGACCGGAACGCCACGGGTCATCCTGATCACGAACACCGGCACCACAGCGGCGAGTGATGTTTTGCCTTCCGCAACGGGGCTGCCGGCGGGAACTAACGTGTCGAGCAGCACATGCGCGGGCGTCCTGGCGCCCGGCTCGAGCTGCACCATCACCATTGCACCTGGAGCCACGCCAAGCTCCGCGGTGGGCGATACCAGCCCCACGCCGATTTCATTGACCGTGTCGGGAACAAACACAAACACCATCAGCGTGCCAGTCGTTGTTCTGACGTATGGTAGCGTGTACCAGTCCGGTTACGTGTACAGCATCGACGATACGACCCCGAGCGCGGCGGGCATCGGCGGCCGTGTCATGGCACTGACAGATCAAAGCCCTGGCACGACCTGGAGTCCGGACTATTCGGTTATCTGGGGAATAGACGAAACGTCGACGCCGGCGACGCCGTCTCCGGTGGCGGGAGCCTCGTCGAGCGGGATGAGTAACTGTGCGGGCGCCGGGGACGGCAGTTGCAATACCTCCAACATCGTAGGGTTCTACTCTGCAACTACGCCGGCAACGGCCCCAATGACGTACGCGGCCGGAGTCTGCACCCAGACTATTTCCGGTTATGCAGACTGGTATCTACCGGCGGTATGCGAGATGGGCTACGACGCTACCGGTTCGGGCAGTAGTTGCGGCACGGCGGCTGCCCCTACAATGCAAAACATCCAGTCCAATCTCGTGGATAAAGGCACCACGACGGGTCTTTCGGGATGGTACTTGTCTTCCACAGAATACTCGGCCACGTCGGGCACTCATGCATGGGCGTCGTACACCTTCTCGGCCGGCACGAGCGCTCAGGCGCCTGTCCTGAAGAGTGTCTCGTTCCTGGCTCGTTGCGTTCGCGCCCTTACTCCCTGAGCGGAGTACGGGCGACGAGCCACCGGTATGCCAGATTTATGCGCCGGCGCGGTACGTCACCCATCGGCCCTCTCGCCCCAGACAAGCCTCGCTTGCCCAAAGCACGGCCTCTTCCGGCCGACTAGAATGGGTCGATGGCCGCGACCCCGTATTGTCCAGAAAGTGCGACGTGAAAAGAAGAACTGATGGATCGGTTCTTCCCAACTACAGAAGGAGATGAGGGTAGGCCCCTCGGCGCCGGCTGGCAGAGGCAGGCATCAAACCAGGCAGTGCGGCTGGAGCCCAAAACGTTTCGGTCGTGAGCAACTGCTGAAAAGGCAGCATTAAAGCTGTCAGGTGAGAGTTGAGGGTTCTGGTGCATTGGCGGCTCCGGCGTAGAAGGCTGAAGCAGTGATGGAAGTCGGACTCGCCCATACGGTACTCGGAGCGCGGGAAAGCCGCGTACAGGGGGAAGGGGCGAGGCAGAGTGAGACTGGGCTGGGGCAACACTGGCCGTACACGCGGAGACGGGTAAAGGTGCCAACACAACTAGTCCAGATAGCCAAGAAAGCAGAGTTAGATCGTAAGGTGCGTTTCACCTCGCTGGCACATCTGCTCACGCCGGAGTTTCTCAAGGAGACTTGGAAAACTATCAACCGGCACGGGGCAGGCGGAGTCGACGGGGAGAGCATTGAGCAGTTTGAGAGCGAGCTGGAACAACGGGTTCAGGAGATCTGCGTACAGCTGCGAGCTGGCGCTTACCGGGCTCCGCCGGTCCGACGGGTTGAGATAC
>JAQGOC010000216.1 GCA_028293805.1 Gammaproteobacteria bacterium
GGCACCTCGAGCACCGCCAGTTCGCGGAAAAGAACCGCCTGCTGCATGCCGCGGTCACGATCATCGGCGAGCTGCGGGCGAGCCTCGATCTGCGGGCGGGCGGCGCCATCGCGGCGAACCTCGATGACCTGTACGATTACATGTGCCGGCAGCTCATAGCTGCCAACCTCGAAAACCGAATCGCGACCCTGGACGAGGTGTCGCACCTGCTGGGGCTGATTCGCTCCGCCTGGGTCGCCATGCCGGCGGAGATTCACGCAGCACCGACGGGCTAGCGCGGCGCCAGGGGCGCCGTATGGAGGCTTGAATGTTCGACGGCGCCGACACAGTCGTTCTATATGAAGAGCTCGCCTTCCAGGACGTCTTGCCCCTCCTGTGGCGCCCGATGCCCAACTCCGCGGAACGCGACATGGCCGCAGGCTTCAGCGAGTCCAACCTGCACGTGCTGCAGGCTTGGGATGCCATGGACGAGCACGGCTCGGTGGACAAACCGGACGAAAGCGCGCCGCACGCGGCGGACATCCTGCGCCTGGATCTCAAGCTCAATCTGCTGCTCGAGCTGGTGGGGCAGATTCTTGCCGCCAACCGCCCACGGCCGCCCTCGGTGCCGGTACGCTTCAATGCGCTCGGCGGCATGTGGCGGACCACCGGAACGCTACCCGAGGCCGGACAGCAAGGCGTTGCGGAGATTTACCTCCACAATTGCCTCGGACAGCCGTTGCGTTTGCCGGGTCGTGTGACGAGCGTCACACCGGACGGACACGTGAAGGTGCGGTTTGCCCCGGTAGGCGAAGCGGTAGCGGACCTCATAGAGAAACTCGCCTTCCGCCGACATCGGCGCCAAGTGGCCGGCAATCGCCAGCCGCGGCGCGGCGCGGGCTAGCCGCACGTTGAGAGCCACGCCCGCCCGACGGCGAATTGACGGCCGTCGCCTCGGGTGTGAATGCCATCACGCCTCGAGACCGAGCCATAAGGCTCAAGTCAGATGCGCTTCACAGCTTTTGTTGTCTGCCCTGAGCAACATAGAACCGTTGGCGAGGCAAGCAATCGGGGACGCTGCCCGTTTGAATAAAGCAAAAACGTCCGGGATCGGAAGGCGGGAGTCTCAATGGCGGCGGCGGAATCAATTTTGGCGTCCGAGCTCATCGGTGGCGACAGCAGAAAAGGCAGCCTCGGCCTCGTGGCCTCCCCGACTGCTGCAGTCCGCTTGCCGACCGGCTCCTCGGCCGCCATCCGCGACGTCATTGGCCTGATCCGCCAGGTCGCCGGTTTCGACTCCACCGCGCTGGTGCTCGGCGAGTCCGGTACCGGCAAGGAAGTCGCCGCCCGCGCCATTCACGATCTGAGTCCCCGGCGCAACCGGCCGTTCGTCGCCGTGAACTGCGGGGCGATCCCGGCCGAGCTGCTCGAATCCGAGCTCTTCGGCCACGAGAAGGGGTCGTTTACCGGCGCCATCGCCGCCCGCAAGGGCCGCTTCGAGATCGCCGAGGGCGGCACCCTGTTCCTCGACGAGATCGGGGACATGAGCCCGTCGATGCAGGTGAAGCTGCTGCGCGTGCTGCAGGAGCGCGTCTTCGAGCGCGTCGGCAACCACATGCCGGTCCGTTGCAACGTCCGCATCATTGCCGCGACACATCGCAACCTCGAAGAGTCCATCACGCGCGGTACGTTCCGTGAGGATCTTTTTCACCGAATCAACGTATTCCCCATCGAAATGCCGCCACTACGCGCGCGCGTCGATGATCTCCCGCTGCTGGTGCGCGACTTCATCGCGCACAACGTCTCCGAGGGCCGCGGCCGGGTGCAGCTGTCCGCGCGCGCACTCGCCGCCCTCGCTCTGTATTCCTGGAGCGGCAATGTCCGCGAGCTCGGCAACCTCATCGAACGGCTGTCGATCACTTGTGGCGGCCGGGTCGTCGAAGTCCGCGATCTGCCGCCGAAATACCGGCCGCCGCAGGATTGGACGCTCGAAGTGAAGGCTCTGGACAGCTCGCTATGCATCGCCGCGCTCGATGACCCCTCGCAAGCCATCGCGGTCGAAGATCAGGTGCCGCTCACCGATGAGGCCACCCTGTCGGTGTTGGAATCGGAAGCCTTCGAGCCGCAACCGCTCGAGTCGGTTCGGCCCGCGCCGTTCGACTCGCTGACGGCTCTCCCGCAGGACGGGCTCGACCTGCGCGCCCATCTGCTCTCCATCGAACGCCGGCTCGTCGAGCAGGCGCTCGAGCGCTCGAACGGCACCGTCGCGCACGCGGCACGCCTGCTCGGTCTGCGTCGCACGACTCTCGTCGAGAAACTCCGCAAGCTCGGCATGACCGACGTAGAGGTCGCGACGGAAGATTGACGCTTGCGCGGCGGATTGTTGCCGCGCATGTGATGCCTCTCACGCTTTGCAGTGAGATTCCGGCCGGCACGCGTCTTGCACCTCCCGGGTACGAAGTACCCACCCTTCGTGGGAGGTCCAGTGACTGATGACTGCACGCGGGCGCCGCCCGACAAACAAACCGCTGCCGCTTGCGCGACCCGCGTCGAGCCGGAGCCCGTCGCCTACGCGCCGAGCTCGCTGCGTCTCATCGAGCTCGCACGGCGTGTCGCAGATAGCGACTGCACGGTGTTGATCGTCGGGGAGTCCGGCACGGGCAAGGAAGTGTTGGCCCGGTTCATCCACCGCCGCTCGCCGCGCGCCGCCCTGCCCTTCGTCGCGGTCAATTGCGCGGCAATTCCCGAGAACATGCTGGAGGCCATGCTGTTCGGCTACGAGCGCGGCAGCTTCACCGGTGCGCACGCCGCTCACCCCGGCAAATTCGAGCAGGCCCAGGGCGGCACCTTGCTTCTCGATGAAATCACGGAGATGCCGCTCGGCTTGCAGGCGAAGTTGTTGCGCGTCCTGCAGGAGCGCGAGGTCGAGCGCATCGGCAGCCGCACTCCCGTTGCACTCGACGTGCGCGTACTCGCGACGACGAACCGCCGGTTGCGCGAGGAAGTTGCGGCTGGCCGCTTCCGCGAAGATCTATATTACCGCCTCAATGTGTTTCCCCTCGCCCTGGCACCGTTGCGTGCACGGCGCGACGACGTTCTACCTCTCGCCATGGAGTTGCTCTCGGGACGTGTACGCCCCGGGGAGCGTATTCCGGCCCTCAGCGCGGAAGCGGCTCATGCGCTGCTCACCTATCCCTGGCCGGGCAACGTGCGGGAGTTGGATAACCTGCTGCAAAGAGCACTGATTCTGGTGAACGGGCCCGTGATCCGCCCCGAGCACATCCAGTTCGAGCTCGCCTACGACGGGGGACCGGGACAGCCGGCCGGCACCGGCGCAGAGGCCGGAGCCGCGGATCCGGCCGCCGCAGCCGCAGCCGGCTCGCTCGCCAACTCCCTTGGCCAAGCCGAGCGCGACCTCATTCTGGACGCGCTGCGCACCGGCCAGGGCAACCGCCGCGAAGCCGCCGAACGCCTCGGCATCAGCGCCCGGACGCTGCGTTACAAGCTCGCGCGTCTGCGCGAAGCCGGCATCGACGTTCCGGCCGCCTGACGGTCCGACCAGGAGCACTCATGAGCCAGATGGAAATCAACCGCGTCCTCGACCAGATCCGCTCGCTCTCCTCGCAGGCGAGGATCGGTACGGCGCAGGCGAATCAAACCACGCAGACCGGTGCAAGCGAGTTCGCCAACATCCTGCGCAAGGGCGTCGATCAGGTGAATCAGACGCAGCAGCACGCGAGCGAGCTCAGCGCGGCCTTCGAGCGCGGCACCCCCGGTGTCGAGCTGCCGCAGGTCATGTTGGAAATGTCGAAGGCGAGCGTTTCGTTCCGCGCGTTGTCGGAGGTGCGCAACCGCCTCGTGACCGCGTATCAAGAAATCATGAACATGCAGCTGTGAGACCGGTACGTGCAAAATTCAAGCGTCCCTCCCGCACGAAGTGCATAAACCATGGCTGAAGCAACCTTGGCACCCCCCGCATCAGGGCTCCCCGCGAGCCTGAAGCCTGTTCTGCTGCTGGTCGGCATCGCGGCCGCGGTGGCCGCGGGCGTTACCGTCGTCCTGTGGACACGCGGCCCGAGCTACAGCCTGCTTTACGCCAACATCGCTGCCGAGGACCAGTCGCAGATCGCCCAGGCGCTCGACACGGCGCAGATTCCTTACCGCATTCAACCGGGCTCGAACAACATCGAAGTCGCCTCCGAGCGGGTAAGCGAAGCCCGCATGAAGCTTGCGGGCCAGGGCCTTCCCGAAAGCGGCGGCGGCTTCGCGCTCATGGACAAGGACCCCGGCTTCGGGGTCAGCCAGTTCATGGAGAATGCGCGCTACCAGCATGCGCTGGAAACCGAGCTCGGGCGCACCATTGCCAACCTTCGTCCCGTCGAGGGTGCGCGGGTCCACCTCGCCATTCCCCGCCAGTCCGCGTTCGTGCGCGACAAGCATCCGGGAAGCGCGTCGGTCTTCGTGCAGGTGAAGCCCGGCCGCCGGCTCGAGCAGGGACAGGTGCAGGCGATCGTCAATCTCGTGGCCTCCAGCATTCCGGACCTCGAGCCTAGTCAGGTCACCGTCGTGGACCAGCAGGGCCACCTGCTTTCCGCCCCCGAAGGACACGACGAGTTCTCGCTGCGCGAGCAACAGTTCGACATGGTGCATCGTCTCGAAGAGGACTACACGCAGCGTATCGAAGCGTTACTCACGCCGATGATCGGTTCCGGCCGCGTGCGTGCGCAGGTCGTGGCTCAGATGGACATGGCGGTCAGCGAAGAAGCACACGAGCAGTACAAGCCGGACAGCCAGATCGTCCGCAGCGAACAGCTTTCGGAACAGACGAACCGTGACGGCTCCGGGCCGCAGGGAGTGCCGGGAGCGCTGACGAACCAACCGCCCGCAGGCGGAGTGGCCCAGCCGGCGCCCAACGCCACCGCGGTCGCGAAGAACGCAGCCGATGCCAAGGCGACCGCT
Organism: Gammaproteobacteria bacterium; assembly: GCA_028293805.1. Taxonomy (GTDB): domain Bacteria; phylum Pseudomonadota; class Gammaproteobacteria; order Steroidobacterales; family Steroidobacteraceae; genus 13-2-20CM-66-19. The sequence continues at coordinate 4,939 of JAQGOC010000216.1, forward strand.
GCCCCGGCGGCGGGCCTCACTCAGCCGGTCGCCGGCGGTGCTGCCGGCAGCGCCTCCGACAGCACTTCCAAGCAGACGACCCGCAATTACGAGATTGACCGTACGCTCGCGTATACGCGTCAGCCCGCGGGCAAGCTCAAACGCCTCACCGTCGCCGTCCTGATCGATAACCTGCGCACGGCCGACAAGGACGGCAAGACCAAGGAAACTCCACTCACTCCCCAGCAGCTCGAGCACGTCAATCAGCTCGTGAAGGACGCGGTGGGCTTCGACGAGTCGCGCGGCGATAACGTAAACGTCGTGAATGCATCGTTCACGACGGAAGCGGCCGCGCCGGAAAGCGACCTGCAGACGCCCGCGTTCTGGGAATCCCCTCTGTTCCTCAACATTGCGAAGCTGCTCGCGGGCTTGCTGGTGCTGCTCGTTCTCGTGCTCGCGGTGCTCAGGCCGCTGGTACGCAGCTTGGTTGGGCCGGCGCGCGCGGCGGTCCAGTTCATGCCGCGCCCGGGGGAAACGGTCGCGGGCAACAGCCCGGCAGTGCCGGCGGCGTCGGCCAAAGAGATAGCGGTAACCCACGAACAGCAGATCGCGCAGGCGCGAACTCTGGTGAGCCAGGACCCGAAACGCGTGGCCCAGGTGGTCCGCGGCTGGGTGGCCCAGGATGAGTAACCGGCGATGAAGGACAAAGCTGACTCAACTCGCAGCGGTACGGAGCGCGCGGCGATTCTCCTGCTGACGCTGGGCGAGCAGGAGGCCGCCCAGGTGCTCAAGCACATGGGCGCGAAGGAAGTGCAACGCATCGGCACCGCGATGTCGAAGTTGGCGAACGTCTCGCGCGAAGAGGTTCAGGGCGTCATCACGTACTTCACGTCTTCCGTGGAGACTGAGACCTCGGTGGGCGTGGGCACGGACGAATTCCTCCGCAAGGTGCTGGTCGATGCGCTCGGGCAGGACAAGGCGGCCAGCATCATCGACCGGATCAATATCGGCCGCTCGACCAAGGGCCTCGAGGCCCTGAAATGGATGGATGCGCGCGCGGTGGCCGAACTCATCCGGCTCGAGCATCCGCAGATCATCGCCATCGTGCTGGCCTATCTCGATGCGGATCAGTCCGCGGAAGTTCTGACGTATCTGCCTGCCGGCATGCGCTCCGACATCGTGGTGCGCATCGCCACGCTGGACGGCGTGCAGCCCACCGCTTTGAACGAGCTCGACGACATCATGGAGAAACAGTTCGCCGGCAAATCGAGCGGCAAGACCTCCGTAATGGGCGGCGCGAAGGCCGCCGCCAACATCATCAACCTCCTGGAGCCGAGCCAGGAAAGCGTCCTCATGGAGCAGATCACGAAGACGGACCAGGCGCTGGGCGCGCGCATCCAGGATCTCATTTTCGTCTTCGACAATCTCATCGACCTCGACGACCGCAGCATGCAGGAGCTCATGCGCCAGGTGTCGAGCGACCGGCTGCTGCTCGCCCTGAAGGGCGCCGAGGACAACTTGAAGGAAAAAATCTTCAAGAACATGTCGCAGCGCGCGTCCGAGATGCTCAAGGACGACCTCGAGGCGAAGGGGCCGGTGCGGATCTCCGAAGTCGAGGCCGCGCAGAAGGAAATTCTGCTGATGGCGCGCAAGCTGGCGGACGAAGGAACGATCCAGCTCGCCGGCAAGGGCGAGGAATATGTCTGATCCGCGACGCACGTTTTCCGCGGGAGTGGCGGCCATCGAGCGCTGGTCCCTGCCTGTGGTCGACGGACCGGTCATCGGGCGCGTGCCCGATGAGCGCCACAGCGCAGCCGCGACCGAGGCGATCATTCGCGCTGCGCGCCAGGAAAGCGAAGCACGCGGCTACGAAGCCGGTCTCGCCCGGGCGCAGACACAGATGCAGGGGCAGATTTCCGAGCTCGACGCCCAGGTGAAGCAGTTGGACTCGGTTCTACAGCTCATGGGCAGGCCGCTCCATGAGCTCGACCTGGAGGTGGAGAAGATGTTGCTGCACCTCGCTCTGGCCGTCGGGAAACAGCTCGCGCGGCGCGAGTTGCGGATCGACCCGGCGCAGGTCATTGCCATCATTCGCGAATCCCTGGGGCAGTTGCCGTCAGCCGCCCGCGAGATCCGCGTCCATCTCCATCCGGAAGACGCCGCGATCGTGCGCGAGCGCCTCACCGCGCCTGCCAACGAGCGGGCGTGGACGATCGTCGAAGATCCAACGCTGTCCCGTGGCGGATGCGTGGTGCGCACCGAAAACTCGCAGATCGACGCACGCCTGGAAAGTCGCATCAACACTGTCATCACCAGCGCGTTGGGCGACGAGCGCGCTCAGGACCGGCAGTCCGCCAACGCTGTACCCGGCACTGGCTCCCCTCCCGCTCTCGGGGATACAGCGTGACTGCTGCGGATCTCCAAAACGCCCGCGGCCCCATCTGGAGCAGCCGGCTGGAACGCCGCATCGGGCGGGTGGAACGCACACCGCCGCCGCCGGTCGAGGGGTCCCTGACCCGGATGATCGGGCTTACGCTCGAAGCCGTCGGGTGCCACGCCTCGATCGGCGATGCCTGCGACGTCATCGCCGGGGACGGCTCGCGCGTCGAGTCCGAAGTCGTCGGATTTGCCGGCGACCGGCTCTACCTGATGCCCACCGGCGACGCACACGGCCTCGGACCTAATGCGCGAGTCATTCCGCGTCAAGGTGCCGGCACTGTGGGCGTTGGACCACAGCTCCTGGGAAGAATTATCGATGGGGCGGCGCAGCCGCTCGATGACCTGGGCCCACTCGATTGCGAGGCGCGGGTGCGGCTCTCGGGAAAGCCGATCAATCCGCTCGCACGGCAGCCGATCTCGGAACCGCTCGATGTCGGCATCCGGACGATCAACTCGCTTCTGACGATCGGCCGCGGCCAGCGTGTCGGGCTCTTCGCCGGCAGCGGCGTGGGCAAGAGCGTGCTGCTCGGCATGATGGCGCGCTATACGAGCGCCGACGTGATCGTCGTAGGCCTCATCGGCGAGCGCGGCCGTGAAGTGAAGGAATTCGTCGAGCGCATCCTGGGCCCCAAGGATCGCTCGCGTGCCGTGGTCGTCGCGACTCCCGCCGACCACCCGCCGCTCATGCGTCTGCATGGCGCATGGCTGGCCACCGCCATCGCGGAGTATTTCAGGGATCAAGGGTTGAGCGTGCTGCTGCTGATGGACTCGCTGACGCGCTTCGCGCAGGCACAGCGCGAGATCGGCCTGGCGATCGGCGAAGCCCCGGCTACGAAAGGCTATCCGCCTTCCGTGTTTGCCAAGCTGCCGCAACTCGTGGAGCGCGCCGGCAACGGGGCCGCGGGCGGCGGGTCCATTACAGCCTTTTATACCGTCCTCACCGAGGGCGATGACAACCAGGATCCGATCGCGGATGCCGCGCGCGCAATCCTCGATGGCCACATCGTGCTGTCACGGCGGATCGCCGAAAGCGGCCAGTATCCGGCCATCGACGTCGAAGCCTCGATCAGCCGCGCCATGCACGAAATCGCCTCGCCGGAGCAGATCCAGGTCGCGCGCCGGTTCCGGCAGACGCTCTCGACCTATCAGCAGCACCGCGATCTCATCGCGATCGGCGCCTACCAGCGCGGCAGCGATCCGCGCGTCGATAACGCCATCACACTCTGGCCGCGAATGCAGCGTTTCCTCCAGCAGGACATGCGCGAGCGTGTCGATTTCGCGGCAAGCCTCACAGCGCTCGAGGCTGTACTGGCCGAGAGTGAGCCTGCGAAACCCGCAGGCGCGCCGGCTAATTGACGGGAAACACCATGAAGCGCACTCAGAGACTGGAGATGGTCAAGAAGGTCGTCGACGATCTCGAGCGCCGCAAGGCGGAGGCTCTCGCCGCTTGCGAGCGCCGCGTGAACGAAAGTGAGATGAAGCTCACGGAGCTCGAGGTTTATCGGGCAGGCTACCTTCGCGATTTCACCGTAAGGGCCCAAGCCGGTATGAGCGGCGCGAGCGCGCGCGACTTCCAGGTGTTTCTGTCACGACTCGACGAAGCGCTGCGGCAGCAGACGCAAGCGGTGATCGGCACTCGCGCCCAACGAGACTGCGAACTACAGAACTGGCAGGATGCCGCTCAGCGCGCCGATGCGATCGGCCACACCGTGAAGCGCATGCAGAGCGAAGAGCGCCATCTGCTGGAGCGGCTCGAGCAGCACGAATCCGACGAACGTTCGCAGCGCGCCTGGGTGCAAGGGATGACTCTGCGTGGCGCTTGATTTCATCCCGGTAGCTCCTACCCCCTCTTCCCCGCAGCCCACAGCGGGCGCTGCAGGCGCGCTCAAGGCGCCGAGCAATACAACCAAGAGTACATCCCATAACTCGACGGCCGCTGCGTCCGACCGCGCGTCAGCCGATCCATCGGCTAACACGGCAGGTAAGACGTCCGGTCAGGACTCGGCCGGCGGACCGGATCATAGGTCCACGACGGGATCGTCGCAGGCATCGACCACCACGAAGCCAAACTCCGCTTCCGGGAAAGACGCGGCCAGTGCGCAGGCCGCCGGTGCACCCGCGAGCGCCACTGACCGCGCCGCCTCGCAAACCCAAAATGGTGCCGAAACCAATTTTCTTCAGGCGCTCGCGCAGTCGCAGGCGGCCGCCAAGAACGACGCCAGCGCCGCGGCTGGCGCTCCTTCCGCGGCGCCGGCAGAACCAGCGGGCGGCAAATCCAAGCCGGGTAGCGCCGCCGACTCCGACGCGGTCGCGACCGCCTTGTCGCTCGTCTCGCAATCGCTTGCGGCTGCCATGGCCGGGCAACAGCCCGCGACCCCGGTCCCGAGCGCAAAGGTCGCAACAGCCAGCCAGGAGGATTCCACCGGCGCCATTTCACTGGCCCGCGGCTCATCGAGCGCAGGAATCCTGTCGCTGCTCACGAACGATGGCGCGGACGGCCAGAAATCTCCTGACGCCGGCACCCTGACAGCGGCTGCCCCGGCGGCGGACGCCAACAGCACTTCGGCAACGGCGCTCCAGGCCGCGCAAATGAGCGCTGGTTCGCACTTCAATATTCAACACAAGGCGGGGGACCCGGATACGGCCACTGACGACCTGCGCGCGCCCGTCGGCACGCCCGCGTTCAACGACGAGCTCGGCGGCAAGCTCACCTGGATGGCCCATCGGGGCGTGGAATCGGGCTCCCTGCAGCTTTCGCCGGAGCACCTGGGCCCGCTCGAGGTCCGTATTTCGGTGCGGGACGGAGCGGCGAGCGTCTGGTTCGGCGCCAATCACGCGGATACGCGCGCAGCGCTGGAGCAGGCACTCCCACACCTGCGCAACATGTTCGCAAGTCAGGGCCTCACGCTCTCCGATGCCGGCGTATCGCGCGAGTCACCGCGCGGACAGGCGCAAAAGCCTGCGGTAGCCGCCATCTCCTCGACAACCGGTGTTGGCGATGCGCCAGCCTCGATCGTATCCGTGTCCACCCGGCTCCCGGGTCTCCTCGACACCTACGCCTGACGGGGCTCCCTTCAGAGCGCTGGTTCCACGCGTCGCGCGCAAGCGCCAAGATTCCGTCGCGAGCCACCCGCTGCGACGCGTTTCACACTCTGCAAACAGCCACAAATCCCTTGTATTAGCGTGACTTAGACGGGTCATGCCGCGCGTGGCATACACGTTGCACCTGGTCGGTGAAGCTAACTCAAAGTGTGCAGGAGTGATCCAGGCGATGGCCGACGTACCCGTACTCGCCCCGGCGGAAGAGCTCACCCCGTGGGGCAAGAGCAGGAAGCTGATTGTCCTGACCGTGGTGGCGGCGCTGGTCCTCATGGGCGGTGGCGTCGGCGCGTGGTTCGTGTTCGGCCCGCATGGCGCCAAGAGGCCGGCTGCCCCCAAGCACGAACCTCTCGCACCACCCCAGTACGTGGCGCTCGATCCGCCCTTCGTCGTCAACTTCGAAAACGATCAGCAGGTGCGTTTTCTGCAGGTTACCGCGCAACTCATGTCCCGCGACCTGCCCACCGTCGAGCTCCTGAAGGCGAACGACCCCGTCGTGCGCAACGACCTGCTTCTGCTGTTCGGCGGCCAGAAGTACTCGGTCATCTCCACACGCGAAGGCAAAGAGCAACTGCGCACGCAGACGCTCGAAGCTGTACGCAGGGTCGTCGCCCAGGCGGGCGGCAGGCCCGAACGGGTCGAAGCGGTGTACTTCACCAGCTTCGTGATGCAGTAACGCAGGCAGGACGCGCAGTGAGCTCAGAAAAGATTCTGGATCAGGCCGAAATCGATGCGCTCATCCATGGCGTCGACACGGGCGCGGTCAGTACCGAGCCCGTCGTAGCGCCCGGCGAAGCCCGCTCCTACGATTTCAACAATCAGATGCGGATCGTGCGCGGGCGGATGCCCACGCTCGAGATGATCAACGAGCGCTTCGCGCGCCTGTTCCGCGTAAGCCTCTACAACCTGCTGCGCCGCTCGCCGGAGATCTCCGTGGCGCCCATCGCTGTGAAGAAGTTCAGCGAATACGTGCACACCTTGCACGTACCGACGAATATGAATCTGGTCAAGATGAATCCCCTGCGCGGCACGGCCCTGATCGTGCTCGATCCGAAGCTGGTGTTCGCCGTCGTCGACAACTTCTTCGGCGGCACGGGCCGGCACGCCAAGATCGAGGGACGCGAGTTCACGGCAACCGAATACCGCATCATCCACATGCTGCTGCGGAATGTATTCGCGGACCTCCACGAGGCCTGGTCGCACGTCGCCGCCCTGGAGGTCGAATACCTGCAGTCGGAGATCAATCCCCACTTCGCCAACATCGTCTCGCCCTCCGAGATCGTCGTCATCACGAGCTTCCACGTCGAGCTCGACGGCGGTGGCGGCGAACTGCACGTGACGATGCCCTACGCGATGATCGAGCCGCTGCGCGAAGTGCTCGACTCCGGCATGGCGAGCGACCGGGTCGAGAAGGATGAGCGCTGGATGGTCTGCCTGCGCGAGGAGATCGAGGATGCGGAGATCGAGCTCACGACCCTCCTCGGCCGCACCTCCGTAACCCTCGCCGAGCTGGTGAACCTCAAGGCCGGCGACATTCTGACCTGCGATTTCACGGGCAAGGTGCTGGTGCTGGCGGAGGACGTGCCGGTTTTCCGCGGCAGCTTTGGCCTGTCGCGTGGCCAGCAGGCCGTCAAGTTCGATGAGCGCATGCGCCGTAGCAGCCCCGTCACCCTCGACAACACGACCGCCAAGAGGACCTAAAGACAACTATGAACGCCAAGGCTGAGGCGCGCGCCGCCGAGTTCGACAACCTTCAGGACGATGGCCAGAAAGCCGCTCGCGACGTCAATCTCGATGTCATCCTGGACGTCCCCGTCACGCTCTCGATGGAGGTCGGGCGCACCCGCATCCCGATCCGCAACCTGTTGCAGCTCAACCAGGGCTCGGTCGTCGAGCTCGATCGCGCCGCCGGCGAGCCACTCGATGTCTTCGTGAACGGAACGCTCGTGGCACACGGCGAAGTCGTGGTCGTCAACGACAAGTTCGGTATCCGGCTCACGGACGTGATCAGCCCCGCCGAGCGCTTGCGCAAGCTGAAGTGAGCATGTTCGCTGCCCCGCAAACCACAGGCTCCGCACATCCGGTCGGCGTAGGCGGACTGGGCGAGGTCGCCTTCGCGCTCGTCCTGGTGCTTGCCGCCATCTTCGTGGTGGCGTGGATCGTTCGCCGTATGCGTGTGGCCGGCAACAGGGTCGGCAGCGCCATCGACATTCTCGCCGATGTGCATCTTGGACAGAAAGAGCGCGCGGTGCTGCTCAAAGTGGGCCAGACCCAGATTCTGCTGGGCGTAGCTCCCGGGCGCGTAAACACGCTGCACGTGCTCGCCGAGCCGCTCGATCTCGCCAGGCCGGCGGCAGGTGGCGCCGACGATTCCCGCAACTCGTTTCGCGCACTGCTCATGAGGAGCCTCGGCAAGTGAGGCGAACGGTGAAGCAAACGCTGCTCCTGTATGCCTTGCTGCTGCCCGCGGTAACGCTCGCGGAACCCGGAATTCCGGCCCTGACCGTGCAAGCCGCGGCCGGCGGCGGCGGTCAGACCTACACCCTGACGCTGCAGATCCTGGCGTTGATGACTGCGCTGACGCTCCTGCCGGCGATCCTCCTCATGATGACGGCGTTCACGCGCATCGTGATCGTTCTCGGCATTCTCCGTCAGGCAATCGGCGCGGGTAACACTCCTCCCAACCAGGTACTCATGGGCCTTGCACTCTTTCTGACTCTCTTCGTGATGTCCCCCGTCGTCGACCGCATCAATCAAGACGCTTACAAGCCTTATTCGGCCGGCACGATAGACGCGACTGCAGCACTGGACCGCGCGGTCGTGCCGCTCAAGAAATTCATGCTCGACCAGACGCGCGAGAGCGACATCGCCACCTTCGTACGCATCTCCGGAGGCAAAGGTTTCGCGACTCCGCAGGACGTCCCCCTCATGATCCTCGTGCCGTCCTTCGTCACGAGCGAGCTGAAGACAGCCTTTCTCATCGGCTTTCTGATCTTCATCCCGTTCGTGATCATCGATCTCGTGGTGGCCAGCGTGCTCATGTCGATGGGCATGATGATGCTCTCGCCCGTGCTCATCTCACTGCCTTTCAAGCTGATGTTGTTCGTGCTCGTCGACGGCTGGGCGCTCGTCATGGGCACGCTCGCCTCGAGTTTCTATTCCTGATTCGAAGACCAGGCACATGAATCCCGAAACAGTAATGACCGTCGGCAGCCGTGCGCTCGAGATCACCCTGCTCATCGCGGCTCCGCTGCTGCTCGAGGAGCTCGTGACGGGACTCATCGTCGGGGCTTTCCAGGCCGCGACGTCGATCAACGAGGCGACGCTGTCTTTCATTCCGAAGCTGCTCGCGATTGCCGCGACACTCGTTTTCTCCGGTCCCTGGATGTTGAAAATCCTCGTCGGCTACACGCGCGAGCTGTTCGAGAGCATTCCATCTCTGATCAACTGAACGAGCCCGCAGCATGATCCATCTCACCGCAGGACAACTCGAAGCCTGGCTCGGCCAGGTCTTCTGGCCGTTCGTACGCGTGGGCTCGTGCTTCATGGTGGCCCCCGCGTTCGGCGCGTTGTTCGTGCCCCCGCGCGTGCGCATCGTGCTGGCGGGTGCGGTTGCGCTGCTCATCGCCCCGCTCGTGCCCTCACCCGCCGGGATCGCGCCTTTTTCGGCGGCGGGCTGCGTAATCACGGCACAGCAGGCGCTCATCGGCGTCGCGCTGGGCTTCTGCCTGCAGCTCGTCTTCGATGCCGTGACACTGGGCGGCCAGCTGCTCGCCAACAGCATGGGCTTGTCCTTCGCGTTCAATCTGGACCCGACACACGGTACGCAGACACCGGTGCTGGGCCAGTTCTACTCGTTGCTGGTCATGTTGACCTTTCTGGCCTTGAACGGCCATCTGCGGCTGATCGAGATTCTGGTGGAGGGATTCCGCACCTTGCCGGTGGGGACGACGGGGCTGGGGCAGGACGGCCTGTGGTCGGTGCTCGAGTGGGGCGCCGCGCTGTTCTCGGGCGCGCTGAGCGTCGCTCTGCCGGGCATCACCGCCCTGCTCATCGTGAACATCGCGTTCGGTGTCATGAGCCGCGCCGCCCCGACACTGAACCTCTTCGCTGTCGGAATTCCCGTGACCCTGGTATTCGGGCTCGGCATCGTGCTCCTGGGGCTGCCGACCCTGCAATCGAGTTTCATGCGGCTGCTGCAGGATGCCCTCGCGCTGTTGGGCCGCCTCAACGGGGCGGGGAGCTGACGCATGGCCGGGCAAGGCGAAAGCGGTGGCCAGGAGAAAACCGAGCAACCGACCAGCAAGCGGCTGGAGGAAGCGCGCAAGAAAGGCCAGATACCCCGCTCCACCGAGCTCAATGCCGCCGCGGTGCTGTTGCTGGCGGGCGGTGGGCTGCAGGTCCTCGGCGGCAACCTGGGCGCCCAGCTGCACAGCATCATGCGCTCGGGTCTCACGCTTACCCGCGAGGAGTCCTTGGATGAAACGCGGGCTATCGCGAGCTTCGCCAATGCGCTGTCGCACGCTCTGCTCGCGTGCGCGCCGATCCTCGGCCTCACGGTACTGGCGGCGGTCGCGGCACCTCTCGCCCTGGGCGGCTGGAACATGAGCTTCGAAGTGCTGGCTCCCGATTTCGCAAGACTGAGTCCGGCTGCCGGGTTCGCTCGCATGTTCTCCAGCCGCAGCGTGGTCGAGCTTGCCAAGGCGTTCGCCAAATTTCTGTTCGTCGCGACCGTGGCCGCCTGCCTGTTGTGGCAGAAGTCGGGGGAATTGATGGGCCTGGGTGCCGAGCCCCTCAATGCCGCCCTGCTGCACGCCGCGACCCTCGCCGGGCATTCGTTTGTCGTGCTGTCCGGAACACTGGGATTGATCGCGGCGGTCGACGTTCCGTGGCAGCTCTGGCAGCACTCGCAGAAATTGAAGATGAGCCGCGAGGAAATACGCCAGGAGAGCAAGGAAAGCGAGGGCTCGCCCGAGATCAAGGGACGCATTCGCAAGATGCAGCAGGAGCTCGCCAAGCGCCGGATGATGCATGAGGTGCCGAAGGCGGACGTTATCGTGGTGAACCCGACGCACTTCGCCGTGGCGCTGCGCTATGACGAAACGCGCATGCGTGCTCCGATTGTCGTGGCGAAGGGTGCCGACGTTATCGCGGCGCGCATCCGCGAGATCGCCACCGAGCATCGCGTGCCGATCTTCGAGGCGCCGCCCCTCGCCCGCGCGCTTCATCGCCATGTCGAGCTCGGCGGCGAAATTCCGAACTCGCTGTATGTCGCCGTAGCGCAGGTGCTCACGTACATCTACCAGGTGAAGACGGCGCGTCGCGACGGAGCGGTTCCACCGCAGCCGCCTGAGACGACCATAGATCCGACACTCGACCCCGACTCGACCAGACACTAAGGACAAGACAGGATCATGGCGACAGCGACTCCCACTCCGACGATGCCGACGATGCGCGAGCTCATTCGCACCGGCATCGGCGTGCCCGTGGGCGTGCTGGCGGCCCTTGCCATGATCGTGCTGCCATTGCCGCCAATGGCGCTGGACGTGCTGTTTACGTTCAACATCGCGCTCTCGATCGTCATCATGATGTCCGTGTTCTACGTTTCACGGCCGGTCGAGTTCGGTGTGTTTCCGACCGTCCTGCTCGTCGCTACGTTGCTGCGGCTTGCGCTTAACGTCGCCTCTACGCGCGTCGTGCTTCTGAACGGGCATAGCGGACCTGCGGCGGCCGGCCACGTCATCCAGTCCTTCGGCGAGTTCGTCATCGGCGGCAACTTCGCCGTCGGAGTCGTGGTCTTCGTCATCCTCACCATCATCAACTTCGTCGTCGTCACGAAGGGCTCGGGACGCATCTCTGAAGTGAGTGCGCGTTTCACCTTGGACGCGATGCCGGGCAAGCAGATGGCGATCGATGCCGACCTCAATGCCGGCCTCATCACACAGGATGAGGCGCGCACCCGCCGTGCCGACGTGCGCGCGGAAGCTGATTTCTACGGCTCCATGGACGGCGCCAGCAAGTTCGTCCGTGGCGACGCTGTCGCCGGCATACTCATTTTGTTCATCAACATCATCGGTGGGCTCACCATCGGCACGATCGGTCACGGTCTGCCGATCGCCGAAGCCGGACGCACCTACACCCTGCTCACCATCGGTGACGGCCTCGTCACGCAGATTCCGGCCCTGCTGTTATCGACAGCCGTCGCTCTCATCGTCACGCGCATGTCCCGTGCCCAGGACATGGGCGGCGAGCTCACCAAACAGCTGTTCGGACATCCCAAGGCGCTCGCCGTCGCAGCGGGACTGCTCGGTGTGATGGGCCTGGTGCCCGGAATGCCGAACGTCGCATTCCTGATGATGGCGCTCGTTTGCGGCGGCGCGGCCTATGCCATAGCCAAGCGGCGCGCGACGCCGCTTCCGGAAGCTCCCGTGCCGGCACAAGCCCCGGTGTCGAGCGAGACTCGCGAACTGACCTGGGACGACGTGAAGCCGGTGGACCTGATCGGCCTCGAAGTCGGTTACCGCCTGGTGCCGCTCGTCGACAAGCGCCAGAGCGGCGATCTTCTCGCCCGCGTCCGCGGCGTACGCCGCAAGCTGTCGCAGGATCTGGGCTTTCTCGTTCCGGCCGTCCATATTCGCGACAACCTCGACCTGGCCCCGAACGTCTATCGCATCAACCTCGGCGGCGTCCCGGTCGGCGAGAGCATCGTGTATCCGGAACGCGAGCTCGCGATCAACCCGGGGCGCGTGTTCGGCCCCATACAGGGCATCGCCACGCGCGATCCGGCATTCGGCATGGAGGCCGTATGGATCGAGCCGTCCGCACGCGATCATGCGCAGACGCTCGGTTATACGGTCGTCGACCCGAGCACCGTCATAGCGACGCACCTGAGTTTCATCGTACAGGCGCATGCCCACGAGATTCTCGGACACGAGGAAGTTCAACACCTGCTCAACACCCTGGCAAAAACGGCGCCGAAGCTCGTCGAGGATCTCGTGCCCCGCGTGCTGCCGCTGTCGAATCTCGTCCGCGTCCTGCAGGGCCTTCTGGCGGAGCGCGTGCCCATCCGCAATGTCCGCACCATCATCGAGACGCTCGCGGAGCACGCGCCGAAGTCACAGGACGCGGCAGTGCTTCAGGGACATGTGCGCGTAGCTCTGGGCCGGCAGATCGTGCAGGACATCGCCGGGGTGGTTGCAGAATTGCCGGTGATCACCTTGGAGCCCGAGCTCGAGCGGCTGCTGCAGACCTCGCTCGCCGGCAATGCCGCCAACCCGGGGTTGGAGCCGGGTCTGGCGGAACGGTTGCAACAGCGTTTGACGGACGCGTCACGGCGCCAGGAGGCCGCCGGCGAGCCCGCCGTGCTCCTCGTGCCTCCGCAGCTACGTCACACACTCGCGAGATTTACGCGCTCCAGCGTGCCAAACCTGCACGTACTCGCTTGGAATGAGATCCCGGATAACCGCAAGGTCCGCCTGGTGACCGCGGTCGGCAGATAACGAGAGGCGCCGCGGCCATGCGTGGAGTTGAAAGATGAAGATTGTTCGACATACGGCGCCTGACATGCGCCAGGCACTACGCTCGATACGGGAGCAGCTCGGAGAGGACGCCGTCATCCTGTCCTCCAAGCGCTGCTCCGAAGGCGTGGAGATCACGGCCGCCGTCGACTTCGATGCGACCGACCTCCACGCTGCGATCAGCGCGCCGTTGGAGAGCCCGCCGTCACCCCTTCCGTCCGCGCCTGTGACGCACGCGAGGCAATCCGCGCCCGCGATAACGTCTTCACGCGCCTCTTTGCCCGCGGTTACAGCTGCGCGTGTCGCCGAACCAGCGGTTACTCAAGCACCCACGCTGATATCCGGGCTCGCGTCCTCACACATACCGGCATCCGACCTCTCGACGCTTTTTGCACCTGAGATCGCGGCAATGCTTGCGCCGTTGTCAGCGCCAGCGCCTGTTGTCGCTTCCGTTCCCTCAACCGCGCCGGCGACTCTCCTGCCTGCGCATCCGCTGACTTGCGAGCCGAACCGGGTACCCCGGCAGGAGCCGACCTTCAGCCTGACGCCGGCGCAGCCGGACCTGGCAGCCACGGTGCTTGCCGAGCTCCCCTCGGAGCCGGTCCCAAAGACCACGGCCAGCGATGCCATGGGGGTCGAGCTGAAGACACTGCGGCGGATGCTCGAAACCCAGCTCGCGCAACTGGCGTGGAACGATCTGACACGCCGCGCGCCCGTGCATGTCGAGATCCTGCGGGAGCTGACCGAAATCGGCATTTCCCAGGATCTGGCGGACCACATCCTCAAGCAGCTTCCCGACAACGTCGAGCTCGGCTTCGCGCGACGCTTTGCGATCGCAGGCCTGTCGCAATATCTCCTCGTTACGGGTGATCGCTGGTTGGAAAACGGCGGCCGGGTGGCGTTCATCGGCGCCACGGGCGTGGGCAAGACGACGACCCTGGCGAAGCTGGCGGTGCGCTGGGTTCTGAGGCACGGACCGCGCGACCTCGCACTGGTGGGCTCGGATACGGTGCGTATCGGCGCGCAGGCGCAGATCCAGTCGCTTGGACAAATGCTCGGGGTGCCCGTGTACACGCCCGAGAATTTCGAGAGCCTGCCGACGCTCCTGTCGCGCCTCGAGCAGCGGCTCATTCTCATCGACACTCCCGGTTCCAGCCTACGCGACACGCAGCTGGCGAGCCGGCTGTCGGTACTGGCCAACTCCGCCTCGCAGCTGGAGACCGCGGTGGTGCTCGCAGCGAGCACTCAGGCCGGAGCGCTGGAGGAAACGGTAAAACGCTTCGCGCCGGCCAACCCCTCGTGCTGTCTGCTGACCAAGGTCGACGAGGCCGCAAGCCTCGGCGGCGCTCTGTCGGTGCTGATTCGTGCAAGGCTCCCGATTTCGTATACGAGCGAAGGACAACGTGTGCCGGAGGACCTGCGTCCCGCGCGTGCGCTCGAACTGGTGTCGACCGCGGTGCGGCTCGCGAAGGCGAGCGGTGCGGCAGCCGATGAAGACCTCCTGCGGCGACGTTTTGGAAAGACTGCCCATGCCATCACCTGAGCTCAATCTCATCAACAATGCGAACCTCGACGGCCTCGCGCAACCCGTGCAGGTCATCGCCGTCACCGGCGGCAAAGGCGGAGTCGGCAAGACGAGCGTGTCCGTCAATCTCGCCACGGCGCTGGCGGCAAGCGGCAAGCGCGTGGTCCTGCTCGACGGCGACCTGGGACTCGCCAATGCCGACGTCTTTCTCGGTCTGTCGCCGCGCTATACCCTGGCGCACGTCATCTCCGGCGAGCGGACGCTGGATGAAATTCTCGTAACCGCTCCCCAGGGCTTCCTGGTGGTGCCAGCCGCCTCCGGAGCCGCGGACATGGTGAACATGGGGGCGGCCGAGCACCTGGGACTCGTGCAGGCGTTCAGCACCCTCGCCGCGCGCGTGGACGTGTTGATCGTCGACACCGCCGCGGGCATCGCTCATAGCGTGCTGCAGTTCTCACAAGCGTGCCAACATGTCGTTGTCGTGATTTGCGACGAGCCCGCATCGCTAACCGACGCGTATGCGCTCGTCAAGGTTCTGAGTCGCAATCATGGCGTGAATCGGTTCCGCGTACTGGCCAACCAGGTGCGCATCGCCGGGGCGGGCGCCGAGCTTTTTCATCGTTTCGAGCGCGTCACAGCACGGTTCCTCGATGTAGTGCTTGAATTCGCGGGCGAGATTCCTGAAGACGAGTACCTGCGGCGCTCCGTACGTGAGCAGCGCCCTGTTTGTGACGCATATCCATCAAGTCCGGCCGCGCGCGCATTCAAGAAACTGGCGGCGCGGGCCGATACATGGCCAGTGCCACCGGGTCCACGCGGGAATATCGAGTTTTTCGTGGAGCGGCTCGTGCGAAGGACCGCACCACGGCTGGAAGCCGTGACATGAACGCGGCGAGCGCTTATGGCGCGCACCGGGCAACGAGCGAGGCGGACCGGCTGGTCATGCAGCACGCCGAGCTGGTGAAGCGCATCGCCTACCACCTCGCGGGACGGCTCCCGCCCTCGGTGGAGGTGGATGATCTGATCCAGGCCGGCATGCTGGGGTTGCTCGAGGCAGCGTCCCATTACGCGGCGAACCGCGGGGCGAGCTTCGAGACCTATGCGGGAATCCGCATTCGGGGCGCGATGATCGACGCCTTGCGGAAGTTGGATTGGGCACCGCGCTCCGTGCATCGCAAGGCGCGTGCGGTGGCCGCGGTAGTGCAGGAGATAGAGCGGCAGACGGGCCGCGATGCGCGCGATGTGGAGATTGCCAAGCGGATGGGTGTGCCGCTTGGCGAGTACCACTCGATCGTGCAGGACGCCGCGAGCTGTCGCCTGGCGACTCTGGATGATACGACGGCGGCAACGGCGACCGGTTCCGCGGATCCATTCCGCGAAACGTCGGACGACCGGTTCAGGGTGGCGCTCGCTCAGGCGATCGACAACCTGCCGGAGCGGGAGAGGTTGGTGATGTCGTTGTACTACACCGACGGGCTGAACTTGAAAGAGATCGGGGCGGTGTTGAAGGTGACGGAATCGCGCGCTTGCCAACTGCACGGGCAGGCGCTCGTCAGGCTGAAAGCACGGCTGGCAGACTGGCGCGACGGCCGGGTCGAGGCGCACGCGTGATAACTGGAGAGTGGCGGTGAGCAAAGATCTTAAATTTCTGGTGGTCGATGATTTTTCGACCATGCGCCGAATCATCAAGAACCTGCTGCACGACCTCGGCTATCCCAACGTCGACGAAGCCGATGACGGCAAGACCGCGCTGCCCATGCTCCAGGCCGGCAGCTTCGATTTTCTCATCACGGACTGGAACATGCCCGGCATGCCCGGTCTGGATCTGATCAAGGCGGTGCGCGCCGACACCCGCCTCGCCAAGATGCCCGTGCTCATGCTGACTGCCGAAGCCAAGCGTGAGCAGATCATCGAGGCGGCGCTGGCGGGCGTGAACGGCTATGTAATCAAACCCTTCACGGCGGAGACGCTGAAGGAAAAGCTCGACAAGATCCTGGGTCCGGGGAAGTGAGGTCAACATGTCGAGTTTTGCCGTACTGAGACTGGAATATAGCGCCTGCGTCGAGGCGCTCACCGATGCGCTGCGCGCCGAGGACGAGACCGCATTCTTCGCGGCTGTCGATCACATCGTGCACATGCGCGAGCCGGGACTGTTCACCGAGCTGCGCAAGCTCACCGGCGATCTGCAGAAAGCGCTCGAACGTTTCAGCGTCGAGTCGCGGTTGGCGGACATCGCGGAAAACGAGATTCCCGACGCCCGGGCACGCCTCGCGCATGTCATCAGCATGACGGACGAAGCGGCGCACCGCACCCTCGATCTGGTCGAGCAATCGGGTCCGCTCGCGGAGCGGACGGCGCGCGAAGCGGGCACCCTCATCGAAATGATCGGCGCGTATCGGGCGCAAACGTCCGGCGTGCTGGGATTCGAGGGCGTCGCTCGCGCGATCGACGCCTACGTGCCGGTCGTACGCTCCATCGAGGCGTTTCTGCCCGCGGCCCGGGCCGACTCGGAGCTCATCCGGCGCAATCTCGCAGATGTGCTGCTCGCACAGGGATACCAGGATCTCACCGGCCAGATCATCCGCAGCGTGATGAAGCTGGTCCAGGAGCTCGAAGCCGCCCTTGCCGAGCTCTCGAGGCTGTCGGGCGACGTGGTGGAGCATGCGTCGATGGGCGAGTCCACACCCCCTGGCCATGGACCCGTCGTGCCCGGTGTAACCAAGGGCGAAGTCGCCTCGGGCCAGACAGACGTGGACGCACTGCTGTCGGGTCTTGGGATGTAAGGTGCCCGCTTGGACATCCTGAGCATCATCGGAGTGGTGCTCGCGCTGAACGCCATTGTGGTCGGCGCCGTGTTGAAGGGCGCCGGCGTCATGGCGCTCGTCTCGTTGGCCGCCTTCATGATCGTCGTGGTGGGCACCATCGGCGCCATCTTCATACAGACGCCGCTGCCGGTCATGCAGCGGGCGATCA
>JAQGOC010000227.1 GCA_028293805.1 Gammaproteobacteria bacterium
GACTGGGTGCTCGAGCGCCGTTTCAAGGCGGTGCCCGGCGTCATCGACGTGACCGGATGGGGCGGCAAGACCAAGACTTACGATGTCAGCGTCGACCAGCGTCGTCTCCAGCAGTACGGCTTGTCGCTCTCCCAGATCCTGCAGGCGCTCAACAACAGCAATGTGAACGTCGGCGGCCAGACCGTGAACATCGGTCCGCAGGCGGCCGTAGTGCGCGGTGTCGGCCTCATTCACTCGGTGGATGATATCCGCAAGACGATGGTGGCCTCTGCTCATGGCCTGCCGGTATTGATAGGCGATGTCGCTACGGTGCGCATCGGAAACCAGCCGCGCCTGGGGATAGCAGGTCAGGATATGGAGGCCGATGACGTGGTCGAAGGCATCGTGCTCATGCGTCGTGGCGAACAGAGCATGCCCACGATCGAGCGCGTCAAGGCCGAGGTCGCGGCGATCAATGGTTCAGGTATCTTGCCGCCCGGGGTGCGGATCCAGCGGATCTACGATCGATCCGACCTCATCCGGGTGACCACGCACACGGTGCTGCACAACGTGCTCGCGGGCATCCTGCTCATTTTCCTGTTGCAGTGGGCATTCCTCGGCAACTTGCGCAGCGCGCTGATCGTGGCCTGCACGATCCCTTTTGCGCTGACGTTCGCCATAGCGCTCATGGTGCTGCGGGGCGAGTCCGCAAATCTCCTGTCCGTGGGGGCGATCGATTTCGGACTGATCGTGGACGCCTCCGTGATCATGGTGGAGAACATCTATCGGCACCTGAGCGAGAGCAGCGAAGCGCGCCGCACGGGATCCCCGCTCATGCATGTGCTGCGCGCTAACACATTCCGCGGGAAATTCGCGGTGATCGCGAACGCGGCCACGGAAGTCAACCAGGCGATCCTGTTCGCGGCGGCCATCATCATCGCCGGCTTCGTCCCGCTCTTCACGATGAGCGGTATTGAAGGTCACATCTTCGGGCCCATGGCCAAGACCTACGGTTACGCAATAGCGGGGGGACTCCTTGCGACCTTCACGATCTCGCCCGCGCTGAGCGCGCTCCTTCTGCCCGACACTGTTGCGGAGACGGAGACGGCCGTCGTGCGGATGTTGCGCCGTGTCTACGAACCCGTGGTGGAGTTCGCTTTGGCCAACAGAGTGATTACGCTTGGCGGCCTCGGCGTACTCATCGCCTGCGCTTTCATTGCCTCACGGGGTCTCGGGTTGGAATTTCTGCCCAAACTGGAAGAGGGCAACTTCTGGATCCGCGCCACGCTGCCCGAGTCGATCTCCCTGGAAGAGGGTAACGGCTATGTGAATGGCATGCGCCGGCTCATCAAGAGTTTTCCCGAAGTCGAGACGGTGATCTCGCAGCACGGCCGCCCCGATGACGGCACGGATGCCACCGGATTCTTCAATGCCGAGTTCTTTGTGCCGCTCAAATCTTTCGACACCTGGCCGAAGGGAGTGGACAAGGACACCCTCACGGGGCAACTCACGGCCTCACTGGAGGAGCGCTACCCCGGCGTGGAATTCAACTTCTCGCAATATATCCAGGACAACGTGGAAGAGGCCGCTTCGGGGGTGAAGGGCGAGAACTCGGTCAAGCTGTTCGGCAACGATCTCGACGTACTGGAGAGTACGGCACAGAGAATCCGTGACGTGCTCCAGACCGTACCCGGGATTACCGATCTCGCCGTGTTCAATCCCCTGGGGCAACCTACGATTCGTGTGGATATCGATCGGGCGCGGGCCGCTCGACTTGGACTCTCGCCGGGAGACGTCAACGCGACAGTGCAAGCGGCTATCGGAGGTCAGGCGGCCGGGGACCTTTATGAAAGCGGCAGCGACCGGCATTTTCCGATGATAGTGCGCCTCGACCGTCAATATCGCGCGGACCCGGACGCCATCCGGCGTATCCCCGTTGCCGCTCCCGATTCGTCGGGCAACGGTGCCACCGTGCAGGTCCCTCTCGGCGACGTTGCGTCGGTGCAATTGATCTCGGGGCCCTCGTTCATCTATCGCGAGCACCAGGAGCGCTATGTACCGATCAAATTCAGCGTTCGCGGCCGCGATCTCGGCAGTGCGGTTCTCGAAGCCGAACGCAAGGTCGCGGAACAGGTCAGGCTACCTGGCGGCTACCGCCTCGAATGGGTGGGCGAGTTCGGCAATCTGCAGGATGCGCTGCATCGTCTCGCCCTCGTCGTACCGCTCAGCATCGCGCTGATCTGCGTCCTTTTGTTCGTCAATTTCGGCTCGCTCGTCGATGTGCTGCTGGCGGCCAGTGTCATACCCATGGCGTTGATCGGCGGGATTTTCGCACTGGCGTTCACCGGCACCCCGTTCAGCGTCTCCGCCGCGATCGGCTTCGTGGCCTTGTTCGGGATTGCTACGATGGACGGCATCATCGTGCTCTCCTACTACAACCTCCATATCGAACAGGGGCTCGATCGGGCGACAGCGATCCTTCACACGTGTCGTGTGCAGATGCGGCCGGTGTTGATGACTTGCGTGGTCGCGTGTGTCGGCCTAGTGCCGGCGGCGCTGTCGAGGGGCATAGGCTCTCAGGTGCAACGGCCGCTCGCATTGGTGGTGGTCGGCGGTATGCTCCTCACACCGATACTGGTCCTTCTGGTTCTTCCGGTGCTGATTCTGATGTTCTCGCGGCGGCTGCCGGTACCCGACAGACCCCCGGCGCAGGAGACCGCGGCGTGAGAGGAGCATTGACAGCCATCGCGGCCGCGCTGCTGGCCAGTTGCGCTGTGGGGCCGGATTTCAAAGCGCCGGAAGCGCCAAAGGTGGAGGGCTATCTCCCGGAGCCGCTGCCACGCCAGACTGGCGATGACGTGCAACACTACGTGGCGGGCATGGACATTCCGGGGCAATGGTGGGTGCTGTTTCATTCGCCGGCGCTCGATGAACTGGTGCAACAGGCGTTGAAGAGTAATCCCACGGTACAAGGTGCGCAGGCAGCTCTTCGCCAGGCGAACGAGAACGTCGCGGCGCAACGGGGTACCTACTTCCCCTCCGTACAGGCGAATTACGCCTTCAGCCGGCAGCGGGACGCGATCGGTACGCTGGCGCCTACGTTGAATTCGGGCGCGCCAATCTACAACTTGCACACGGCGCAGGTGAGCGTCTCTTACCTATTTGACCCCTTCGGTGCCAACCGGCGCGAGGTCGAGTCACTTCAGGCGCTGGCCGACGCACGGCACTGCGAGCTCGAGGCCACTTATCTCACTCTCACTTCCAACGTTGTCGCAGCGGCCATTCAGGAGGCGTCGCTACGCGCGCAGATCGCGGCGACCACGCAGATCACGCGCAGCGAACGCGAGGCAGCGCAGATTCTGCGGCATCAGTATGAGCTCGGTTCCGTAGCATGGACCGAGGTCATGGCGCAGGACGCCGCGCTGGCCGCGCTGGAGGCGACGCTACCCGCGCTCCAAAAGCAATTGGCCCAGCAACGACATTTGCTCGCGGCGCTCGCGGGCCGCTTCCCGAGCGACGAACCGGTCCAGACCTTCGAGTTGTCCGACCTCACGCTGCCGCAGGAGGTCCCGGTGAGTGTGCCGGCGGCGCTTGTGCGGCAACGCCCCGACGTGCTCTCAGCCGCAGCAGAACTGCATTCCGCAAGCGCCGAGTTGGGCGTGGCGACTGCGAATCTCCTGCCGCAGATTACCTTGACCGCGGCCCAGGGCGGTACCTCTACCGTGTTCGACCAACTGTTCGCCACGGGCAACACGTTTTGGAGCGCAGGGACCAGCCTGACGCAAACACTTTTTGCGGGCGGTACGTTGCTTCACCGCAGGCGCGCGGCGCAGGCCGCACTCGACCAGGCTGGGGCGCAATATCGCAGTGTAGTGCTCACTGCTTTCCAGAATGTCGCCGACGCGCTGACCGCCCTGCAGCTCGATGCCGAGGCGGTCAATGCAAATACGCGCGCAGAAGAGGCTGCAGCCGACAGCCTGAAAGCTACCCGGCACAATGTGCAGCTCGGTTCGATCAGCTATCTGGCCTTGCTCAATGCAGAGCAGACGTACAGCCAAGCGGTCGTCGCACTCGCGCAGGCGCGCGCGAATCGTTATTCGGATACTGCGGCCCTCTACCAGGCCCTCGGCGGCGGATGGTGGAATCGGATTGACCCCTGAGGCGAGTCGTACTACTTTTGCAGCCTGCTAGGGGAGCCCCGCCAGGGGGCTGAGAGGCCATCGAGCGCAAAGGCGGCGTGGCGACCCTTCGAACCTGATCCAGTTCATGCTGGCGTAGGGAAGTCCGTCAACAGGCGCAATCCATCGCGGGCGCCTCGGTCGAGCGGCTCCCCTGGCTCGCGGCATCACTGGATCTTCCGTGGTCACGCCCAAGGAGCCTCCCAATGAACGCCGTTCCGCTGCAGGTCGCTCGAGAATCATTGCCCGCCTCCCGTAAGGTCTACAAGGCCGGAGAGCTCCACAAGGGCCTGCGCGTGCCCATGCGCGAGATCACGCTCCACCCGTCCTCCGGCGAGGCGCCCCTGACGGTTTACGACTCCTCGGGACCTTTCACCGATCAGACGGTCAGAATCGACATCGAAAAGGGTTTGCCGCGCCTGCGCGAAAGCTGGATTACCGCGCGCGACGATGTGGAGGCGTATGCAGGGCGCCCGGTGCAGGCGGTCGATAACGGCATTCTGGTGGGCGCAAAAGGGGCCGCCCCGGAGTTCCCCAACCTGCAGCAGCCGTACAGGGCGCTCGGCGGCAAAGCGGTCACGCAGATTGCCTATGCCCGCGCCGGAATCATCACGCCGGAGATGGAGTTCATCGCGATTCGCGAGAACGTGGGGCGCGCACGCCGCAAGGAAGCGCTGGCCCGCGACGGCCAGTCCTGGGGAGCGAGTGTTCCCGACTACGTGACGCCGGAATTCGTGCGTGCCGAGGTTGCCGCCGGCCGCGCGATCATTCCCGCGAACATCAATCACCCGGAATCCGAGCCGATGATCATCGGCCGCAATTTTCTCGTGAAGATCAACGCGAACATCGGCAATTCCGCGGTCACTTCGTCCACGGCCGAAGAGGTCGACAAGATGGTGTGGTCCATCCGCTGGGGCGCGGACACCGTCA
>JAQGOC010000232.1 GCA_028293805.1 Gammaproteobacteria bacterium
GCACCTACCCGCTGGATACTACTCATGGGGTGCTGCGCTGGCACGCCACGGAGATCTCGCGGGAGCTATCGCGAAGTTCAAGGAGGCAAACCAGCGTGGGTCGCACTGGGCCGATCCGCTCAAAGCCTGGGGCGATGTGCTCCTGAAGCAGGGCCACACGAAAGAGGCGCTCGTCAAATACAACGAGGCGCTCAAGTACGCACCCAACTGGTCGGCACTGACAGAAACTCGCGAGGCGGCGGCGAAGTCGCGCACGTGATGTGGGGCGCGTCGGCGTTGCTCCATCACGGATTCGGGTGCTAGGGCGAGCAGGTTTCGCGAACGTGTCGGACGGTGCAGGTTGTCAGGAGTTTGGATCTGAGGGCCGACGGCAAGGTCTGCGTTGCTGGCGAGCGTCCAAGGCAGTGTCTTGGTTGCCGGCGCGCTTACTTCGATCCGCGTTCGGCGCTGCACGCCCGGATCCGGATGGCGGTTCAGACTATGCCGGGTTATCGCATGCCGGCGTCGGCTGCCAGCGGTGCGGGAGCAGTTCCTCGATGCGGCTTGCCGGTTGTGAGAGTAAATGCTCAAGCACGTCCTTGAGGTAGCAATACGGATCGTGTCCATTCAGCTATTGCCGCCATAGCGATGTCACGCGGCGTGAACGCGAACCTGCTGCGGCGCTGGGTGGTGGAAGCGGAGCGCGAACTGCAGCTCCCGGTCCTTCTGAGTGACCAGTGTGCCCCGCCGTTGGATGCCCCCTCTACTGAAGGGTCAGGTTTCGCCTTTGGAGAGCACATGCTCGATGCGCCTATCGGGTACGACCCAGAGCAGCGCAGCCAAGACATAGATTGCTTGTGCAACCCAAGGAAGCCAGGCCGCTGATACGACGGCTGCGAGATAGAGAACCGGCGACAACTTACCCTTCCAGTCGCGCCCGACTGCCACGGCAAGCATGGAGCCGGGGCCCTCGACAGCGATGATGGCCCGCTGAAGCAACCAATATGCGATGGCGGCACAGAGGAGGATCACCCCGTAAAACGCCGACGGCAGTCGCGCGAAGTGGTTCTCACCCATCCACCCCGTGGCAAATGGCAGCAACGATAGCCAGAAGAGAAGATGCAGGTTTGCCCACAGCACCTGTCCGGATATCTTCTTGCTGGCGTGAAGCATATGGTGATGGTTGTTCCAGTAGATGCCCACATAGATAAAGCTGAGCACATAGCTGAGAAAGGCCGGTACCAATGGCGCCAGCGCGGCGATTGACTCGCCGTGGGGTACTTTCAACTCCAGCACCATGATGGTGATGATGATGGCAAGTACGCCGTCGCTGAATGCTTCTAGTCGACCTTTCCCCATGTCCCCTCCAATTGCTTGAACGCCAGACTCTGCACCGGATAATACCAAGCCCGTCGAAGCAACTGCGCCGCTTCGACCGCAGTAGGTGAGAGGCAGCCTGCGCTTGCGAAACCCAGAGATTCCAGTATCTCCTCCGCTGGAGCCGGTGGCGCGCTCAGGAGCAGCCCGGCGGCGCCCACGGATATCAATCGGCGAGTCGAACCAGGGTCCCCGGTTTCAGGGTGTATGACATGACCACCGAGCCATATGCGTAGGAGTTTTGTGGGAAAGACATGGCTTGCGCAGCCCGCCGATCCTTTGTCTCAACGCGAGCGTCAGCCACATTTGTGGAACTCACAAGTGCCCACAGGCAAGGCACTCCGATGCGCGGCCGCCCACAGGGCCATACCTAGGGCAGGTCGATGCCCTATGTCGGATATCATCCAGCGGCACTCTATCGACACTCTTGGCACGCGGTGCAGCAGCGCGGCCGTGAGTGCCCGCTTCCCCATTTCTATCTGACCGCTTCCGAGTGAGCGCGACCGGCAGGTCAGGGCGGTCAGCGACGATCATGCCGCGCCGCAGTACGTTCATCCCGCCGCCCTTCGTCGTCTCCGAACGGCCAAAACCTGTCACTTAGGCACTTCATCGCCCTTCGCGATAGCGGACATTCCGCAATCTCATGGCGAGCGCGTTTTGCGGCGAGCGCCTTTCCGGATTGGCTTGCCTTTCCTGCACCACGGCCCAAGTTGACGAAGGGCGGTCTCCTCATCGAGGTCGGACGCTTGCGCAGCAATCTCACGAGAAACCCAAGCGGGAAAGCGAACTTCTTCAGTGACGTGTTTGCCGGAGACGGTGTGTACTTCTCGAATCTGTGCGAGGCGGGTGTGTGGAAAGCGCTTCGAAAGTCTCACAAGCGCGGGCAACAGACGGCGGTGCACATAGGTGACTTTTCCGTCAACGAGCCGGCACACAAGCACATCAGGGCAATCCCTGATCGCGCGGGTGACAGCGAATATCTCGCGACCTCGCGCGTGCGCCCACCAGCTTCCGCGGATCGGTCCCCCGGCGACTGCCGCGGCGAGCGACGGCACAGGACCAGTGCCAGATTCCAGCACTAACCCGT
Source organism: Gammaproteobacteria bacterium (assembly GCA_028293805.1). Classification (GTDB taxonomy): domain Bacteria; phylum Pseudomonadota; class Gammaproteobacteria; order Steroidobacterales; family Steroidobacteraceae; genus 13-2-20CM-66-19. Next base: position 2,444 of record JAQGOC010000232.1, read on the forward strand.
GCGTGCACACAAATGCCAACGCTTCTGCGGGCGTCATGGACGACCCTTTCCCGTATCCATTGCAAGTCGACGGCAGACGAAGATTGCCGATCATAGCGTGATTGGAATTGCAGGTGCATCGCGGGGTCAGCGGGGGATAAGATGCGCGCGAGGCGCTAACGAGACAGAAGGCGTGATCGGACTTCCCGGAAGCGGACGGTCACCGACTTCCGCTTCGGGTGGTCAGCAACGATCATGCCGCGTCGAAGTACGTTCGACCCGCCGCCCTTCGTCGTCTCCGAACGGCCAACTCCAGCCATTCGGGCAGACCGCTCAATTTTCTGCATAGCAGACATTAGACAGGCGCGGTGGAACCCCCAGGTGGGCGGTCTGAGTTCGGACGACATTACTGTTTCTCGAGGAGTATCGGGGAGCCAACCGGACTCTCCAGGAGCAGCTCAGTCCTGCCATCAGGGTTGCGGAGACTGCTGATCCAGCCCTCGGGAAAGCCCTCCCGCCGGCATCGGTAGCTGTTGCCTTTGAGAAAGACAAGCTCAACCTCGGGGAAACCATCAACGTGTTGCACCAGGCGGCGTCTTTTTCAAGGATCGTCACCGGGAGACCGGGGCCGACCGGCAGGGCGTAAGTCCCAACAATCTGTCCATTCGTCAAGCGATTGGCACTTCCCGAATCTGCTTCGGCTATGGACTGCAGTTTCATCGCGACCGCATTGAGCGTGGAGCGCTGCATCGGGTCGGAGGCGTCGGCCACCAGCCGGCCGACGGCCAGTGCATGCGCTTTGGTCAGTGCCGCCTCGGAGGCTACGGCGATGTCAGGCTGAACCCCACACCTTCCCACCGCCGTCAAGGGTGATCACGAATTTTGTCTCGACCACCATTGGCCGCGAGAACGGATTTCCCGCGCGAGCGCGAGCACGCTACGAGAGAATCTTGCCTCCGGATTAGCGGAGCGTAATGCGCGGTAACAATGCATTCTGGAAGATCTGTCGGCGAGTGACGGTGCCTCGTTCAGCCTGTCTGAAGGCCGGCCTCGAATATGTGCTCCTTCTGACGTGACCCATCTTGCGCTGCGAAATTGGCTGGCGAGAAGCCGTTACGGCCAAACCTTTTGCGGTAGGCTCCTGGCGCCGAGCCTACGGCCTTGCGAAATACACGTGCAAATGAGGCCACGTCCTTATAGCCGAGCGATTGGGCGATCTGCTTCTGCGAGGTGTTTCCTCCCTCCAGGAGCTCGCGCGCTCGCGCAATGCGAACGGCCCGACAATACTCGATCGGGGTCAAACCCGTTGCACTCGCGAACCGCCGCAGCAGCGTGCGCCGTCCCAGCCCGGCAACGGTCGCCATGGCCGCAAGCGAGACGCCTCGTCCCTCCCTCATGTGCACCCACTCCTGAGCCTTCAATACGGCTCCATCTCCGTGCGTCTGAGGAGGAGCAAAGCCGGTAAAATAGCGCGCCTCACCCGCGGCTGGGTCGGAAAGAACAAATCGTGCCGTCTCCGCCCTCATGGCCGGGCCGAGAATCCTGTCAACGAGAAACAGGCCAACATCGACCCACGAAAGAAACCCGCCCGCCGTGATGATGTCCCCATGATCAATGATGCGCCGATTCACATCGACGACGATTTGCGGAAAACGCTTCGCCAGAGCCTCTGCGCAAATCTGATGTGTGGCAACCGACTTCCCATCGACGAGACCCGTTTGGGCAAGGATAAACGCGCCCGAGCACAGTGAAACCAACGTGGCACCGGCGGCATGGCGATTACGGACCCAGGACACCACGCCGGCGGGGACGTCAGGATCTGGAAGGTCCACCATGGTCGGCGGGATGATCAGGGTCCGCAGCTTTGGGCTGCCGCGCGGGGCGCTGTCATAGACGCAAGAAAGACTCGCGTCGCGGCTATGGAGCGGCTGCCAATGCGTAACACGAAGCGGGCTTTGGGGAGACCGCCGTTGATCGAGCGCAATCGAGGAAGCGACGCCAAACAAGTCGGTAAGGCCCCAGATGCAAGCCACCTGCGCGCCAGCATAATGCACGATGCCAATTTCGTGTGCAGTGCTTGTAGACATCGCATTGTCCCTTCCGGTCAAAACTTTGACGCTTCCGGCAATTGAAGCTTCAGAGGCTGCGGACGTAGCTTAGGGAGACCGGCAAGAAAGTGATACCGCTCCTGCTCGACCGCGGGCTTCGCGTAACTGCGGTCCAGCTCCCGCTGGTCTCTCTCAAGGACGATGTCGCGACGGTGCAGCGTGCGACCGCGCTTGAAGACGGTCCAATCATCCTGGTGGGCCACTCTTCTCTCGGTGCGAGCGTCGAACCGGCAACGATGGGAGCAGAGGTTCGGCCCGACATACAAGTTTCTTGAAGCTCATGAGTGAGCCGAGGAGGTCATTATGCAAAACTACTATTCTGTGGCACTGGGCGCACTCTTGTCCGTCGTCGCAAATATGCCTGCGCGTGCCGAGACAGACCTGACTGGCAGATGGGTTGGACAATTCAACGGGGTCCAGGTTGAGATACCACTGCAGCCCGGCCCATTTGGCTACCACAGCGGAGAACCCAGGAGGGTCCAGGGGCCGAGATTTGTAGACACAGCATTGCAGATCGACTTCGAGACTCAGAGGAAAGGCCTTGCCGTGGGGACCTGGAACGCAGGCGAATTCAAACAAAGGTTCGTCTGCGCACAGATCAGCCAGACCGTGTGGAATTGCGCGGATGGTGGAGGCCGCGCCAGCGTAGAGGTCACATCGACAACCGAGATCAAAGTTTGCTACTTGGACAACCGAGAAGGCGCGCAGGGGGCTGGTTGTGCGCTGTTGCGGAGAGTCTAGCGGATGGGCGGGGCACTCCCTATGGCCGAAGTCGCCTGAAGGGAAAGGTCTCTCCGAGCTTGTTCGCCACGCGCGACTGGAACTGAAAAGGAGAACATCACGTCCGCATCGCGCTCAATTGACACCCCGAGGTAGTTCGCAATGGACACATTCACGAAGCCCACAGCGGTGGCGGTCTCACGAATCGCACTTACCGTCAACGGCCAGCCGCACCCGCTCGAGATTGACCCACGCACATCATTGCTCGATGCGCTACGTGAACATCTGCACCTCACTGGCACCAAAAAAGGGTGCGATCACGGTCAGTGCGGCGCGTGTACGGTGCTGATCAACGGCCGTCGCATTAACTCGTGCCTGACACTCGCGGTTATGCATGAGGATGACGAAATCATAACCATCGAGGGTCTAG
>JAQGOC010000247.1 GCA_028293805.1 Gammaproteobacteria bacterium
GGCACCGTGCTAGGACGATCGTCTATATCATGGTTCCAGGAGGCCGCCGTAAGCTGTGCAAGGCGGTCAATCTCAGCGCTACGGGCGTCTTCATCGAGACCACCAATCTCGGGCTGCGCAAGGGTCAGCAGGTCATCCTGGCCTTTGCCATCAATCTCGGCGCCATCACTAAGCTCCACCGAAGGACCGCGGTCGTCGCCCACGTTTCGCGGGGCGGCACCGGCCTAATGATGGAGAGCTATAGCGCTCGCTCGAGCTGAGCGCTGCCCGGTCGCTCCCCCCCGCTTCCGATATTCGGCTCCTGCGGGCGCCTTCAGCCGGGCTGGCTCTAGAATGCCCGCATGGCTGCCCCACCCCTTCTGACCATAGGCCGGCTTGCCGAGCGCGCGAACGTCAGCACATCCATGCTGCGTTTCTACGAGCGCGAAGGACTTCTACGTCCCCTACGCCGATCCGGGAGCGGATACCGCCTCTACGGAGCGGACGCCGAAAACACCCTTCTTTTTATCCGGCGCGCGCAGCGACTCGGGTTCTCCCTGGAAGACATCAAGCTCGTGCTCGCGGGCCGGGGCCAGAAGGGGGTACCGGGCAAGACGGTAGTCGGGATTGCCGAGCAGCGTTTCATCGAAATCGAGCGGCGCCTGACTGAGCTGCTGGTGCTCCGACATGAGCTGGAGCTGTTCTTGGATGACTTGGCCGAGCGCGTCGGACGGTCGGCCGGGGGCGCGGCAACTCGCCTGTACCGGGATCTTCTGGACCACGTCTGCGGCCATCACGACGGCCACGTCGCGACGTCTTCGATGACCCGGCTCATGCGCCGGATTGGCTGCTCGCTCGCCAATGCCGAGCGGGAGCGGATCTTCACGGTACTCCGGGGGCGGCACGTCCACGTCTGGCGCGAAGGCGACGGCTACGCCGTGCTGATCCCTGGCAATGACGAAGCCGTTTCCCGGGCCCTCCGTCAGCTCGTGGACGCAGAGGCGGGCTGCACCGCGCACGTCAACGTGGCCCTCACGGAAACAACCGAAGGGCAGATGCTGACTGCCCACGGCGACGGCGCGTTCCTGTTCGCGCAGCTCTTCCTCGCGCTAGAGGCCTCCGCGGCATAGCGAAGGCCCACTCCTCGGCCCGACCGGCGCTTGACCTTCAACCCCGGTTGAAGGTGCACCATCCTCCTATCGGAAATCGCGTCTCGCGCGCGGAGATTTGCTTTGGACCATGGGGAACACACGCAGCCCACCGGCCAGCCCATCGCTGGGGGCTTGTTGCGCGCAAAAATCACGGGCATGGATTGCGGCAGCTGCGCGCTGACCATCGAGGATGGGCTGCGGCAACTCCCGGGCGTCCGACGCGCGTCCGTCGATTTCACGACCGAGACCCTCGAGGTGGAGGGAGCCGAGTCGCTCGCCCAGGTAGACCAACGGTTACGCCAGCTCGGCTACGGTCTGGGTGTGAAAGGCAACACAGGCATCACGACCGGCGCGGCACAGGGCTCTGCGGGATTTCTGAGATTTTTGTTCACTCAGCCGCAGCCGCGCCTCGCACTCACCGCAGCGGCGACAGCGCTGCTCGCAGCGGTTGTGTCATCTCTTATGCCGATACCAGCCACGCAGAGCATGCTGCGCTGGACGCTGGTGGCGGCGGTGGTACTGGTTGGCGCGCCAATATTCAGCAAAGGATTACGAGCCCTCATCTTCAGCCGCCGAGTCAACATCGATCTTCTGATGACGGTCGCAGCGCTCGGCGCCCTGTTGATCGGCGAGACGGGTGAAGCCGCGACGGTCGTGTTGCTGTTCGCCCTGGGAGAAGGGCTTGAAGGCTTCAGCGCCGCTCGCGCCCGGGATTCGCTGCGCAGCTTATTGTCCCTACAACCGCAGACCGCGACGGTGTTGCGCGGGCATGCCCAGGAGGACAGCCACGATCATGGCCATGAGGACGGTCCTGATCATGCGCACTGGCGCGATCAGACTCCCGGGGACGATCAGCCTCACGCTCACGAGCACAAGCACAGTTCCGCGCACGGGTGCGATCAGACGCACGTCCACGAGCACGCTCAAACTCACGCCCATACGCACGAACACGGCGACTGCGGAAAGCGAGGCAAGCTCGATTCCGCCGTGGTGCGAGCGGAAGATCTCGCCCCTGGCGATCTGATGCTTGTTAAACCCGGCGAACGGATCGCCGCGGACGGCGTCGTGAAGAGCGGCCAATCGAGTGTCAATCAAGCGGCCGTGACCGGCGAAAGCATCCCCGTCGCGAAGACATCCGGTGATCCTGTCATGGCGGGCACGGTCAACGCCGAAGGCGCCCTCGAGGTCGAGGTCACTCGAAAGTCCTCGGACTCGACAGTTGCTCGGATCGCGCGCCTGGTGGAAGAGGCGCAAGCGAAACGCTCCCCGACGGAACGTTTCATAGACCGATTCGCCCGCTGGTACACGCCGGCGGTTGTGGTGTTGGCCATTCTCCTGGTTGCCGTACCGGTACTGGCCTTTGGCCAACCGTTTTTGGATGCCGATGGCACCAAAGGTTGGTTATACCGTGGACTCACGTTGCTCATCGTGGCGTGCCCCTGCGCGCTCGTCATCAGCATTCCGGTCACGGTGGTCAGCTCACTCACTCGCCTTGCGCGGCTAGGCGTCCTGGTCAAGGGCGGTGAGCAACTCGACAAGCTCGCCGAAATTCGCACGATTGCCTTCGACAAAACGGGCACGCTCACACACGGTCGCCCGGGTGTAACCGCCGTGCAGGCGCGCGGATGTGATCACGAAACGCCCGCGGAGCCGGCCTGCGACACCTGCGACGATGTCATTGCATTGGCTGCTTCCGTCGAGCGCAGCTCGGAACACCCGATTGCGGGTGCGATCATGGACGCCGCTCGCACGCGTGGAGTCGAGGACCGCTATCCGCCCGCACACACGATTGTGGCCTCCGCGGGCCGCGGCGTGACTGGCGAGCTCCGCGGCAACAAAATTGCCGTAGGCATCGAAGCGCTGATGAATGCTCAGGGAGCCGCCAGCGTCCCCGATTTTGTGCGGCTGAACGAATCAAGCCGGACGGTGATGATGGTGGCGCGAAACTCGCAGATCGTGGGCGCGATAGGGGTCGAAGATTCGGTGCGCGATGAGAGCCGCGCGGTCTTGGACGAGCTGCGTCGCTCACGCCCTCCCATGCGCACGGTGATGCTCACAGGGGATAACGCGCGAGTGGCACTAGACGTTGCTCAACGCATAGGCGCTCTCGATGACGTGCGGGCGGATCTGCTTCCTTCGGATAAGCTAGCCGCAATCACCGAGCTCCAGAGGCTTCATGGCCCCGTCGCCATGGTCGGCGATGGCATCAACGACGCGCCGGCCCTGGCCAGAGCCGACGTGGGTATCGCTATGGGAGGTGCGGGAACGGCCCAGGCAATGGAAACTGCCGCCGTCGTTCTCATGGAGGACAATCTGCACCGTCTCCCTGCCGCACTGCGGGTGGCGCGGCGCAACCGCACCATCGTCAAGCAGAATATCGCCCTCAGTCTGGGGCTTAAATTGGCATTCCTCGCCCTGGCTATTCCCGGTCTTGCTACGCTGTGGCTTGCGGTCCTGGCGGATGTCGGCGCCACGGTACTGGTCACGTTGAATGGAATGCGTATGCTGCGGGCGAAATGAGGGTGCCTAAATGACGGTGGACGATGACTCCCTGCGAAGAGCCCAAGCCGCCGCTGCCGAGGCGAACCGCGAGCTGGAATCATTCCAATACTCTGTAGCCCATGACCTGCGGGCACCGCTACGCCAGATTGACGGGTTCAGCAGCGCGCTGATCACAGACTGCGCCGCCCAGCTCGACAGCGACGGCAAGCGCTACGTGCAGTACATCCGCGAGTCGGCGGTACGGATGACCCAACTCATCGATGGGCTCCTCACTCTGTCGCGCATCGCATCCTCTGATCTCTCCCGGACCCGCGTGAACCTGTCGTGCATCGCTCGCAAGGTCATGGAAAAGCTGCGCGCGGCCGAACCTTCGCGTGACATCGAGGTTGTTATTCCCGATGGGATCGTCGGGGAGGGCGATGTGCGGATGATGACACTTGCCCTCGAAAGCCTGCTCAGCAACGCTTGGAAATTCACCAGCGAGCGCCAGGGGGCGCGGATCGAGTTCGGCACCGAAGCCGACAAGCAGCCGACCGTGTACTTCGTCCGCGATAATGGCGCGGGGTTCGATCCGACGTATACCGATAAGCTGTTCGGCGTGTTTCAACGCCTGCACTCGAACGAGGAATTCGCGGGGATCGGCATCGGACTTGCGACAGCGCACCGCATTGTCGCGCGGCATCGCGGCCGTATCTGGGCCGAAGGAGTGCTGGACCAGGGCGCGACGTTGTATTTCACACTCGAAGAAGGCCCCCCATGAGCCAAGTAGACCGCTTGTCGCGCCGGCGCCTGCTGCAGAAACTGACGCTCGCGGTCCCCTTGCTGCCCATCGCAGTTTCTCAACTCAACCTCGCACTGGCGGCTGATGCGCCTCTCCTGAGCCCGAACGCTCCGGAGGCGAAAGCCCTTAAATATGTCGAAGACGCGTCCAAGGCGCAGGGCGCGGCGGCCGGTAGCACTTGCGCCAATTGCGCTCTGTATCAGGGCCATGCCGGCTCACCCGCAGGGCCTTGCCAGGTGTTCCCCGGCAAACAGGTCAAGGCCGCCGGATGGTGCGCATCGTGGGCGCCGCAGATGTAATCCGGCTCGCAAGGACTTCCTGTTAGTCAAACGGCCGTCCCGCAGAGGCCGTCCTCAAAAAGGAGGCCAGCGCTGCAATGTCGGTTCCACGACTCCTGAATCGACATTGAGAGGCGCGCACGGCAATGTCGCCGGACGCAGCCTGAAAACCCAAGGAGACCTCAATGTCCGAATTCCTGCTGCTGCTTCACCAGGATCTCAACCGGCCCCGTCCCGGGTCCCCCGACGAGGCCATGGCCATGACCCGGAAGTACATGGACTGGGCCGACCGCATGCGTTCCGAAGGACGGCTCAAGGCCGGCCAGAAACTAACGGACGAGCCCGGCAAGGTGCTGCGCCCAAGCGGGGGGCGCGTGGCCATCACCGATGGGCCGTACGCGGAGTCGAAAGAACTTCTGGGCGGCTATTTCCTGATCACCGCGAACGACTACGCCGAGGCGTGTCGGTTGTCGGAGAGTTGCCCCCATCTGCAACTCGGCGGGCGCATCGAAGTGCGCCAGATCCACGAGATGTAACACCAGTTCCGCGGGGGCCCCGGTGACGAATCCGCTAGTGGGAGATCTCTTCCGGCGCGAGTCGGGAAGGATTTCGGCCTGGCTGGTACGCCTGCTGGGGCCTTCCCGGCTCGATCTGATCGAGGATGCCGTGCAGGACGCTTTCGGGGCGGCGCTGGCGCAGTGGCCCTTCGGCGGCGTTCCGGATCGGCCGGCCGCGTGGCTGGCCGTCGCCGCTCGCAACAAGGCGTTCGACCGGCTCAAACGCGATCTGCGGCACGATCCGTTCGACGAAACCGACGCGTGGCGCCTCGGCTTCTCCGATCCGGAGGAAGCCGGCCGCCTCGATGACACCCTGGCTCTCATGTTCGTGGCCTGCCACCCCGCGTTGCAGCTCGAGGACCAGACCATGCTCACGCTCCAGACGGTCTGCGGCTTCGGCCCTAAGGAGATCGCGCGAGCCTACCTCTCCACCGCCGAGGCGGTCACGCAGCGACTCGTGCGTGCCAAGCGCAAAATCCGTGAGCTCGAGCTCACCTTCGAAATCCCGGAAGGTGCTCAGCTGGCCACCCGATTGCCCGGACTTCTCGACTCGATCTATCTTCTCTTCAACAACGGATACACCGCGAGCGAAGGCGAGCCGTTGATGGCGTCAGAGCTGTGCGCCGAGGCCTTGCGCCTCGCAACGCTCTTAACCGAACACCCGACAACCTCTACGGGCGAGACACAAGCGCTGGCGGCGCTTATTTGTTTTCATCACGCGCGCGCGCCAGCACGCACCGGTGACTCCGGTGGCTTGATCCTGCTTGCGGATCAGGACCGTGGGTCCTGGGACCACGCGCTGATCGCACGGGGTTTCGGACATCTGCAAAGTGCGACGTCGTCCGTGACTGTCACGGCTCTACATCTCGAAGCGGGGATTGCCTCCGTGCACGCAGCCGCGCCCTCGTTCGACAAGACGGACTGGCACGCGCTGACCCACTTCTATAACAGACTCATCGAGCTTAAGCCGACTCCGGTCGTGCAGCTCAACGCAGCCATCGCCTGCGCCTATGCCGACGGGCCCGAGGCGGGCCTCGCAAGAATCGACTCACTCGACGGGACACGCAAGCTCGCCGGATACGCGCTCTATCATGCAGCCCGCGGCGACCTGTTGCTTAGACTCGCTCGCAACAGCGATGCTCGCGAAGCGCTACGTAGAGCTCTGAGCTGCCCCGTCAACGAAGCCGAGCGTGAATATCTTGCGCGCAAACTGGGAGCCTGCGTTTAATCCCTCCCGGGTGTCGGGCTCCGCATTGCGATCCCGATAGGTTTCGTGCCGGTCGGGCCGCCGTCACAGCACGGGCGTGCCCAACATGCAGCAGAACATTGCGCCGGCCGCTGAGCAGCCGCTCATCCGCCGAATCCTGAGCTCCATCGAAAGCTTTCTGCACGTCGAGACGGCGAGCGGCGTGGTTCTCCTCGCCGCCGCGGCGGTTGCCCTGATCTGGGCCAATTCCCCGTGGGGCCATTCGTATGAAGCGCTGTGGCGCACGGCGCTCCCGCTTCATGCCGCACCCCTGCCATTCGGGTTGGGCGACCTCATCGGCAATCGATCGCTGCACTTCTGGATCAACGACGGGCTCATGACGATTTTCTTTCTGGTCGTCGGCCTCGAGATTCGCCGCGAGATGTACGAAGGCGCGCTGTCCGATCCGAGAATCGCCACGCTCCCGATCGTCGCTGCGATCGCCGGTGTGATCGTTCCAGCCCTCGTCTACCTGCTCGTAAACACCGATGCGGTCGCACGTCGAGGGTGGGCAGTGCCGACCGCAACGGACATCGCATTCGCGGCGGGGATCCTGTCGCTGGCCGGCAAAGGGATTCCGCCCGCGCTGCGCATGCTGCTGCTGACGCTTGCGATCATCGACGACATCGTCGCGATCCTCGTGATCGCCTTTTTCTATTCGAGTGGTATCGCCGTGGCGGGACTCCTCATCGCGGCGTGCGGTGCGGTCGCGGCACTTGCAATGCAGCGGCTTGGAATACGACGCGCTGTCGCATACGTCCTGCCGGGGGCGTTCGTCTGGTTCGGAATGCTCCGCGCGGGCATTCATCCCACCCTCGCAGGGGTGGTGCTGGGCATGATCGCCCCGGTTACTGTCGCGTCACGCGGGGCGCTGAGTTCAATGCACCCGTGGGTGGCTTACGCCATCATGCCGTTGTTTGCGCTGGCCAATGCCGGCGTGAGTTTGCAGGGACTTTCTCTGGGCGGCGGTCTTCCACACACCATCGGTGCGGGTATCGTTCTCGGGCTCGTGCTGGGCAAGCCCACCGGAATCGTCCTTGCGTCGGTGGCTGCTGTCCGCTCGGGAATGTGCGCACTGCCTGAAGGCATCAAGTGGCGTCACCTCGGTCTGCTCGGCTGCCTCGGCGGCATCGGATTTACGATGTCGATCTTTATATCCAACCTGGCCTTTTCCGATCCGGTGTTGCTGGCCACCAGCAAGGTTGCCGTGCTGGTGGCCTCAACCGTGGCCGCCACGGCCGGTTTGATCGTGGGCCGTTTCGTACCGGGAATGCGCGTCCCGCCTCAGTGACCGTCGAAGAACGACTTCACCGCAAACAGGCAGAACGGCGGCACGAGCCCCGCGTGATACTTCTGCAGCACGGCCAGTGCTCCGCCATCGCTCGCCCCACCGGCCACCGCAGCGGCCGCGACAGCCGCCTTCGCCGCCGCAAAACCGTCTTTGAGCGCCGAATAGGGATCGCCGATCGAGAGGCCGGAATCGACATCGAGAACGGTAACACTGCTGGCCGGAGCAGTCGCCGACCAGTAGCCCTGCATGAGTTGAGTGTTGAGATAGAACGAGGTGGGATCGGCGTCCCCGCCGCAAAGGAGCACGGGCGCAGTGGGAGCCCAGGTTCTGAGGTCATTGGTCTTCAGGTCCTGGCGCAGCGCAAGAGCGGGCGCGGCGGGAGGCAGACCCGTCGTAGTCGTTGGGAACCCGCCATCCGGGGCGGCCGCAGCGTCCTGCAGATAAGCCAGGCGGAAAGCGTTCGTGACCAGATTGCCGGGACCGAACCCCATCGCGAACGCAGGCGCCAGGTTCGCAGGGGTCGTCGCAGGCGTGATCGGAGCGTACGCGGGGCTGGGCGGCGTGCTGCTGAACAGGGCGCTCTGCGGCAGCTTGCCTTCGCTGTATAGGGTGTTTATGTTGGTCGCGCTAGGCAGGAGCGCATCCGCTCCTGCCGCGTACGCCGGCTCGTACACATCCGTCGGGTTCATGTAGGCATTTCCGTACGCATGCTGGTAGCTCGTCACCAGCATGTTGAAGTTCACCGTCGCGCTCAGATTGACGCGACCCATGAAAATTGCATCCCCGAACGCAGACAATGTATAGGGCCCGGACATGGGACCCGACGCCGTGACTGCGGTGCCGGCCGCTTGCATGGCACGGTGAGTGGCCATCGCCACAAATCCGCCCTGCGAGTAGCCCGTCAAGAACAACTTGCCATTCTCGCTCACCTCGGCCGTAGCGAAGGCGCTGCGCGCGGCGGCCAGCGAATCGATCATGTCCTTCGATTGCTGATCGGCGTTCAGGTACGGGTGGTAACCCAGTGAGGACGAGTCATAGCCCGCGTAGTTCGGGGCCACCACGATATAACCTTGCGAGGCGAACGTCGCCGCCATCAACAGCCCCTCGCTGTTATCCGAGTTCGAGAGATCTGCAATATTGTAGGTCTTGGCCGTGTTCGTCCCGTGCGCGTACATCACGATGGGCCGCGGTCCCTGACATGAGGCGTCGCTGCCTGCAGGAACCATCAATGCGCCCGAGGCGGTAGTCGGCTCACCGGACCCGCCGACCGTCTCATACTGCAGTTGATAGATGTTCACCGTGCACGTCGGCGAAAACGTCAGCTGCAGGAGCAGTTTGCCCAGAGGGTCGGTGCCCAGCCTGCCGAGGAGATCGGCGGTCGAGTAGGAGGCGAGCAGCGGCGGCGGATTGTCGAGCAGCTGGCCTCGCACCGGAGGCGGCGGCGGCGCGGAGGAAGCGCTGCCCTTGCCTTTGCCGCAGGCGGTCAGCAAAGCAGCCGCAACGAGCACCGGCAGCAGATAAGTCGTCCGAAACATCGAGTCCCCCAAGAGCATGACTGGCCCGCGAGAGCTGGGGCCGTGCTAAGGGAATTCGCGAGCGGCCGAAAAGTTCGGCCCAGGCCCGCGGCGCGGACGGTTTTACGATGAAACGGGTTCCCGTACCGGGGCCGTGTGCGGCACCCGGAGGGCTCATCCAGGCACGCGGGACGGCCCGCATGCCGGATGGGGAGGCGCGTCGCGAGCTACTTCGGTGTGTCTTTCGCTTTGGCCTTCGCGGCCGCGCAATCCGCCTTGCTCATCTCGAGAAAGCCCTTGCCCTTGCAGGAGTTCTGGCCCTTGCAGGAGTTGTTGGCGCTCTTGCAGGCGGATTGGCCCTTGCAGGAGTTGACGCCAGTACAGTGGACGGTGGCATCGGCCGCCGCTGCCGTGCCGACGAACGCCGTGCCGAAGAGCATTGCCGCGGCCGTCGCGATCGCGATGCCGGTGCTGTTTTTTGTACGCATTGAATAGCCCTCGCTGAAGTGAAAACCCTGGCCCCGGTGAGCACCCATTGCCACCGAAGTCGGGCGAGTAGACCGGGCCGCCCCGGCATTTATCGCACCCGTGGCGCGAATCTTCGGGTTCGAGGCCGCTACAACGGCGGACTGCTTGCCGGGGACTGTACCGAACCGGCGGCGCCACTAACGGCGGAACGGCGATACCAGCGCTGCAGCAGATGATCGAGAGACACCGTACCGGGCCCCGCAATGGCGAGCCACAGGAACAGCGCCAGGTACTCGGTCTCATCGAATCCGAGCAGTGTCTCGAGCGAGTCGACCTCGCTCCAGCGGGCCGCCTTGATAGCCACGATCATCGTGACTGCGAGCGCGCCGGCCGCAATGCGCGTATACAGCCCCAGCAGCAGGAAGAGTCCGCCGAAGAACTCGATCCCGGCCGTCAACGGCGTGAGGATGTGCGGAAAGGGGATGCCCCAGCCGATGAAGCTCTCGGTGACCTGGGGAAGGCTGTTGAGCTTGCCCCAGCCGCTCCAGAGAAACACCCAGCCCACGGTAATACGGGCAAACAGGGGCGCCACCCACATCAGGTGACGGGCCACGCTTTCCGGCCATTCGATGAGCCAACGGACGAGGAATTTCATTGATCGCTCCGATCGGAAACGGTTGGGAAGGGGCCGTACACCCCCTTTGAGGCGAGTGTTGCAACCCGCTACCCTGGACCGGTCCCGCTTGATTTTTATTGCAGGGCGGCCAGGTCCACCGCTCCCCTGCCCCCTCGGTCGCCAACGGACGGTTCCCCTTGTCGACCTTCTGAGCGCTATCCTGTAGCAGACTGCCAGCTCAGGCATCTCAAAGGCAACTCGCGCCAGCGCGCAGTGCCCGGTCACGGTGACAGTGGATCAGAATCGATCATGAGGGGCACGCGCAATTCCGGGCCGGAAACCCCGGTCTCCTCCTTTGACGGGTCGACCGTCGGCGCGAAGCCGGGAGACCCCATCGTTCGACTGCTCGAGTCCATGCGGCCCGAGCTGTTGCGCTTCGCCCATTGGCTGGCGCGGGATCGGGCGATTGCGGAGGACATCGTGCAGGAAGCGCTGCTGCGCGCCTGGCGCTCCCGCGACGCCCTGAAAGATCAGACCGCGGCGCGGGCGTGGCTGTTGACGATCGTCCGTCGCGAGCACGCGCGACTCTACGAGCGCAAACGCCTGGAGCTGGTCCCCTTGGAAGACGGAATCGAGCACGAATGCCTGCCCTCTCGAGCAGGGCCCGACAGCGAGCTCGACTCGCTGCGCGGCGCGATTCTCAAACTTCCGCTCGAATATCGTGAGCCGCTGATCATGCAAGTCCTTGGTGGCTTCTCCACCGCCGAAATCGCTCAGGAGCTCAGTCTCTCCTCCACGGCCGTCCTGACCCGGCTGTTCCGCGCCCGCAACAAGCTTCGAACGATGTACGGCCTGACGCCTGCGCCGGATGATGCGGGAAGCGAGGCCGTGCTATGAGCCACCAGCAAGCACGGTTACTCATCGGCGGGGACCCTCACTCCGTCCCCCCGGAACTGGCCGAGCACCTGGCGAGCTGCCCTGAATGCACCCAGTTTCAGCGCGAGATGGTGGCGCTCGACGGGAACATTCGGCGCGCGCTGGAGCAGCGTCCCGCCGGCGCTGCCGCTCCAGTCATGTCCACCGCCAACGTTATTCCTATCATGGGCGCGCGCGCGCGCCGGAATAAGCAAACCACGTCATGGCCCGGCTGGGCGTTGGCCGCCAGCGTCGTGTTCGCTGCTTTCGCGACCCTCGCGATCTGGGGCCTGCGCCCCACGGACACGCTGGCCCATGACGTGGTGATCCATGTCCAGGGTGAGCCGAAAAGCTGGGCCGCGGCGGGGCAGATCTCACCTGACACGCTCAACGGAATCATGCGCAAAGCGGGCGTTTGGCTCGACACCCGCTCCGAGAAAGTCACGTACGCACAAAGCTGCCGGTTCCGTGGGCACGACGTACCCCACCTCGTCGTGAGTACCTCACGGGGTCCCGTTACAGTGCTTGTCCTGCGCCACGAAAAAGTCAAAGCCCGCGAAAGCTTCCATGAAGACGGCATGAGTGGCGTCATCACCCCCGCCCCTCACGGCAGCATTGCGGTGCTCGCGCAGGGAAACGAGAACGTCGATGAAGTCGCCGGACAGGTGCAGCAGGCCCTGCGGTGGTTGCCCGACTCGCACTGAAGCGGGGCGCTACTCCACGAAGGGTTCCACTTCGCTGCGTTGTCCACACAGAAAGGCGTCAGCGACGAGCTGCAATGGGCTGACGTCGACATCGATGGCCCGGCCGCGCACGAGGCCCGCGAAGTGGGCATACAGATCCGGATATTCCTTCCCCCGCAATCCGGACACCGGCTTGTCGTCCAGGCTCATCTCGCTGCCACCCTTGGACAGACTCAATCGGCCCGCATCGGTGTCGACGTCGATATCCCATCGCGGCGGGCCTGCGTGCAGAAAATCCAGCTCCATGCGCGCTAGCACTCCATTCGCGTCGGCCAGCAAAAGACTTGCGGCGATGGGGGTCTCGCAATTGCGCGGGTAGCGCAGCTCGGCGTGTTTCAACACGAGCGCACTGGGCATGATGCGTGTCAGGATGGAAAGAGCGTTGACGCCGGGATCGAAGACGCCCAGGCCACCCGCTTTC
>JAQGOC010000091.1 GCA_028293805.1 Gammaproteobacteria bacterium
CGTTTCGGCGACTGGGAAAAGAAGGGCCGCTGCATCGATTTCTAAGTTAACCGCCATCGCGTCCGGCCCTGCCGTCCCCAGGCAGCGCCGCCGCCGGCGCCGCGAACCCGAGCCACTATGCCTCAACGACCTTTGTCGCCTCACTTGTCCGTGTATCGGATGTATCGGTACACGCTGTTCACGTCTTTCCTGAACCGAGCCACGGGCGTCGGCCTGTCGATCGGACTGCTGCTGCTCGTGTACTGGCTCATGGCGGTCGCGGGCGGGTCCCGCTCCTACGCGCGAGCGAGCGCCGTTCTGTCCCTCGGGGTGTTCAAGCTCATCTATGTGGGGCTGCTGCTCGCTTTTTCCTACCA
Organism: Gammaproteobacteria bacterium; assembly: GCA_028293805.1. Taxonomy (GTDB): domain Bacteria; phylum Pseudomonadota; class Gammaproteobacteria; order Steroidobacterales; family Steroidobacteraceae; genus 13-2-20CM-66-19. The sequence goes on from JAQGOC010000091.1 coordinate 357, forward strand.
CCTCGTCGCGGGAATCCGGCATCTCATCTGGGATACCGGCCGCGGCCTGGAACGCCAACAGGCCCAGCGCAGCGCCTGGATCGTCGCCGTCGTGAGTGGAGTGCTGATGCTGATGTTCGTCTATTGGGCGTTCTGCCCGGGAGCGCACCGCTCATGAGTCTGCGTAGCCCGCTAGGCAGAGCGCTGGGTGCCGGTTCCGCAAAGGACGGAGTCCGTCACTGGTGGATGCAACGCCTCAGCTCCATCGCGCTCGTGCCGCTCTCGATCTGGTTCGTCGTGTCGCTGCTGTCGCTGCCTACGTTGGACCACGTGACTGTCACCGCCTGGATGGGCCAAAGCTGGACGGCACTCCTGCTGATCCTGTTCGTGCTGGTGGCGACGTGGCATTCGCAGCTCGGCGTGCGCGTCGTCGCCGAAGATTACATCCATGGCGCCGGCGCCAAGACCCTGGTGCTCATCGCTCTCACTTTCGCCCACGCGCTCGTGGCAGCGGCGGGCGTTTTCGCGGTTCTGAAGGTGGCGTTCGGAGGCGCTTCATGAGCGCATACGAATTCATCGACCATAGTTATGACGTCGTCGTCGTCGGTGCCGGTGGCGCAGGCCTGCGCGCGACACTCGGGCTTGCCGAAGCCGGTTTGTCCACGGCGTGTGTCACGAAGTTGTTTCCGACGCGCAGTCACACCGTGGCGGCCCAGGGCGGCATCAGCGCCGCGCTCGGCAACATGGGCGAGGACGACTGGCGCTGGCACATGTACGACACGGTCAAGGGATCCGATTGGCTCGGGGACCAGGACGCCATCGAGCTCATGTGCAAAGAGGCGCCCGCCGCCGTGATCGAGCTCGAACACTACGGCGTACCATTCTCCCGCACCGAAGAAGGTCGCATCTACCAGCGGCCCTTCGGTGGCATGACGACGCATTTCGGGAAGGGCATCGCTCAACGGACCTGCGCGGCGGCCGACCGCACCGGCCACGCAATGCTGCACACCCTGTATCAACAGTCGATCCGCCACTCCGCGACGTTCTTCGTCGAGTACTTCGCGCTGGATCTCATCATGGAAGAGGGTGTCTGCCGCGGCGTCGTCGCGCTGGACATGACCGAGGGCAAGCTGCATCGCTTCCGCGCACACACCACGATTCTGGCAACGGGCGGCTACGGACGCACGTATTTCTCCTGCACCTCCGCGCACTCTTGCACCGGCGACGGCAATGCCATGGTGTTGCGTGCCGGCCTGCCGCTGCAGGACATGGAATTCGTGCAGTTCCATCCGACTGGAATTTACGGTGCCGGCTGCCTGATCACCGAAGGCGCCCGCGGCGAGGGCGGTTATCTGACGAACGCGAAAGGCGAGCGCTTCATGGAGCGTTACGCACCCAACGCGAAGGATCTGGCATCGCGCGATGTCGTGAGCCGCGCGATGACCCTGGAGATCCGTGAAGGGCGCGGTGTGGGCGCCGAGCTTGACCACATTCATCTCCATCTCGAGCACCTCGGACCGCAGGTCATCCAGGAACGTCTTCCCGGCATTGCCGAGACGGCCCGCATTTTCGCGGGCGTGGACGTCACCAAGGAACCGATTCCGGTGCAGCCTACCGTTCACTACAACATGGGCGGCATTCCCTGTAACTACCATGGCGAAGTCGTGCAACCGCAGGGCGGCGATCCCGACAGCGTAGTTCCGGGACTCATGGCGGTGGGCGAAGCGGCGTGCGTATCCGTGCACGGAGCGAATCGGCTGGGCTCGAACTCGCTGCTCGATCTCGTGATCTTCGGCCGCGAGGCGGCGCGCCGCTGCGCTCAGGTCATCAAGCCCGAAACGCGGCACAAGCCCTTCGCCAAGGATGCAGGCGACTTCGCCGTGTCACGGCTCGACCGGCTGCGCAACGCGCAGGGCTCACGCCCGACGGCGGCCATTCGGCTCGAGATGCAGAAGACGATGCAACTGGACGCGGCGGTATTCCGCACCGGCGAGACGTTGCAGGCCGGAATGGTGAAACTCGCGCGGACTTTCGAGTCCTTCGCCGACGTGCGCGTGACAGACCGCTCGTTGATCTGGAACACGGACCTGATCGAGACGCTCGAGCTCGAGAACCTGCTGTTGCAGGCGACCGCGACGATCCATTCAGCAGAAAACCGGACGGAGAGCCGCGGCGCCCAGGCACGCGAGGATCACCCGGACCGCGACGACCTGAATTGGATGAAACACACGCTGGTGTGGGTGGAAGGTCCGGGCCGGGCGCGGTTCGACTACCGGCCCGTGCATCTGAACACGCTCACGAGCGATGTCGAAACGATTCCGCCCAAGGCGCGCACTTACTAACTCAGGCGCAATGCGATGACCGAATTTCGTTTGCCACCCAACTCGCGGATCCGCAAAGGCGTCACGCACAAGGCACCGGCCGGGGCGGGCGAGGTGCGCACCTTCCGCATCTACCGCTTCGATCCGACCTCGGGGGAGAACCCGCGCGTCGACACATTCGAGCTGGATCTGAAAAGCTGCGGGCCGATGGTGCTCGATGCGCTGATCCAGATCAAAGGCGTGATCGATGCGTCGCTGACGTTCCGGCGCTCCTGCCGGGAAGGGATCTGCGGCTCGTGCGCCATGAACATCGACGGTGTGAACCGGCTCGCCTGCACGACTTCGATGCTGGATCTCAAAGGCGAGATCAAGATCTATCCATTGCCGCACATGCCGGTCGTGAAGGATCTGGTACCGGACCTCACGAACTTCTACGCCCAGTACGCATCGGTAAAGCCGTGGCTGCAGACCCGCACGCCCGCGCCTCCCGACAGCGAGCGGCTGCAGTCGAAGGAGGACCAGGAAAGGATCGATCGTCCGGCCGCCTGCATTCTGTGCGCCTGCTGCTCCACGGCCTGCCCGAGTTACTGGTGGAACAGCGATCGCTTTCTCGGTCCGGCCGCGCTGCTGGCCGCCTACCGCTGGATCATCGACAGCCGCGACGAGGCGACCGGCGAGCGCCTGGATGAGCTCGAGGATCCGTTCCGGCTGTACCGTTGCCATACGATCATGAACTGCACCGATGTCTGTCCCAAGGATCTGAACCCGGCCAAGGCCATTGCCGAGATCAAGAAGATGTTGGTTGAACGCCAGAGCTGACGGCACGGTGACAACGCCATGACCGGTGAGCCAGTCGGCGGACCGCTGGATTCGGACGGTCGCCGCCTCCTGTGGCGCTGCCGCCGTGGCATGAAGGAGCTCGACGTGCTGCTCGAGCGCTTCGCGCGCGGGGAGTTGCCCGGAGCCTCGGCCGGGCTGCGGGCCACGTTCGCCGTGCTCCTGGAGTTGCCGGACCCGCTGCTGGCGGATTACCTGTTTGGCTACGCCACCCCTCCCGAGCCCGAGCTGGCGGAGCTGGTTCGGCGGATCGCGGCGCCTGCTCCCTCACGCTGGGCGGCGGCAGCCAGCCGCGCCATCGACCATATGGCGGTCCCGGCCCCCGTCAGGCATGATCCCGCGCCAAAGCGGGTTTCTTGAGCATCGTATCTCCGGGACCGACTGTTAGACGGTTCACATCTCTGTCATGGCCGCGCAGTCCAGAGTCCTACTCCCGCCACCGCCTTTCTTTGGCGGTACAGCGCCTGAACTTTCGAAAGGGTTCAGGGTCTATTCAGGTCGCCATGGGGCGGCCTTCCATCCATCGGGAGAAGGGGCGCCCATGAGCGCCGACGTAAGCGATCTCAGCCTCGTTCGCCGCGTGCAACGCGGGGACAAGGGAGCTTTTGATGCGCTGGTTCTCAAGTACCAGCACAAACTCGTCAAGCTGGTCATGCGTTATGTACGCAATCCGGCGGAAGCCGAGGACATTGCCCAGGAGGCCTTCATCAAGGCCTACCGCGCCTTGCCCCAGTTCCGCGGGGACAGCGCCTTCTACACCTGGCTCTACCGCATTGCCATCAACACCGCCAAGAACGCCGTCGTTTCCCGAGACCGCAGCCCCATCGAATATGACCTCGACCGCAACAACACCGATGAGTCCTACGACATGCAAGGCCGTATGAAAGATGCCGAGACCCCCGAAGGGCTCGTGCTGACGGATGAGATCCGCTCGACGGTAAACGCCGCGATAGATGCTCTGCCCGAGGACCTGCGCACGGCCATCGTGCTGCGCGAGCTGGAGGGCCTCTCCTATGAGGAAATCGCCGCGACCATGGATTGTCCGGTGGGTACCGTCCGCTCGCGCATCTTCAGGGCGCGCGAAGCGATCGACCGCCGTCTGCGCGAAGTGTTCGAAGGCGGCCTGGGTCGCGTGGAGGAGCTGGGATGAACGAGGAACTCGACAGTCAGCTGTCCGCCATGTTCGATGACGAGCTGCCGTCCGCGGAGTGCGAGCTCCTGGCGCGCCGCTTGTCCCGTGACGAGCTGCTCAAGGCTCGCTGGGGCCGGTACGCGGTCATGGGTGCGGCCATTCGTGCAGAGGGCGGTGTGCGGTTGAACACTGGCCTGCCCGGACGCGTCAGCACCGCAATCTCGGCAGAGCCTGTGCTCGCTGCTGAACCTGCACCGCAGCGGCGGGAACGCTGGGGCAACCGTTGGTGGCAGCCTGTAGCCGGTGCGGCAGTGGCTGCCGGCGTCGCCGCGGTGTCCATACTTTGGATGCGCTCGCAGGCGGTACCTGATGCTCCCAATCTCGCGCAGGCCGCTGCGCCCATGACAACTTCGGTGGTGTCCGGCAATGCCTCGCCAGCGAGCACCGCCGAGCCAGACAGTTACGTGGTGCCCAAGACGCCCGGTCGCCGGCTGGTCGTCCCGAGCACGGAACTCGCCAACTACGTTGTGGCTCATAGCGAGTTTTCCTCGCCGGTCGGACGCCGCAATCTGTTGTCGGCTTTTATGGCCACCGAAACGGGAACCGCGGGCACGTCCGCAGGGTCGGAGGAACCAACCGAGGACGTGCAAGACGATGCGAAGAACCCGCAGTAGCGAACGGAGCAGCACAGTTGCGCTGAGCTGCTTTGCGCTCGCATGGGCCATGGCTACGGTGGCTGTAGCCGAGGAGCCCGGAAAGTGGCTCGAGCGCATGAACCAGGCGCTGACCACCCGTAACTACGACGGCACGTTCTCGCACTGGCAGGGCGGCAAGGTGGAGATGCTGCGCATCATCCACCGGGTTCAGGACGGCGCCGTGTCGGAACGCCTCGTATCGCTCGACGGCTCGGGGCGGGAGTTCATCCGCACCGGCTCGGATCTCGCCTGCTACCTGCCCGACAAGCGCATCGTGCTTGTCGAGCGTCGCCCGCCGGAGGAGTCGTTGTTCGGCGGGATTCCCGCGATCAATGACCAGACGGCGAAGTTTTACGACATCAAGGAAGTTGCCCGGACGCGTCTGAACCGTCGGGATACTCACGTCATCACCGTCTCGCCGAAGGATGAGTTCCGGTACGGCTACCGGCTGTGGATTGATGAGACCACGGCGATGCCGCTGAAGACGCAGCTTTGCAATGCGCACGGCAAAGTCATCGAGCAGATCGTCTTCGCAAGTCTCACACTGTCCTCCCGTATTCCCGATTCCGCGTTTAAGCCTGAGGTTTCGACCGAGGGTTTCCAGTGGCTGCGAAACGAGGCTGCACCCCCGAAGGACCCGGCCGCGGCCGCCTCGCTCGTGTGGGACGCTCTGAAACTACCACCGGGATTCAAGATGGCCGCCCGCAAGGCGCAAACCATGCCGGGATCGACGGATCCGGTGGATCACCTGGTGTTTACCGATGGGCTCGCCTCGGTCTCGGTGTTCGTCGAGGCGCACTCCCAGTCCAATGCCTCCTCCGAGGATCCGCCCCTGGACGAATCCGCGCGGGTCGGCTCCTCGTCGGCCTTCTCTACGGTGATCGACGGCCATAAGGTCACAGCGGTGGGCGAAGTCCCGCCCGCCACGGTGCGTTTCATCGCAAATTCGGTAAAAGCCGGCCCCGGCCCGCGGCAGTAGGATGCCATCGCCCCGCCTGACCGTCGTGCATCGGCACGATTGTGAGCTTTGCGATGAGATGGTGAGAGAGCTGCAGGTCCTGGCGCGTACGGCGGCTTTACCGCCGATCGACGTGGTCGACGTCGACAGCGACCCGGTCCTCAGGCGCCGGCACGGGCTCGATGTACCGGTGCTCCTCCTGGATGAGACGGTAGTCTGCCGACACCGGCTGGACGCGGAGGAGCTGCGAAGGCTCCTGCGATAAGGGGGCGATCGGCATGGCCGAGATGTGCTGAATACGCATCGGAGCGCCTTCGCCTCCCCTATAATCCCGCCCCCGCCGCTTACATCCTGGCGCGGCAGAACGCGACAGATTGTGGATTCATGCGGCTCATACGTAACTTTTCCATCATCGCCCACGTCGACCACGGCAAGTCGACCCTGGCCGATCGGCTCATCCAGCTGTGTGGCGGCCTGCAGGACCGCGAGATGCAGACGCAGGTGCTCGATTCCATGGAGCTCGAGCGCGAGCGCGGCATCACCATCAAGGCCCAGAGCGTCACTCTCTACTACAACGCCCAGGACGGTGAGCGCTATCAGCTGAACATGATCGACACGCCCGGCCACGTCGACTTCTCATACGAAGTCTCGCGGTCACTCGCGGCATGCGATGGGGCGCTGCTGTTGGTGGATGCGTCGCAGGGAGTCGAAGCGC
>JAQGOC010000301.1 GCA_028293805.1 Gammaproteobacteria bacterium
CGATCTGAACGCGATTCCGACCGCGTTGGTGAAGCGAGTCGAAGTATTGACCGGTGGCGCGTCTTCCATCTACGGTTCGGACGCGATCGCCGGTGTCGTGAATTTCGTGATCGATTCTTATTATACCGGCGCCAAACTGGAGACGGATTACGGGCTGAACCGTGCCAGCAACAGCAATCGATTCGTCCAGGACATCGAGCGTGCCAACGGCGTGACCCCGCGCACCGGCGCCGAGTACGACGGCCGCAACATCAACCTGAGCGGCGTTTTCGGCAAGGACTTGTTCGACGGCGACGGCCATATCGTCGCCTATGCCGGCTACCGTCGCAATCCGTCCATCTTCGCATCGAGCCGCGATTTCAGCGCATGCACACTGACGGAAACGACGACCTCGTATCAGTGCCAGATGGACGGCACGACTCCGGCCGGACAGTTCGTGCCCGACGGGGGTAACGGAACTCCGCTGACGCTCGATTCGGCGACCGGGAACAGTTTCCGCCCCTTCGATATCGCACAAGATGGCTACAATCCCGCGCCGTTTCAGACATTGTCGCGCCCGGACAGGCGTTACAATGCCGGATTCTTCGGACACTATAAAATCAAGCCCACCACTGATGCGTATGTCGAGGCAACGTTCTCCGACGATCGCACCAGCGTGCTGTACGAGCCATCGGGTACGACGTCGACCGGCGCGGGTTTGAATACCTACGGAATCAACTGCAACAACCCGCTGCTGTCGGCGTCTGAGATCGACTCGCTATGCACACAATATGGACTCGGCGCCACCGACACGGCGCAGGTGCAGATTGGCAGGCGCAACGTCGAGGGCGGCTTCCGCAAGGATGAGTTCAGCCATCGCAGCTATCGCCTGCTGCTCGGCTTGAAAGGCGACCTGAACGATACGTGGACCTACGACATCAACGCTCAATATGGAAACACCAACTCGCACGAGCGCTTGACAAACGACATCTCGAGCGTCCGTCTGACAAATGCGCTCAACGTGGTCAATGTGAACGGCGCGCCGACGTGTCAATCCGTCGTCGACGGGTCCGATCCGAGCTGCGTCCCGTACAACATTTTTTCGGCCGGTGCGGTGACGCAGGGGGCGTTGAATTACATTCGTGCAGCCGGCGGTCAGGATGGCTATGCGCGCCAGTACGACTTTGGCGGGCAGGTCGTCGGCGACCTCGGCAAGTACGGCTTCAAGAGTCCGTACAGCGACGACGGAATCGGCCTCTCTGCCGGTGTCGAATTCCGCTCCCAGAGCATCAGTAACCAGCCGGACGTGGCTTACCTGACCGGCGATTTGCTGCAGGCCGGCGGCGCACGGCCGACGCTCGGCACCTACCGGGTCAGCGAGCTGTTCACGGAAATGCGGGTGCCGCTGATCGAGGACCGCCCGTTCGCGAAATCGCTGACCTTGAGCCTCAGCGATCGGATCGCGAAGTACACGCCGCAGGGCATTGCCAATGCGTACAATTTCGGCCTCGAGTGGGCGCCGGATGAGATGTTCCGCGTACGCGGCTCACTGAGCCGGGCGGTTCGGGCGCCGAACGGGCATGAATTGTTCCTCTCGCAGATCGTGCAGCAGTTCGGTTTCTCCGATCCCTGCGCGAACGATCCGCGGACGGGCGTTCCGCTCGCCACGCAGGCGCAATGTGCGCTAGCCGGCGTGAGCGCGGCGCAGTATGGCAAGATCGCTTCGGCCACGACCACGAATGTCCTGACCGGCGGCAACCCGGATCTGAAGCCGCAGATCGCCGACACCGTGACGGCCGGGATCGTGCTGACACCGCGCAGCTTGGCGCGCACTCTGGTGATCAGCGTCGATTATTGGCGCATCAGAATCAATAAATATATCGGCTCGCTGCCCGCCAATGCCTCGCTGAACAACTGCCTCAATGGCGACACGTTCTACTGCCCGTTGATACAACGCGACGCCAACGGTTCGCTCTCGGTCGGTACCGGCCCCACGGCCGGGCGAATTATCGCGACGGGTTTGAATACCGGCTCGTACGAGGAGAGCGGTGTCGATATCGACGGGAACTATGTCCTGAATCTCGCGAGCGCCGGATCGCTGTCTTTTTCATTCGCTGGCAGCGTCGGGCTGAACAATGTGATCACGACCGTTCCGGGATTGCCGGCAGTCGATTGCACGGGTTACTACGGCCCCACCTGCACCGGTGAGGGGCCGACGTCGCCGATTCCGAAGTGGCGGCACAAGCTGCGCACCACCTGGCAGTTGCCGAACGGCTTCGAGGCATCGCTGAACTGGCGCCATATCGGCCATTTGAAGTCGGAGCAGCTCAGCCCGAGCCCGGAGTTGGCCACAGGGACCGCCTACTCGATCGATTCCGAGGTTGCGGCCTATGATTACTTCGATCTGGATGTGGGCTTCGATCTGGGCAAGCACGTCAGCCTCCGGCTCGGGGTCGACAACCTGCTGGACAAACAGCCGCCGGTCGTCGGCTTTAATCTGAATCCGCTGCTGGTCAACGGCAACATGCTGGCTTCGATGTACGATACGTACGGCCGGTACATGTTCGTCGGTCTGACCGCGAAATACTGACGGCGAACGCGAGGCGAACGCATTTGGGACGAGGGAATCCAGGCTAGCCCTGCAGCGCGCCGTGCACTTTGATGCACGGCGTGGCTGCCGCGGTGGCGGGCTGTCGAACTGCCCCGGATGCGCGTGATCGCCGCTCGTGCGTCGGCGGGATGCCATATACGCGCTTGTAGGCGTGGGAAAAGTGCGAAGTCGACTCGAAACCACATTCCAATGCGATCGTGCGCAGCGGGCTCAAGGTGTGTTGTAGCAAGGTCCTCGCCTTTGCGGCACGCAAGCCGAGGTAGAACGCCTTCGGTGAGGAGCCCAGGTGTTCCCGGAACAGGCGTTCGATCTGCCGCGTAGAGATCCTGGTGCGACTGGCGATCTCCGCGACATCCAAAGGCTCGTCCAAAGCGGCCTCCATCAGACCGATCGCCTGGACGAGTTTCGGGTGGTCGATGCCGTGGCGGGCGTGCAGCTCCAGCCGCTGATGATCCTCCTGTTTGCGGATCTGCGCGTGAATGAACTGTTCGGCGACTCCGCGGGCGAGCTCCGCTCCGGCCACTTGAGTCACGAAGTGCAACATCATGTCCAGCGCGGCCGTGCCGCCGGAGCAGGTGAAGACATCACGATCGATGACGTAGAGTTCCTGCGTGACCTGCAGCTGCGGATATTTCGCCCGTAATGCCTCGGTGTATTCCCAGTGCACGGTGCAGCGCCGATCGTTGAGCAATCCAGCCTCCGCCAGGATGAACGGTCCGCTGCTGATGGCTCCGACCAACACACCGTGCCGGCTCAACCGGCGCAATTGGGGATAGATGCCGGGGTAGGCCGGGATCTCGAGGCCGGCACACACAATGACCATGTCGAGCTTGTCGATCTGGTGGAGCGGCCCGCTCACCGCAACGGGTATGCCGTTACTGGCCACGACCGGCTCGCCTTGCGCCGAGGCGAGCAGCCACTCGAACAGAGGCCACCCTGCGGCGCGGTTGGCCGAGCGCAGCGGCTCGATGGCTGCCGCGAAGCTCATCATCGAGAACTGGGGAACCAGGAAGAACGCAATCCGAAGCGGATGCTCAGAGCGTTTGACCGCCACCGCCACTCTCCCCGGGCCAAGTCAGGCCGCCGAGCCTGTATAGCACGAAGCGAGGCGATGTCGTAGTTCAGCATCGCCACGTCGGATTTGCGCACGAGCGGGGCAGGGGCTCGATGGACTATGCGGGGGTCGCGCCGCTCGCGGTCGAGGCGCTCATCGAAGTGGGGTGCAAGTGCCGATGTTCAATCCACGAGCGCTAATGACTCGCACCCCCGCTGTTCTCGTGCTGCTGTGTTCCTCGCTCGTGCTAACCGCAGTCGCTCGAGCCGCCGGCCCCCAGTCCGATCCAGCTCCCATGGCGCCTGCCAGGATTCTCCCATCCTCCGACCTGCTCGCCGCTCGCTCCGGCGCAGCGCCGGTCGCCAACGCCGCGTTCTATCCCGGCCAGGACGCGCTACCCGCGCCGCCGTTCGCCAGCATCCTCCAGATCCAGCAAGGTCAGCTGCAAACCTATCCCAGTCTGGAAAACCCGCTGCAGGATGGCCGCGACGCCCGCCTCTTCCCCGGCATCACCCTGGAATTCTTCACCGTCGAGGACCGGCTCGTCCCCGTGCAGCTGGGCGAGATGGTCAGTGAGACCACCCCGGGCCAGGTCCCCAGCTACTGGCGGGTGATCCCGCAAGTAGGACGCACCTGGCGCGAAAGCGGCGATCACGGTTGGTCGCGCGCCGCCTTCCCCCTGATGTTGGTGAGCGACATGGAGAACCAGTCGCAGCAGGGACTCGCCACGTTTCTCTACCGGGACGGGCATGTGACCGGCCTGCGAGTGCAGTTCGTCCAACAGAGTGCACCCTGGCTGCTGCAGCGTTTCGTGGCCTGGGGTTTTGTGCCAGTGCAGAGCAGGGCTTCCGATCCCAATACCCTGGCAACTCGGCGCGACGCTGCGCGTGCGGAGCTCGCCGGCCGTCTTCCGGCCAAACCCTGGAGCGAGCTCGTGCGCTCGACTCCCCCGGGTACGCTCGACGGATTTGGCGGACCGCTCTATCCGAAGTGGCTCGTACTCACGGCACTCGAGCGGGCTGGGACTCTTTATTACGGGGATTCCGTCACTCCGTACGGGCCTTACCCGTATCCCTTGGAGATGCGCTTCGGCGTCCGCTCAGTCATGAAGAGTGTAGGAGCGCCCCTCGCGCTGCTGCGCCTGGCGCAGGTCTACGGCGCGTGGGTCCTGGCACTTAAAATCGGCGACTACATTCCCGGCCTGGATCCGAAGTGGAGCCGGATCCGCTTTCTGGACGCCGCCGACATGGCGACCGGCTTCGGCGGCACGGGCACACTCAAAACACGTCCAAACGACATCAACGACGGGTACCTGGACGGCAACTACGATGCCTGGTACCGCGCCCCCTCACGCGCCGAAAAACTCAGACAGATCAACTTGGGCCTGCACCCCTATCCCTGGGAGCCCGGCACGGTAGTACGTTATCGGGACCAGGACTTCTTTCTCCTCGGCGCCGCGCTCGACGCGTTTCTGAAGTCGGTACGCGGCCCCGATGCCGATGTCTGGGAAATGGTGAAATCCGAAGTGCTGGCGCCCATTGGGATTCAACACGCGCCGGCCTTGCGCACCCAGGAGGCCGGCGGCAGGCGGGGTGTTATATTGTTCAACGCCGGGTTCTATCCTACGCTCGAAGATCTCGCCAGGATCGCAATGCTGTATCAAAACCTCGGTGAGCATGAGGGACGGCAGATCCTGAGCCGCGAACTCACGGCGGATCTGCTCGCCGGCCGTGGAGCATTGCGCAAGGACGGCGATTTTTCCGTGGCGCGTCCGTCAACGGAAAGCACGGACGCGGAGCTCTACGAAATGGGATTCCACTTCGTGCCGTACTTGGACACAGGTCACCGAGTGTTGCATCTCCCCACTATGGAAGGCGCGGGGGAAAACGAGGTGACGTTGTATCCGAACGGCATGGTGTCTCTCATCATGGCTAACGCGCTGCAGGTCCCTGAGGGAGAGCATGCTCGCTCACAGGCGGGGCCGGAAACCCTGCGCGCTGTAGAGCGCCTCGAGCCCTTCATGAGTCCGCCACACTGAGGATTCCCGCAATATGGACCCCCGCCAGAGCATGTTGTCCCGCCTGCGCGCCTATCGGCCGACAGCGCCACTCTCGCGCGACTTCTACACGAGCGCCGCGGACTACCAGGTCGAGCTCGAGACGCTCTGGTATCGGGACTGGCAGTTCGTCGGACACGACTGCGAGATTCCACGCGCAGGTGACTATCTCACCGTGCAGATCGGCGAATACCCGGTGCTCGTAGTGCGCGACCGCGATGGCAACGTGCGGGCGTTCCACAACTCCTGCCGACACCGCGGTGCACGGATCTGCCCAGATGCCCACGGCAACGCGCCCCGGCTGGTGTGCCCATATCACCAATGGAGCTACCGGCTCGATGGCGCGCTCATCGCCGCTCGCGACATGGGCGGCAATTTCGATCGCAGCCGGTATGGCTTAAACCCGGTGCATTGCGCCCGTGTAGGCGGATACGTCTGGGTGTGTCTGGGCGCGGTGGCTCCGGACTTCGAGCCGTTCGCCGCGCAGATCGAGCCGTATTTGCGGCCGCACAAGCTGCACGAAGCGAAGGTTGCGTTCGAATCGACGATCATCGAGCGCGCGAACTGGAAACTGGTCTGGGAAAACAACCGCGAGTGCTACCACTGCCCCACGAATCACCCCGAGCTGTCGCGTACCTTCCCTTCCACCCCGACGGTAGCGGGACCGGATACGGCGGCCGGTAATCCACGCATGGTGGAGCAATGGGGGCGCTGGGAAGCGCGCGGCCTGCCGAGCCGATTTCAACTTTCCGCGAGCGGACAATCGCGGATCCTGAGGATGCCACTCGTCGGTTCCGCAGTAAGTTACACTATGGATGGTGCCGCGGCTGTTTGTCGACCGCTGAGCGACTCGGCGGCCACGGACGATGTGGGGGCACTGTTGCTGTTCCACTATGCGTCGACCTGGAGTCATGTGTTGGGCGACCACGCCATCTCGTTCAGGGTGTTGCCGCTCGGGCCGACGGAAACACAACTGACGACAAAGTGGCTCGTCCACAAGGATGCGCGGGAAGGAGTGGACTACGATCTCCCGCGCCTGACCGAAGTCTGGCTTGCGACCAACGACGAAGACCGCCGCGTTTGCCAGGAGAACCAGTTGGGCGTCAATTCTCCCGGCTACGACCCCGCGCCGTATTCTCCCATCCAGGAGGCCGGCGTGATGCAGTTCGTCGACTGGTATCGGACCCATCTCGTGGCCCGGTTGGCTGAAGGGTCGGGCTAAGCGCGTGCCGCCTTGATTCCCGCAGCCTTCGAAGACGCACCCTTCCAACGGACCCACTGGAAGCTGGTTTCGGGAGCCACCGCGGGCTACATCAGCGATGGCTATACCCTCGGCGTCGTGGGTATCGCACTGGTAGCTGCGCAAACCCAACTTTCCCTATCTCCTGCCTGGCTCGGCGCGCTCGGCGGAGGCTCGCTCGCGGGCCTGTTCCTGGGTGCGCTGCTGAGCGGGTCGATAGCGGATCGCCACGGCCGCCGTCCGATCTATGCGTATAACATGGCGGCCTTCGTCGGACTGAGCCTGCTGCAGCTTTGGGTCGGCTCGGCCGCGCAGCTGCTGCTGATTCGTTTTCTGCTGGGGCTGGTGCTCGGGACCGACTATGTGGTCTGCAAAGCCCTGCTGGCCGAATGCGTGCCGCGCCTCAACCGCGGGCGGGCGTTGAGCTTGATGGGAGTTGCCTGGGCGGTCGGCTACGCGCTGGCGTACATCGCGGGCTTCGCGCTCGCGGATACCAGCGCCGGGGCGTGGCGGTGGATTCTGGCCAGCAGCGCAATTCCTGCGCTGATCTCGTTGCCACTGAGGCTCACCGCGCCCGAGTCGCCGTCGTGGTTGACGCTTGCCGGTCGGAGCGAGGAAGCGCAGCGGATCATCGACGAATGTGTGGGCAAGGGCTACGGCATACCCAACACGCCGGCACTCACCGCAGCGGCCGGTAACGCCCTGCAGTCCTCCAGGTGGCGCCAGCTCCTTTCCAGCCGCTACCGGAACGCCACCTTCATGGCCTCGACATTGTTCTTCTGTCTCGTCGTTCCCTATTTTGCCGTGAGCACGTTCATACCGCAGGTCATGGCGGCGCTGCACGTCACCGGCAACTATCTGGCCGGACTCATCTACATCCTGGGTCTGCTGGCGGGCTCGGTCGGCGGCTTTCTGGTGGTCGACTGGTTTCCACGCCGGATATTTGTCATCGGCAGTTTTGCAATCACGGCTTTTGCGTTGCTTGTCTCTGCGACGGTGTCCGGCCTGCCGGATGCGGTGGTGGTTTTGACCTTCACCGTGTTCTCGTGCGTCCTCTCGGCCGCGCAGGCGCAGATCTACGTGTACCTCCCGGAGCTCTTCCCGACTCCTGTGCGCGCCTCCGGACTGGGAATCGCCGTGGCGGTCAGCCGCCTGGGCGCCGCCGCTGGAACCTCTTTACTGCCCCTGTGCGTGACGCACTTTGGCATACATGTAGCGTTGGAAATCTGCGTCGCCACTCTGGCGCTGGGCGGCATTGCATCTTATATATGGGCTCCCGAGACCCGTCATATCCATCTCGACAGCCCGGCTCCCGCGTCGGGTGCCTGAATGTGGGTGGCCCGTGTACCAGTACAAGTTTGGAGTCAACTCGCTTTCGCTCAACGCGCAGGAGACGCAGCTCTCCGACCAACTGGTCACTGGCCGGACGAATTTCGCTCGCATCAGCAATCCGAACGGCTCGGGGAACGCGCCTTGGGCCCCAATTTACTGATCGATCCGGCGCCCCGGCTGTCTTATCGGAGAAGGTATCCGGCTTGAGCACGTTTACCGATGCACAATATGTAACGAACCATCATTGTGCGTTCTGGGATCCCATCTTGGGTTGCTAGCGGCGTAAGGAGTTGGGTCCGGGGAGGGGGTTCGAACGCTCTTCATTTGCCGCTCCGCCGATCGCGGGAACAGCGATTGCTGCAGCTCTGCAACACGTTCCGCTTTGGTTCAGCCACTGGAGTATGACCATGAAACGTTTTGCACCCCGCGCGGCCTATGGCCTCATCGCGTTCGCCGTGTTCGCAGGCGGATGTGCCACACCCGAGCACCGGATGGATGTGGCCGCGTCTCACGACCAGGATCGCCGGGCCGATTTCGAGCGTTGCCGGGCGCAAGGACGGAGCGATTGCGACGTGATTCTCAATGCTCCCGTAGATTCAAGTACCGCAAGCGGGGACTCTGTCCGGGAGCGCGAGCGTCGTGCCGCCTATGACCGCTGTGTGGCAGAAAGAGGTAACGACTGCGCCGACCTGCTGAGACACTGAACACGGGGAAGTCTGCGTTCGAAACAGCCGCACGGGATCGCTGGCCGGTCGAGCAGCGCTGTGGTTAGCTGGGACAGCTCTCGCGCCACGCAGAGTTTCGAACAGTGCCGCTGCACCTGAGTTTCCGCAGGATGGGTTGCACGGAGCGGGTGCACCCGGCGATGTAATCGTCGACTGTTGCGACCTGCGCATTTCGGGTGATCGTTGTCATGGGTGTGTCTGCGCCGTGCGCTGTGGCATCAGGGCGCCTTTTCTGCAAGGGCCTTCAGCGAGGCAAGGCCTGCCTCAAATTGTCCGCCAACCATTTTGTCCATGCTGAAGAAGGTCGTCATGAGGTTGTGCGCATAGTTCGTCGGGCCCGTCATTGCCCAATTCACCCTTGTGTTGGCACCCTGGGGCTCGAGTGTGAAGTCGACCGTGTTATGCGCTTCCATGGGTTTGGAGAAATCGAGTTTCATCGTGACGCGCTGCGCGGGGACCGAATCGGTAATTTCCATGCGTCCGGCCCCGGCTTTCTTGCCGATCCAGGTGTAGGCCGCACCCTTGCCCGCCCGCACGGATTCGTACTGTATGTTGAGCTCCGGGTCCTGCCTGGCAAATGGGTTCCACCGATTGAATCCCTGCAAATCATTGATGAGCCCAAAGACGAGGTCTGCCGGCGCCGCGATCACGGCGCTACGCGACAAAGCAAATGACTTCGGCTTCACGGCGGCGTAAATCAGTACGGCCGCGATGGCCAGCCCAAGGACTGACAGAAGTGTATTCAACACGGGACTCTCCTGGATGATGAGCGCTCGTGACTCAGGTCTTCGGCAGCACATGGGCGGGATCCATGTACAGGATTTCCCAGTGGTGCCCGTCGAGGTCGAGGAAGCTGCGCAGCTGCATGAAGCCGTAGTCCTGCGGCGGCTTGGCTTGCCTGGCGCCGGCCGCCAGGGCGGCGCCTGCAATACGGTCCACATCAGCTTTGCTGTCGACCGAGAGGGCGATGAGCGCTTCGACTGTCGCGCCATCCGCGATCTTCTTGTTGGTGAATTCGCCAAACTTCTTGTGGGTCAGCAGCATCGCGTAGATGTCGTCCGAAATGACCAGGCACGCGGCGGTTTCGTCCGTGAACTGCGGGTTGATGGTCCAGCCGACGGATTTGAAGAAGTCCATCGACTTGTCAAGGTCTTTCACCGGCAGGTTGACGAATATTTTGGTGCTCATAATGACTCGTTCCGTTAAGCGGTCCAGAGTTGTGACTCGTTGATATCGGCTAGTCGATCAAGCAAGGCCTGGTTCGACTGGACGCACATCCAGCTGTGCATGGGTGTGCTGCCAGCCAGCGGCGGAGCCCTTCTCGAGGAGATCGGCTGTCGTATCCCAAGGACGCACTGGCCGGCTGCCTCCCGACACCCCCTCGCTAATTTATTCTGTAGCCATGGGAGCCGCCAAATTAGCACGAATGCGCAGCAATCCCACGCATGAGAACCGCAGGAAAACAAGCCGAATCGGGCGAAAAACGCGGCGGGATCGTGGGCTGCCGGGTTTCCCATCGCCCCCATCACCGACTGGCAGGGCCAAGCCAGGAACCGCAGTAAGATCAGGAGCTTGGCGCATCCGGTGACCGGTGCATTCTGCGGCCCGAGTCCACTCCGGATGGCTTAGCCTGCAGTTCCAGGCAGTATTCGGTCTAGGCGCGCTCGGCCCGTTGTGGACTGTGTATGGGTGCGCCCGGCTCGCTCGCGAATAGCACCGTGAGCGCTTCGGCGATCGTGGGGTGAGTCAGGATCGCATCACGCAAGCTCGTGTAGGGAGCGCCACACAACATCGCGGTTTGCACTGTGGCAATCAATTCGCCCGCGTCCACGCCGAATGCCGTGAAGCCGAGGATGCGGTCACTGTTAGCATCCAGCAACGCTTTGAGGAATCCACGAGGCTCAGACAGGGTCCGCGTCCGCAGCACGGCGGCCATTGGAATATTGGCGAGGCGGTAGGCAATGCCATTGCGCTGCGCCTCGGTCTCATTCAGGCCGACCCGCGCAAGCTCAGGGTCCGTGAACACGCAGTACGGTACCAGGCGATCGCGAGCCGAGCGATGGCCTCCGTTCAGGTTGTCTCTAACGATACGAAAGTCATCGAAGGCAACGTGAGTAAACTGCGGGCTGCCGGCGCAATCACCCATCGCCCAGACGTCCGGCGCAATTGTTTCCAGGCGCTCGTTGACTTTGACGTAACCGCGCGAATCGAGATCAACGCCCGCCGTATCGAGGCCAATCCCTTGGGTGTTAGGCACGCGCCCCGTCGCGACCAGAAGGTCGCTGCCCTCGATGGTCTGCGCGCCTTCCGACGTGCGAACGCGCACGCGAATCTTTTCACCCGAGAGGCCCGCGACGTCGAGCGCGTGAGCGTTCAGCACGACCTCGATGCCCTCGTCCTGAAACAGTTGGAGCAGTCCGTGGGCGACATCGCCATCCTCGCGCGGAGCGAGCTGCGGCCCCTGTTCCACGACCGTAACGCGACTCCCGAACCGCCGCATGCATTGTGCGAACTCAAGTCCGACGTAACCGCCGCCGAGGACGATGATATGGTCTGGAATGTAATCGAGTTCCAAGGCCTCCACGTGCGTAAGGGGCTGGGACTGAGACAGTCCGGGTATATCCGGAATCGCTGCGCGGGTTCCGAGGTCAAGAAATACACGCTCTCCGGCGAGCAGCCGGGTGCCGCCGTCTTTTAGTTGGACTTCGATAGTCTTCGGTCCAACGAAACGCCCTTCGCCTATGATCAACTCAGTACCGCTACGCTCATAACGATCGCGGTGAACGGCAACCAGGTCTTCCACCATCTTGCGCTTGCGCTGGCGTACGCCCTTCATATCGACGCTTATCGGGCCAGTCGTGATGCCGAATTCCGGTCCTCGGCGACACAGCGAGGCAACTCGCGCGCTGTAAATGACGTTCTTGCTGGGGAGGCATGCGATATTCGGGCACGAACCGCCGATCAGGCCGCGCTCGACCACCGCGGTGCGGCGCCCGGACTTTGCCAGCGTCCACGCGAGGTATTTTCCCGCCTCACCGCTACCGAGGATGAGGATGTCGCAGCGCTCGATTGCGGACATGATTGGTACCCCGACGCGGGTGTATCGACAGACGCAGTTGCGCCGCAGGTTTGATCAATCAGTCGCGCCGTGCGGGATGAGCCGCGCTCCAAGGTCTCCTGAGGATGCCGCAACGATGCCAGGTCCAGCCGATTGCCATTCGCGGTCGCTACAGAGCATTGATGAAATTAACCAAGTCCTGCTCATCTTGCGAGCTCAAGCCTATGCTGAAGCGTGCGTTGTAGAACTCGACCAACTGTCGCAGCGATGCCGCGTTGCCATTATGGAAGTACGGAGCGCGAGCTGCCAAACCATTCAATCGCGGTACCTTGAACTTGCCCAGGTCCGCGCACTTGCCGGTTATCAAGCCCATGCCGGGATCAGTCGTCTGGAACTCGTCGAACGTGGTCCCGTTGACCGTGACCGGATTGCTGAAGAAGGGCATGGAGCCCACAGGACACAGAAAGGAGAACAGCGGCTGGTCCGACGTCGGACGCAACACGGTGGCAGTCGTCTGGTTGCCGCTCTTGTCGGCGCTGCTGTTATCGCCGATCCCAAGATGTCTACCCCCTGGGACCACATCGCTGCCGACGTTGATGAGGTTGTGGCAGGTTGAGCAGGTCGAGTTCTGCGCAGGATTTCCGGGCCCCACAAGGCCGTCATTGAATCCGGCAACACCGGCAATCGTGAAGGTTCTCGTGTTGAAGATGTCCTCGCCCCGTTTGATCGAGGCTTGCGCTGCGCTATTCGTCGGCAGTGTCCACGGCTGGTAGGTATTGAAAGCCAGCGGGATTGCCGGCACCGGAACATTCGCCACCCCGATTCTGGCTAGGTTGACAGGCCCGCCGGTTGCACCGGAGGCCGACAGGCTCCCGGCTTGATTGCTGAAGTTCTGCGCCGTGAAGAGTCCCACTTCGAAATTCACGCCCTGATCGACCTGACTGCCGCTGGGCGGGGTGCCGGCCTGTGCATGGCCTAAAGTTGCGTCGACGAATTGGCTTTGCAGGCTCGGCTCGCGAGCATCCCACATGATCGCTCCCTGGGGAGAAATCACCGTCGCAAAGGAGCCGAATTGCGCGTTCCTAGTCAGGTTAGTGGAGTTCAAGACTCGGCGATACATGGACAGCATGCCGCTCGGCAAGCCGTATTTGGCGCTGTTCTCACAGCCATAGGGATCGCGCAGGATCCTGACCTGATACTCTGGCTGGGCCGGCACCGGGAGAAACACCCGGATGTTTCCCTTCAACAGGAGCTGGCTGGAAGCTGCAGCCTTTTGGGCAAGGCTCGTGGCAGCGGCGGCAGCGTCTGGACAATTCGCGCCGTCCACAGGGGCAAACAGCGGATCTTTGCCTTGCGTTGCAAAAAATATGGCTCTCGCTGACTGTGGAGTCATGCCCCAGCCACTCTGCGGCTGATGGCACGTGAAACAGGTGCGGCCATTTGTGCCCAAGGGTGTAAAGAATGCGTTGCCGGCGGTCGTTGTAGCACCCCCCGGCTGGTAGGTGGCAACACGGCCGGATGGGTCGCTGGATTCGCTGAACTGCGGGATGGTTGTGGGTGTTCTGCCGGGTTGAGTGTTGGAAGGTTCTGGTGCTGCCAGAGATTGCTTCCACACCGGTGGAAACCAGCTTGGCAAAGGCGGTAGTTGAATGGTTTGAGCGTAAGAGAAGCCGGCAAAGCCGAGCCACATCAGGAGCGGCGAAGCTAGCAGCAACAGTGCCGTAACCTGTAGCCGAGCGGGTAAGCGTGTCATGTTGCAGCGCTCCGCGTAGATGGAATGACGTGCGCTGAAGCAAACAACATGCCGCGTTATGTCAGTTGTACTGAAATGTCCTGAAGTGTCGTGAGTTATTGTCGCGGTGCGAAGACAAACTTGAACAAACAGTTCAAGAACATCTGGCGGCGCGCGAAACGCGCGGTGTAGCGTTCATTGTGCGGATGATCGTCGGAAATATTGTTTGCCCGGCTTGTCAGAAGGTGCATGCCGCATGGAGACGGGCAGCGGCTCATGCATCGCCAAAGGTGGCGTTGAGGTGCGCATCAGGCGGCTGGGATTCTCGCGCTCGGCATCGGCGCGATCTCTTTCCGGGTGGGTCCGGACTGATCCCCAGGACGGCCAACCGAACGACAGAGGTGATGGTCAAGGTGGGTGCGAATGCGACTGAGCGGGCAGCTGCGCAGAAATTCCCATGCGCATCGCGAGCGGACTGCGACCCGCTCCCGTTGAGCAAGCCTGAATGATCCCGGCAACAAATGCTTCGGTGCTGGTGATCGAGAGCGCTTTGGCGGCTCGTGCGATCCCCGATTCGCGTAGGGCGGCTTTGGCAACCACGCTGACGCGCGCCCGTGTCGATGCACTCGATGACGGGCCCTGGCGAGGCGCTCGCAGTAGCGGCATCCGACTGCCTGCAATCCAGCTCTTGCATGCAGAAAGGAAAATGCTTCTCCGGTGGTGTTAATATTCCTGAATATGCGAGCTCAAAATTTCTGTCTTGGCCTATTGGCCTGCTTTTCTCTTCTTTCCGCGACATCGCTCAGTGCAAAAGCCTCTTCCGTCGAGGCGCGCAGCGCTGCGCAAAACTCGCTTTTCGACGAGTATTACGAGTCCGATCTCAAGGCGCACCCCGAACTGGCGACGGCCTATGGAGATTACCGCTACAACGACCGGCTGAACGACTATTCCCTGGCCGCGATCAGCAGCGAGCATGGCCGCGACCAGGACTTCCTGGCGCGCCTGAAGGCCATATCGATCGCCGGGTTCCCCGAACAGGAGGCGCTATCTCACGAAGTGTTGCTGCGGGTGCTTGAACAACGCATCGCCAACTACGACTTCAAGGAATACGAGATGCCGGTCAACCAGATGGATGGCCCACAGGTCCACCTTGCTGATCTGCCGCTCGCCGTCCCCTTCGACTCCCTGAAGCAGTACGAAGACTACATTGCGCGCCTCCACCAGATTCCGCGGGTATTTACGCAGACGGAAGAAGTCCTTCGCGCAGGCAGGAACGACCACCTCATGCCCGTGCGCTTCCTGCTCGAGAAAGTCCCTGCGCAATGTCTGGGAGTGATCGCGGCAGATCCTTTCCTGCTGCCCACGAAGAAATTTCCGAGCGGCATCTCGCCCGAGGACCAGCGGCGCCTCGGCAAGGAGATTACCGAGGCGGTGGTTAATGAGGTGCTGCCGGCCTATCTGGCGTTCGCCAATTTCATTGCCGAAGAATATGCCCCTTACGGCCGCACCGCGCTCAGTGTCAGCTCGCTGCCCGGCGGCGAGAAGCGCTATCTGAACGACATCCGCAGCCGCACGACGCTCAGCAAGCTCACCCCCGATCAGATCCATCAGATCGGGCTGCATGAGATCGACCGCATTCAGGCCGAGATGCTGGCTATCGCGCATCGCGCTGGCTTCACGGATCTCGCTTCCTTTCGCGAGTCGGTGAAAACCAATCCGAAGTACCGCGCTGCGTCTGCGGAGCAGATCGTAGCCGACTTCAGCAAGTACATCGCTCAAATGCAACCGAAGTTGCCCGAGCTATTCGGTTTCATTCCGGGATCGCCCGTCACGGTCGAACCGATGCCTGACTTCCAGTCCGGCAACGCTACTCACTATCAAACGGGCACGCCGGACGGCAAGCGGCCGGGGCGGGTCGTGGTTGCGGTGGCCAATGCCGCGCAACGCTCGCTGATCAATGACGAGGCCACGGCGTATCACGAGGGAATACCGGGACACCACATGCAGTTGTCCGTAGCGCAAAAGCTCCCCGATCTGCCGAAGTTCCGCCGGCACGGCGGCAATTCCGGCTACGTCGAGGGTTGGGCGCTTTATTCCGAGCAACTCGGCAAGGAAGTGGATTTCTATCAGGATCCCCTCAGCGACTACGGCCGCCTATCCAGTGAGCTCTTCCGCGCCGTGCGACTTGTGGTGGATACAGGCATCCACTCGCAGGGCTGGACCCGCGATCAGGTGGTCGAATTCTTTCGCAAATCCGCTGCCGTTGATGAGCCTACCCTGCAGGCTGAAACGGACCGTTACATTGCGTGGCCTGCACAAGCACTCGCTTACAAACTCGGCCAACTGAAATTCCGTGAATTGCGGGATCGCGCCAAAAAGGATTTGGGGGCGCAATTCGATATCCGCAGCTTTCACGACGAGATGCTGAACGGCGGCGTGCTGCCGCTCGATCTGTTGGACTCCCGCACAGGAAGCTGGATCAAAGAGCAGAAACATCGATCCAAGGTTGTGGCGGCGAATTGAAGTCGGCGAGCCCGGCGTACCTGGCCGCCGACGCAGGGTGCGATGCGACGTCTTTTGTGTCGATTGGCGAAACGGTGCACCTATGAGGAACCGAAGCAATGCGGTCGGGTCTCGCGCAGAAGCGAGAGCCCGTTCAGGCAGAATTTCCTCTGGTGTTCTCGGGCCAAAAGGCGGGCAGTGGGGCGTGAGCGCCGACGATTATCCCCAATGTCGGGTGGTCTGGCGGTAGCACTGCAGGCGAACGACACTGTGCTTGCGTGCGCGTAGCCGATTGGCGACACGTCGAGGTCCGTTCGCACGGCGAGTCCCGGCTCGGGGAACATCGAGGCCCTTTCGCTGTCCGACGGCACGACACCAAGAGCGCACCGGCTTGAGACCAATCGGGTCGGGGAACTTGCTCTGGGACGTCGTCCGTTCGTTCCAACTCGCGGCCCGAGGGGGTCTTGGGTAGGACGCGCACTTCACGGCTAAACTTAAACGCAATGGCAGCACACACACCGACGGATCCCTGGCATTTCACCGTGGCCACCTTTCAGCAACGACGGCGGGAGACCTGGAAAGCAATTCGGATCTGGATTGCCATCCAAGCTCTCGCCATACTCACGCTCGCAATCGTCGCCTGGCCCAAGCTCGCGCATGCGACGAGCTCGGCTGAGCTGCTCGAGCCGTTGCGCTACAATCTTTTGCCCAGCGACACCACGCCTTGGCATCTCGACCTGACCTTTGGGGCGGTTTCGGCAATCGTTGCTGCAACAGTCGCTATCGTGATGGCCGTCCAACGTCATTACCGATGCCCGAAATGCGAGACAGTCCCAATGGGGACATCGACGACATTCGGGCCATGGAGCCATGCCAGGCTGTGGGGTGTGGAGTTCAATCCCTCCATTTGCCAACAATGCCGTGCGAGATTGCGCTAAAGCGGTGCTGCCGTACCAGTGAGCGCTGCGCCAGCAGGCACGGATGCGTTTCAGTCGTATCCTGGCCTGACGTCCGCGCATAAGAAATGGAATCAACAATTCTCGTGGCTGCCGCCGCAGGCGCTTGCACGCCTGGAGTCCGGCACCAGAAGGGAAGGGCCGTGTGCGCAGGCTTCGATATAACAGGTTTGCGTGCGGTAGAGGCGGGGGTGCGCGGCAACCGCGTCCTCTAGTGACACCTGGTACCGCTAAGGTCACGGCTGATGGTCTTCCTGGGCAATACCCACTAGTCACGACTCAGTGTTTTGGACGAATGTTTGGCGTTCGGCGGATCGGCATCCACGACCTGGACGACGGGTCCCGTCGTTTTCCGGGATAGGGCCTCATCCGTGACCAGCAAGGTTGCTCCCGGGGTCAGGATCGAATTGACCTGCCTCACAAACGTCGCGGGGAGGTGGATTCTCGCCAGCGCTGTCGGGTCAACCTGGGTACCGGCCTCGCCCACGTGCCCAGGCACGCCGATTCTCAACCAGCGGTATTTGGCCACATCGGGGACGTAAGGATCGGGTCCGGTACTGGGGCCATCAGTCAACACCAGCGCATGACTGGCGAGCGGCGGGTCGCCGCTGACGGTGAGCCGCGCTCGACCGATCTCTATTCCGTTGCGATAGACGACTGCGCGTTGACTGCCTTGGCTGAGCACGATACTGACGGGGCCAGTGGGAGACAACTCGGAATGCCAGCGCTCCTCCTCTGCCGGCAAGAACGGTACGCGCTCTACGGGTACGCCACTGACCAAACTGACCGGTGCCAGATATCCCGGGTGCGCGACCCGCTCCGGCTCGGTGGCGTCGTTCGCAATCACCACCGTCATTCCGGTCGAGGAAATACCGAAGAGCAACCGCGCAAACTCGCTCGGCAGGTGGATGCATCCGTGCGATTCGGGATAGCCGGGCAACCCGCCCGCATGCAGCGCGATGCCGCCCCAGGTGAGTCGCTCCATGTAGGGCATTGCCGCACCGTCATAGATGGTCGAGCGATGCTCCTTCTGCTTCTGCAGCACGGTGAATACTCCGGTAGGAGTCGAATATCCCGACCGGCCCGTGCTCACGCTCGTTGCGCCGATCAGAATGCCGTTGCGATACACGTATCCTCGCTGCTCAGTGATACTGACGACCACGAGCAAGGGACCTGAAGTCACGGCGTCGCCCATCCACAGAAACTCGCCTTTTTTGAGCCGATTGATGGGAGTGTCGATCGGTACGGAGGCTCGCGCTCCCCAAAAGGGTACGGAGTCGGCGTGCGCCGGAGTTTGTAGTGCCACGCCGAGAATACTCAGTATGAGACAGAGCCAATGATGCGGTCGACGCATGGAAGACCCGGAGCCCGGTGGCGAGGAAAGTGAACTTCGCCCCACCAATGGGGTCTTTGCAAGACCACCTCCACCTGCACCGGAAGCTGAACGTCTTGGCACATTCGCGTCGTGTTTTCCTCGGGACAGCGCTGGTCGGCCTGGCGTCAGCGCTCGCGCGGCCGCCCGCGCTCATCCGGAGGGAGGGCTTCGACGAACGGGTGAATCCCGGCCTTCTGCGGCGCGCCCTCGATGCTTTCGAGCAACATCGCGACACTATCGTGCAGCGGGATCTCATTGGCATCGCGGATTTCTCCCTTCCTTCGCGGATGCCCAGATTTCACCTGGTGAAGCTCGGCGACGGCAGTGTGAGCTCGCACCTGGTTGCGCACGGAAGGGGCTCCGATCCCGCCCACACGGGATGGCTCGAACGTTTTTCGAACGAGCCTCGCTCGCATGCGACATCCGCGGGAGCATACAGAACCGTAGAGTTTTATGTTGGGGCCCACGGACACTCAATCCGTCTCGATGGGCTCGAAGCGACCAACAACAACGCCGCATCCAGGGCGATCGTAGTGCATAGCGCGTGGTATGTGAGCGAGGAGACGGCCGGAAACCGCGGCATGCTCGGGCGCAGCCAGGGGTGCTTCGCCGTTGCAGGCTCGAGTCTGAACGAAATCATGATGCGTCTCGGGCCTGGACGGCTGATCTACGCGGGCAAGGCGTAGGACTTCAAGCTCTCATACCGCCTGCACATCTGTGCAATAACGTCGCGGCCCATGCGATCTTCGTCTCGTCGGGTTGCGCCGCAAGTCCGGCACAGTCCGCATCGGAGCTGCGGCAGCAAGGAAGAGCTCAAGAACCGGCTGCACGACGTGGGGCGGGCGGATCGCGCGCGGAGATTTGGGGGAACGGGGCGCAGGTAGCCTTCCCAGGCTCTGGAGGCGCACTGGAGGCCTGGGCGCCCATCGACCGCTCAATGTTCGTTCTGCCGATTCAGGATCTTGCCGGCCGGCCAGCCCTGCCATCTACACGCACAAGCCTGAATCACCCGTGAGTGAAACGTCTGCGCCTCCGACCGGCGGGCGCGGGCGTGATGGCTGCGAGAACTGCGTCACGCCTAGGCGCTTTTTTCTTGGCCCACCTTGGTTTTTGGCCTCAGATTAACCTTTGGCCGCCGACTTACGCCTATAGCGGCGGTAGCCCAGCTGGTCGACCGAATCGCCTTCAGATATCCGAAGTGGACACAAGAGTAGTACCTGCGCAACCGATTCGGCTTGGAGTCACTCCATGCTGGGTCGATACGCTCTTGAGGGGGCTGGTGGTATACGTCGCTATCGCCGCCTTCTGGATGATTGCCGGTTTCGGCGGCCCGCAGGTCACTCGTTACGTTGGACTCTTGTCCGACGTGCCGGCCGCCTTCGTGAGCGTAATCATCATTGCTGCCGCGGCACGCGGCGCAGCCCGTGGTGCCGTGCGGACGGGATGGACTCTATTATCGATCGCACTAGCTCTGTATTTCCTTGGCGTTGTTATCGGAGCCATTTCCTGGCTGCGGGGCCAGGATCCGTTTCCCGGCCCCGCTGACATTTTCTATTGTGCGTTTTATCTGGCCGGATCATTGGCGGCGTTGTTCCTTATTTGGGGGGCGGCGGTGCGTGTGCCCTGGGTTCAATTGTCGCTCGACGCGACGATTTTCGTCGTCGGCTTTGGAGCGTTCTTTTGGTTCCTGGTGATTCGGCCCACCGCGTCGGCCACCGAAGTCGATTTCCTCAAGCAAGCGCTGAGCCTGGGGTACGCGGCGCTCGACTGTGTTCTCGTGCTCATGTTCGGCGTGCTACTCCTTGCAGGCGCCGGGAGCGCCGGGAGCCGGCGTATTCCATTGTTGGTACTGAGCGGGTTCGCAGCGATGTTTTTCGGCGACGTACTCTGGTCGCTCGCAAAGGTGCGCGGCTACTACCTGCCCGGCCAGTTTCAGGACGTACTGTACCTTTGCTGGTACGCACCTATCGCCGCTGCCGGCCGCGAACAGATGCGTTCCGAAGTGGCCGCAGCGCGTACGATGTCAAACACCTCAGACGCTTTGTCGCGCTCGCTCCCCTACGCAGCGATGCTCGCCGCCTTTTTGGTTCTTGTGTACTTCAGCCGCGGTGCCATCGGTGGCCCGGCAACCGTAATGACCATGGTCGTGTTTGCCCTCACGCTGCTGTTCATGGTTCGACAAGGCGTGGTTCTGCGCGGCGACGCATTGGTTCGGGAGCGCAAAGCCGCCCGCATCGTCGAAGACCGGTACGCATCTCTGATCGCAAACGCTTCCGATGTAATCATGATCGTCGCTGCAGACGGGGCTCTGCGGTTCGTGTCGCCCGCCTCCGAGCGGACGTTGGGTTTCAGGCCGGAGGAGATTACCGGCAAGATGCTGCCCGACCTCTGGGTGGGCGAAGATGGCGAAAGACTGCGCGGGTTCCTGGCTGAAGTTGCGGCCACGCCTTCGGGAACCGTCGGCCCGGTCGAATTGCGTATCGAGCGCGGGACAAAGCGGTATGTAATAGAAGGGGTTGGCAGCAATCTGACGCAAGATCCGGCCGTGCAGGGACTCGCGCTCAATTTTCGCGACATCAGCGAACGCAAGGCACTGGAGGAACAGCTGCGGCAGCTCGCATTTCACGATCCGCTGACATTACTTGCCAATCGCAATCTGTTCCGGGACCGTGTGCAACATGCACTGACTTTGGTCGTGCGCGAGCAGAGTTCTGTTGCGGTCATGTTCCTGGACCTGGATAACTTCAAGAACATCAACGATTCACTGGGCCATGATGCAGGCGATCGTCTACTGCAGGCTGCCGCACAACGGATCGTCAAGGCGACCCGATCCTCGGATACTGTTGCGCGCCTCGGTGGAGACGAGTTCGCCGTTCTGATGGAGGGTATTGCAACGACCGCAGAAGTCGAGGGTTTGGCCGCCGCGCTGATCGAGACTCTGGATGCGCCGTTCACGCTCGATGGAATGCAAGTGCGCGTCGGGGCGAGCATCGGCGTCGCCTCTTCTACCTACCAGATCGGCGCCGAGGCACTGCTGAGCAACGCCGATATTGCCATGTACCATGCCAAGGCGGCTGGCAAGAACCGCTATGCGACTTTTCAGGCGAAAATGCAGGACATGCTGCAAGAGAGATTGCGCCTTGAGGCGGATATCGGCCGCGCGCTCGATCGCGAAGAGTTCTTTGTTGAATATCAACCGATCGTGGACCTCGGTACGAGGAGCCTGCTTGGTGTCGAGGCGCTCGTACGCTGGAGACATCCGGAAGCCGGCGTATTGATGCCCGCTCGGTTTATTCAGGTGATCGAGGAGTGCGGCCAGATCGAGAAGCTGGGCCGCTGGGTGCTCAGGCGGGCGTGTCACGATCTGTGTTCGTGGCGTGACGCGATAGCTGGCGGGGCAAGACTGCGGCTTGCCGTAAACATCTCGGGACGCCACCTTCAAAATGGGGACCTGGCAGGCGATGTAGCGCAGGCGCTGCAAGAATCCGGGCTCGAGCCCGGTAATCTCGTCATCGAGCTCACCGAAAGCACGATCATGTACAACACCGATGCGAATCTCGAGCGATTCCATCGTCTCAAGGCACTCGGCATTCGACTTGCGATCGATGATTTCGGAACCGGTTACTCGTCGTTGTCTTATCTTCACCGGTTCCCGATCGACATTTTGAAAATCGATCGTTCGTTTGTAAGCCGTCTTACCAATTCCGATAATGGGTCGGAAGTTGCAAGTGCGGTGATCAACCTGGGTGAGACCCTGGGACTCGACACGGTAGCAGAGGGGATTGAGCTGGAACCCCAGGTTGCCGCGCTGCTTGAGCTGGGCTGTGTCGCTGGGCAGGGATTCCTGTTCGCAAGTCCCAGCTCGCTTGAGCAGATATCGAAAAGCTCGTTTGTCGCTCGCCGTAACGCGCTTTGGATGGCGGAATCGGACCGCGAGCAGCTTTCTGTAACGGGCCGGTTTAGGTCCCTGAAAGCCATGCGCCGGCGTACAGCGGGACCGGCGTAGGAGCTGGTGGATGACGAAGCCCGCTTGGAGGACATCGGATGCGGTCTGCGGGCGGGTTCTGATCCCGGACCGAAATGGGGCACCACGGTGCACGCGGGAGCACGGACGTTGAGTGCTCCGCCGGGCGATTGATAGATTGCAACGACCCGTGTCGTGGCGGCGATCCCCATCGAGCAGGATTCGACATCGATGAGCGCACAGGTATCGTTGAGACTGAAAGCTCCGGATAGTGAGCGCGCAGAAGTCGGGATGATCTGCGCTTGCCGGTCAGCGTAGCGGAGTTTGCCTGTGCGAGTCGCTCACACTCGCGCGCGTTCCGCTCACAAGCCGCCGACGCCTCCGACCCGCGAAGGTTCCACTCGCGCCGGCGGCTCAGCGTAGCTCTTTGGGCGCCGTCAACGCTTGCGGACCGGACCGCAATCTCGCGCGCAGGTGACGGATACAAAGCCGGGTCTGCGCAGAGTTTTCGGAGCGGATCTTGGTGACCGCCCACACGTCTGCTGGTTGCCAGAACTTACGCAGCAGGTGGACCAGGTCGCCACGCTCCAAATTTTCCGCCACGTCCCAGTAGGAGCGCAGCATTATGCCGTGGCCCTCCACCGCCCAGCGGCGGATCACATCGCCATGATTCGAGGCGAGGGCCGCGTTGACTCTGGTATTGCGAGTGCCATCGGGTCCCTGCAGCGCCCAGCGGCCGAAGGTCTCGTTGCGCTCGCGGATGAGCAGGCAGGAGTGACGCGACAGGTCGGCGACCGAGTCGGGCTCCCCGCGGATGCGAATGTATTCAGGTGACGCACACAGGATGCGGCGCCCGGGCGCGAGGTGATGCGAGACGAGATGCGGCTCGCGCACGTCGCCGATGCGGATGTCGATGTCGATCTCCTCATCGACCAGGTTCACGGACCTGTCCAGAATTTCCAGGTCTATCTCCAGACCGGGGTGCAGTTTGACGAGCTCGGAAAGAGCGGGCGCGACATGATTGCGTCCGAGACCCGAGCTTGCCGCGATACGCAGACCGCCACGAATGGCAGTCTGACTCGCCCCGGGCGATCCGCTGAGTTGATCGTAACTATCGAGCACCCGCTGAGCCCACGAGAGCATCAGCTCGCCGCGCTCCGTCAGCGAGACCCGCGTGCTGCGGTGGAACAGCTTCACCTTCAACGTGCGCTCGAGCAGTGCAATGCGCCTGCTGATATAGGCCGGTGACGTGACAAGCTCGCTCGCGGCAGCGGCAAAACTCCCCTTGCGCGCGGCCTGGATGAAGATCCTCAGATCCTGCGGCGAAATATTGTTCACGATATATAATCTACAGGCCAGTGGGTCGGTAGCTGGGCCTTGAAGAGTGCTGCGTGCGAGGGGATCTGCCGGGGCAGTAGGGGTGCGGGCCGGAAACGTCTAGCTGCCCCTCGCCGCGGACGTTGCCCAGGACGAATGCAAGAGACTCGATTGAGACATGGGGATGAGGGCGGCGCTTGCTCACGGGGCGCGATCACCGCTAAGGAGTCAGCGCTTCATCAGGCGATAAAGCTCATTCTTCGTTTCAAAGCCGATACCCGCAGCGTCGGGGAGCTCGACGCAACTGTTCTCGACTGGGATGCTGGCGACATCGGAAGTTTCCTGTGGCGGATGCAACGGTCTGCCGACGGCCACCAGCGCACCCGGTGCGTTGGTGGCCGCCGCAACATCGCTCGGCCATTTCAGAACTTGATCGCGACCGTGCCGAAGACGAGACGTCCGATGGGCGAGAATGTGGCCGCGTCGGCGTTGTTGTCTACGAAGGCTCGGGGAGCCAGTGGCGGCATTGCGTTCGTGAAGTTGTTGACTCCCACGGCGAAGGTGATGTCGCCGCCGAATCGGGTGTTTTCCCGCCGCCAGTCATAAGCGACCCGTGCGTCCCAGGAGACATACTTGTCGACCGGAATCGTTGGCGTCGAGTTGCCATTCACGCCAGTGTCCTGAGTCGCGGAAACGTACGTGTTGTTGAGAGTCACGTCGAAGTTGCCGCGCTGCCAGTCCAAAGTCGTGAAAAATCGGTACGTCGGCAGCGTGCCGCCGAAATTACCTGTCGCCCCGGCGTTGTTGGTCGCGCCGGCATACTGGATGAAGGGATGGCCCGGTGCGTCCTGGAAGTTGAAGGACTTGAAGATCATCCCGTTGGTCGACAGGGTGAACGTGCCATAACGGGTCCAAGGCAGGATGTAATTCAAGTCGATGGTGTACGAGCGCTCTTGCAGCACGCCGAGATTGCGGAACTGATCGGCCGCGAACAGCCGGTTGGCAGCGCCCGGATCGCCTTTGCCCGTGGCTGGATTCGTCAGGAACTTGAGCAGATCACCCGGATTGACGAACGGCTGGCTTGCCCCGGCCGTGCCGGCGAAACCGTCCACCGCCAGATTGTTGAAAAACGGTGAAGCGGCGCCCAGCGTGTTGACGCTGCCGAGGATGTTGTTCAGACCAATGCCACCCTGGTAGCCGTACAGATTGATGGAGGAGAAATCCACCGACAGCGTGAATCCCGGCACGAGCTCCGGCTGGAAGACCAGGCCGATCAAGCGCGACACCGAAGTGGCGGGCTTGAGATTCGGGTTATTGCCATCCTCGCCGTTGAAGGGCATGCCGCCGTAATTGGGCCCGAACAACCCGAGTATCACGTTCGAGCCCACCTGCCGCGTGGAGGTCGGCGCGTACTCGGCGTACAGGAACGGCGCGCTGTAGGACTTGGAATAGTTGCCGCGCACCGTCAGCTGCCTATCGACCGGCTGCCAGCGGAAGCCGATTTTGGGAACCGTCGACTTGCCGGCGTCGCTGTACTTCTCCGTGCGCACCGCTGCGGTGATATCGAAGGCGAACAGCCCCGTCGTGTTCCATTGTGGACTTGTGACGGGAATGCGCGTCTCGCCGAATACCGCGCTGATGATCCGATGCGCGCTGAACGGGTCGTAGTTGAGACCCCCTTGCCAGAGCTGCGAGTTGCCGACAGTCGAGCCAGTAACCGGGTCGGTGACGCGGCCGTTGGCGTCAGCGTGTCCGGAAAGCTCCTCGCGACGCCACGCCAACCCCACGGCAGCACTCACGTTGCCCGCCGGAAGGGTGAACACGCTACCAACCACCTTGCCGTCCCAGGAGAGCAGGCGACTGCGAGCGTTGATCACTTCCACACCATAAAGGTTCGCCAATGATGCGGCGCTGATCCCGCCCGCCCTCGCGAAGGGATCGAGCGCGGGCTGCAGAACTGGGGCGCCGGTAACGGACATTCCGCCGAGAACCTGGCTGTACGCACCGCCTGCGACGGGGTTGCCATTTTGGTCGAAGCCGCCCGCGATGGCGCGTGTCAGATTAGGCTTGAAAATGACGTTCGAGATGTCCTGTTCGAACTGGCTTTGGCTGAAGTCCACGCCGCTTTCCCAGGTCCAGTCCCCGGCCAGACGTCCTTTCAGTCCGGCGACAGCGCGCGAGAAATCGTTCTGATTATCGAACTGCCTCGAGTTGGGCAGGTAATCGAACGTCACACCGGCGAACGGCGTGGTGAGCGGGTTGTAAGGAGCGCCGGCTGGCACCGTCACGGAGGAGAACACCGGCAGCTGCCGCAGAAAATTGGTGTTGTGCGCGTAAAGAACGTCGCCGAACACGCGCACGGCGTCGTCGAACAGGTCCGCGTTGATGCTGGCGACGAACGATTTCTGTTCCTGCTGCGACAGTAGCGTCTGGTACCGGGAGACGTCGAACGCATTTGAAACCGCGCCCGGCGTCGTCGCAAGGTAGGTGCCATTGGCAATCAGATCGTTGACCGAAGTCGCGGTCGCGGCGGCCCCGGTGGGATTCGTGGCGCTCGGAGAATTGAGACCGGGCGCGAGAATTGCCCCGGGGCTGCTGCCGTTGGCCGCCACAACGCCTGGAACGTTCGCCGATTTGTTGAACAGCGGGCTGGTAAACGATCGGGCGTTTTGGAAGAGAGGATCGGTCCTGGAGTACCCGCCGGTCGCCGTGATGTTCACGCTGCCGATATTCATTCCACCGGTGATGTACGCTGAGCGTTCCTTGTATCCGCCCTCCGCCCCGCCGAAGCGGCCCCCGGCCTTCAGGCCCTGGAAGTCGGATTTGAGAATGAAGTTCACGACGCCGCCGATGGCGTCCGACCCGTATATCGACGAGGCGCCGTCGGTCAGCACCTCGATGTGATCGATGGCCCCGGTCGGAACTTGATCGACGTCGACGAAGGCCCTGCCGTTCGTTCCGGCGATACCGGATATTGCCGCGCGGCGCCCGTTGATGAGCACGAGGGTAGGCAGATTGCGTAGTTGCAGTTGTGAGCCGCCGCCCGTTCTCTGATTGTCGTTGTTGGCGTTGCTCGCACCCGCATTGCTGCGGCCGGCGAACGCCGGAATCGACTTGCGCAGAATCTCGAGCGCGTTTGAGTTCACGCCCGCCTGTTCGAGCTTCTGGGCGTCCAGCGTGACGATCGGAATGGCCACCGCGTCCGGTGTGGTAGGCAGCAGCGTGCCGGTCACGGTGACCGTCTGGAGCTTCTCGACGCTTTCAGCTTCCTTCTTCGCGTCCGTGTCACTCTTTACCGATGCCTGCTCCTGCTGGGCCTGACAGGCCTGTGCCATACACCAAGCCAGTGCGGCAAAGAGCAGAGTCTTATTTGTTCGAATCATGGTTGGCGCCCCCTCTGAACGCTCACCGGAGTTTTGGGACTGTGAGACTGGCGTCCTGCGACCCTCACCTGGAAGCCACAGCCTCCCAGGTTGCTCCATGCGGTGAAGAGTAGTCCCTTCCGCATGGCTGCAGTGCACCTCCAAATGGCAAGTCACGGACCACGGATCGTGCACAATGCGACCCGGCGAACCGTCCGCAGTCGGCTACCGGCTAGCGCGATACCGATTCAAACATGACGTTGGTGCGACCTGCGACGTCGTGGCGCGCGCCGTCCCTCCGCGTCAAAAGTCCTGGGATTTTCAGCGTTTCCTGCATGGCACCGGGGATCGATGTAGCGCCGCTTGCGCGCATCGGCCGAACGTATGATGAAGATAAACCGCAATTTAATTGTCATTCCCGCCGTCGCGGTGGATCGTACTCGCGAATGCGATGCGGGCGTACTTTCCGCCCACGCGCAAATGAAAAATGACAAGATCTGATTCGAGCGCCCCGGAATCGCGCTCGAGCGATTGTCGGATCGCCTCAACAGCTGTTATCGAATTCGTGCCGTTTTGACTTCATGCCCTAGGGGGGATTTATGCGAAAAGTGGTCGTGACATGCGCTGGAATTCTTGGCGCTACCTTATCGCTCATTGGCAGTGGCCAGGCGCAACGGCCGCAAGGCGCACTTTCCGCTCAGCACGTGCTGCTGCTGAGCATCGATGGCTTTCATGCACTGGATGTTGCGAACTATGTCCGGTTGAATCCGCACTCCGCGTTCGCGGAGCTGTCCGGGATGGGCGTGACATATACCAATGCGAGCCTGCCGGTAGGGGATTTCTATCCGGGCATTCTGTCTTTGATCACCGGCGGTACTCCGAATTCGACGGGCGTCTGGTATGACGGCGGTTACGACCGCGCGCTTTCGGAGGCCGGCTCCGATTGTTCGAAGGTCGGCACCGAGGTTCTCTACGACGAGAACATCGATTTCAATGTCGAGGCGTTCGATGGCGGCGGCGGAATCAATCCGGCCAAGATTCCCCGCGACCCGAAGAACGGCTGCAAGCCGGTTTTTCCCCACGAGTTCCTGCGAGTGAACACCATTTTCGATCTGGCGCGGGCCGCCGGCAAGCGCACGGCATGGTCGGATAAGCACTGGTCCTGTGAGATCGTCACCGGCCGCTCGGGCAAGGGAATCGACGATCTGTTCATCCGCGAGGTCGGTACCGGCAAGGCCTCCGCCGATATCGCCCGCACCACCGGCTCCGATGACATCAAGGTTCAAGCGATCGTCAACCAGATCGACGGGTTCAACCACGACCGCTCCAAGCAAGTGGGCGTCCCCACGATCTTCGGCATGACATTCCAGGCGGTGGCGGTGCAGCAGAAAGTACCCACTGGAGGTTACCTCGACTCGGCCGGCACGCCCAGTGCTCTCGTCGGGAGCACGATCAAGCATATCGACGAGTCGATCGGCAAAATCGTGAGCGAATTGAAGGCGCAGCAGCTGCTCGATTCCACGTTGGTCATCGTGACCGCGGTGCATGGTGATTCACCGATCCTGCGCAGCATGTCGCGCAAGGTCAGCGAGGATCTCATTCCGGAGATGATTGGCGAGAACCTGGTAGCCGTGGCAATTCAGGATACGGAAGCGCTGCTGTGGCTGAAGGATCAGAGCCAGACCGCGAAAGTCGCCGCACTGCTCTCCCGGCCGGAGAACCGGGCCAAGGCCGCCATCAATGAGATAGTCTGGGGCGAGACGCTCAAACTGCAGTACAACGATCCGCTCAAGGATGGCCGTGTTCCGGACATCATTGTGAAGCCCTTGGTCGGGGTCTACTACGCCTCGGAAAAGTCCACCAAGATTGCCGAGCACGGCGGGTTCTATACAGAGGATGTCAACGTGCCACTGCTTCTGGCGAATCCGAAGTTGAAGGGGGAGGTAATTAAAGTGCCCGTCCCGACAACCTCGCTCGCGCCGACGATACTCAAGGTGCTGGGGCTCGATCCGCAGGCGCTGGAATCGGTGAAGATGGAAAAGACTCCGCTGTTGCCGGAGTTCTAACTCCAGTCGTCCAGGGCCGCCGGCGTTGGTACGCCGGCGGCCCGTCTGGTGGCCGATGATGCCGGAAGCGGTACGATGATCGGATTGAGTTTCTTCAATTCGCCAGCGCGAATGGGCACAGCTGGATCAGCATCGAATCAGAAGATTCCCCGTACACCAGGCCCGGGGACGTCAGCTCACGATGCGAAGCGACCAACAACTGATGGCCCACTGCGTTTCGGAGGCTCCGGAAGCCACAAGCTGCCATGGTGTTGCCGCGTTCCCCTGAAAGTCTAGGGTTGGGTCCACAGAAGAATCACACCATCGCGATTTTGCAGAGTGACCGAGGTCGCGGCCTTGCCGTTATTGACCGTTGGAGCTTGCGTGCCAGCGATATGCTTGAGGCCGGTGTGACCTGCGGGGCTCACCAGTCCTGACACATTCACGGTCTTTGCGCCATTGCCTTTCGGGTTCCAGAGAACTACGCCATTCTGGAATTCGCGCATCCATACGCCGTTGCTCCACGCGGCTGTCTGCGGACTACCTGCCGAACCGGCGACAGGGTGACCCAGGTAACCGGCGCCGGCACCAGCGTTATCGTACTCGTCAAACCAGCGGCGGTTGGCTGCAGTCTCTTCGTCGTAAATGCCGTAGTCGGCGAAGTAGTAGCCGTCATTCATGAGAGCTGCGGTAATCCCGTAGCGCGCGCCCTGCCAGGCCGGAGAATACGTCGCGGGTTGTCCCGCAGAATTGAACGTCAGCGGGTCACTGCCGTTGGCCTGAACGTTGCCCTGGCTGAATAGCAGTAATTTGGGGCAGGCGATATTGGTCATCGCCGTTCGTTACCACTGTTGCATTTTCAGCGCGCCG